>CALXWF010000027.1 GCA_944392285.1 uncultured Alphaproteobacteria bacterium | reverse complement strand
GAGAAAATTATTTTGCGCCGGTTCAGTTACTTAAAGATTTGTTGGCAAATCGTGCCAGCAAAAAACTCGGCAGTGTAACGCCAAGTTATATTCCCGGAGTGACGCCGGCGAATCTTAGGGAATGTTTGCCTGATTTTGTATATGAAACTCTGCGTGCGGGATTGCCCTTAATGGCGCAAAAGCTCCCCGGTTTTGATTATCCGGATGCCGTGTTAACCGCCGTAGAATCACGTAGCTCGTCACCGATAAAAATTTTGCGCGACGAAACCATGCAAGCCAATATCTCAGGGCTTTATCCTTGCGGAGAGGGCGCCGGTTATGCCGGAGGAATCGTGTCTGCCGCCGTCGACGGTTTGTCCGTTGTTCGGTCTATGGGGCTCTAACAGAAAATTTGCAAATATTCGGCGCGGTATGTCAATGTCTGTGGTTAAAATGTAAATAACGTTTCTTTTTTTTGAGCTTTTGTTTAAAATCTCTTCTAACTGTGTTTAACAGATGTTGAGGAACTATGATGAAAATTGCAATTATCGGAACGGGTTATGTCGGACTGCCAACCGGTGTCGGTTTGGCTGAGCTTGGGAATCAGGTTATTTGCGTTGATAAAATTGCCGCGAAAATAGAAGCACTTAATAAAGGAAAAGTGACACTCTATGAAGAAGGGTTGGAAGAGCTTTATCTGAAACATTTAAATTCCGGCGCTTTACGCTTTACGCAAAATATGAAAGATGCCGTTCCTGGAGCTGATGTCGTGATGTTGGCTGTTGGAACCCCGCCGCATCCGGTGACAAAAGAGGCGGATTTGCAATATATTTATGCCGCGGCCGAAGAATTGGCTCCGTTTTTGGATGGTTATACGGTAGTGGCAACCAAGTCTACCGTTCCTGTCGGTACGGGTGATGAGGTTGAAGATATTATCAGAAAACATAATCCGAAAGCGGAATTTGATGTTATTTCTTTGCCGGAGTTTTTGCGCGAGGGTTTTGCGCTTCATGACTTTTTTCATCCGGACAGAATTGTTATCGGCTCTAACAGCGAAAAAGCTCTTGATGTTATTCGTCGTTTATATCAGCCTTTTTCCGATAAAACCGAGATTTTGGCGGTTAATCGTCGTTCGTCCGAAACTATTAAATATGCCTCAAACGCCTTTTTGGCGATGAAAATTCATTATATTAACGAAATGGCTGATTTTTGTGAAAAAGCCGGTGCCGATATTAATGAAGTGGCAAAAGGAATGGGGCTGGATAGTCGTATCGGGCGCAAGTTCTTAAATCCGGGGCCGGGATATGGCGGTTCTTGTTTTCCAAAAGATACGAATGCCATGGCACAAATGGGGCGCAAATTCGGTGTTTCGCTTAATTTGATTGAAACGACCATTGCCAAAAATGATGAGCGCAAATTGGAAATGGCTAAGAGAGTGGCCGCTGCCGTTAAACATAATCCGCAAGCCAAAATTGCGGTGCTGGGCTTGGCCTTTAAAGGCGGAACAGATGATTGTCGCGAGTCTCCGGCGATGCAGATTTTGCAAAATTTGTTGCATTATAATCAAAATGTTACTGTCTATGACCCCAAGGCAATGGATAATGCCAGAGTTATTTTAGGCGATAAGGTCAGCTATGCGCAAGACCCTTATACGGCTTGTGCGGGTGCTGATATTGCCGTTATTCTGACCGAATGGGAAGAATTTAAACATCTGGATTTGGAAAAACTTAAGGCTAAAATGCGGCAAATGCAGATTATGGATTTGCGCAATATCTTAAACAAAGAAGAAGTTTGCCGTCAGGGGTTTGAATATAGCTGTATCGGTATTAAATCAAGAAGCGAATTTTAAATTTCTTCAAAGAAAGGTTCTGCTATGGCTGTCGACTTCTTGAAAATACGCTCTTTTTTTAAGCAACGTTATTTTTGGACTTGTTCGGCAGTCAGGTTTAACCTGATTTTTGCGGCTGGCGTGCTGCTGCTCTATAATCAAGTATTTTTCAATAAAATTGAAGAACTTGGTGAGAGTTGTTTATTTCAAACTTTAACTTTTATTTGCTTTGCCGCATTATTTAATTTGGCGGCGAATCTGTTGTTTTTTAAATATACGCTTAAGCCTTTAACAATCTTAATCTTATTGATGAACGGCGTGGTCTATTATTTTATGGTGACATTTAATATTGCCGTTGACAAGATTATGCTGCTTAATGTTTTGGAAACGGACAAGAGTGAAGCGGCAGACCTGTTTAATATGGCCTTTGTGGCTGATTTTTTGTTTTTTGGTGTTGTTCCGGCTTGGCTTGTTTATAAGACAAAAATTATTTATGCGCCTCTATCGCGAGAAATTTGGTACCGCTTGCTCATGATATTGTTTTCTCTTGCGGTGGCGGCAGGGTTGATTTTTGGTAATTTTAAATATGTGGCACAATTTGCCCGCAATAATCGAGATGTTAAATATTATTTGTTGCCGGTTAATTATATCGGTGCGGTTATTTCGGCAGTTAAAATCAAATGGCGTGCGAATCGGCCATTGGTTAAAATCGGTGAAGATGCAAAATTTGATTTCAACCAAATTAGCGATAACAAAAAGAATCTGATTGTTTTGGTGGTCGGAGAGACAGCGCGCGCGGCAAATTTTTCACTTAACGGTTATGAGAGAGATACTAATGAACCTTTAGAACCTTTTGCGGCTGATTTGATAAATTATCCGAAAGTTAAGGCTTGCGGGACGTCTACCGCAATTTCGGTGCCTTGTATGTTTGCGGCCGACAATGCGCAGAATTTTAGTGCCAGTCGAGCCGCTTATACGGAAAATCTGCTCGATATTATGCAGCGTGCGGGGTATAAAGTTTGGTGGCGAGAAAATAACTCTGGCTGTAAGGGCGTTTGTAATCGAGTGGAAACGGAGGTTTTATGCAAAGGCGGGCATTGTCTTGACGCGGCTTTGGTTCAAGGTTTGGCACAAAAAATAGAAGAAACGGCGCAAAATCAGGTGGTGGTTTTGCATCAGCAAGGAAGCCACGGGCCGGCTTATTATTTGCGCTATCGGCCGGAAAGTGAACGGTTTATGCCGGCTTGCGAAACCGAGCGTTTGGATTTGTGCAGTCAACAAGAAATTATTAATGCCTATGATAATAGTATTTATGAAACCAGTTTGTCTTTAGCCGAAATTATTGAGGTGTTGAAGCAACTGCAGAGCAAATATCATCCGATTTTGATTTATGCTTCCGATCATGGGGAATCTCTCGGAGAGAACGGTATTTATTTGCATGCGGCGCCATATGTGATTGCACCCGATACGCAAACGCATATTCCGTTTTTGATGTGGCTGCCTGATGATACGGCCAAGGCTTGGCGTGTGGATAAGGAATGTTTGCTTAAAAATGTCTCTCGGCAGTATTCTCATGATAATTTGTTTCATAGCGTTTTGGGAATCGGTGGTGTCACAACGGCTTTGTATGATAAAAGTTTGGATATTTTTGCCGCTTGTCGTCTTCCTTAAAGGTTAATTTAGTGTTAATAAGTTGTGATTAAAACAGATATTTTTTTGACGCCAAAAGATATTTCTTCTAAAAATCAAGTATTGACTAAAATTGGGGTTGTATTTCTATGATTTTTAGAAACAAATTTTTCAAAACTGTTTTGGTATATTTATCCATTTTTTTGGTTCTCGGTAATCAGACCGCTTGGGGAAGAGGTTTGGCGCCGAAGTCTTGGAATCAGATGTATGAGTTTGCCTCAGATGGTAAGATTAATGTTTTGAAAATGGCGGTTGATCGCGGGTTGGATATTGATACGCCTAATGAAGACGGCGATACGGGACTTTGCGTGGCCATTAAAGAGCGAGATTATCGGGCTTATAACTCGTTTCGGGCGGCAGGGGCCAATCCCAGACCTGCTTGCGTGAATGAAATCGCCGCGGTCGATTATGATAACTTTATGAATTCGAATCGGATTCCGGCATTCTTTCGAGAAGGCTTTAATTCGCGCAATTATGGGGTTCCGCAAACCTCTTCAAATTGGAAACTTATCGGCGGGGTGATTTTGCTCGGCGGTGTGGTTGCGGCGCTTTTGCTCGGCGGCGGAGGCGGTGGCGGCGGAGGCGGGCATTATGTGCCTGTGACGCCCGAACCAGAACCCGAGCCGGAACCAGAGCCTGAACCGGTTCCTGAACCAGATCCTGATCATAATATGGCTTCGCTGGCCGGAACCGGGACGCCCTCGGTCGGAGCGCCGGTAGGCGAGGGCGGCGCTTATAAGCCGATTATACATGAAGTCGGTGAAACCTCGGCCTATACCAACAGTGCGAATCTTTCGGTCTTGAATAATTCGACCAATGACGTCAACGGTTCACAGACACCGATAAGTTCAATTTTGAACTGGAACAGCAACAGTATTCTGGATGATGCCGAGTTTTTGCGCGTCGGTATAAAAGCGACCGAAGGGGCGACCATTGAAAATGCAGCCGCGGACGGAGCGGTTCCGGTTATCAGCGTCGGCGATGCTTCTGTCGGTATGGCGGCTGAAAACAACAGTCTTGCCAATAATAAGGCCATTATCAGTGTTAATGCGCATAATGCAGCGATCGGTATGGCCGCCAGTTCGGCATCGTTAGCCAGCAATTTGTCGGGTGCCAGTCTGAATATGGTTATGACGGGAAACTATGCCGCCGGTGTGTCAGCGACTCGAATTATCGGTATGTATGCAGATACCGGTGCTTCAGTGTCTAACGAGGCCGGTGGAACAATTCTTGCAGAAAATCAGGCAATGAGCGGAACAATGGTCGGAATGCAGGCCAGTCTGGTGAACACGGCTGATGAGACGACCAAAGCCGTTAATAACGGTACGATTAATATGTATAATTCCGATTCCGTAACGCCGACAAGTTCCAATGTTTCGCTGATAGCCATGGCAGGCGTTTTAGATAAAGGGATATCTGAAGTCAGCTCGGCCAACGTTCCGGGAAGAATCGAATTATCAAACAGCGGCAGTATTACGATGACCAGTAACTGGGATCGTCCGGCTTCGCTGACTGGAATGTCTCTCAGCGGTTACGGGAAGGCGACCAATGGCGGTTCAATCAGTATCAGCGGTTCGGGGAGAGCGACCGTTACCGGAATGTATCTTTCCGACAGTACGTTAGATGCAGGCGAATTGGTTAATTCTGGAACAATTGATATTGATGGCGGTCAGTTTACGGCCGACGGAATGAATGTCGACAGCGCCGGGAAGGGTACAAATTCCAACGCAATCATTTTAAATGTGTCCGATGGTGCGGGAATGAAAACGACCGGCGGGACGATTACCAACGATGGCACCATTACGATTGAGAACGGCGGTGTCGGTATGCGTGCCGGTAATGGCGAAGCGGATAATAATAACACGATTACGATGCAGGAAAACGGCACCGGCATTTATGCAACTGTGTCTGACGTCAGCAACGGCGGTTCAATTTTGATGCAGAAAGGCGGAACGGGGATCAATGCTTCCGGCGGCAGTGTCATTAACAACGGAAGTATCACTCTTTCCGCTGAGGGAACTGGTATCAATATCGGAAGCGGGTCGTCTACAAACAATGGTCGTATTACTGTTAACGGTAAGGGAATTGGCATTGATTCCTCTGCAAGTTACATTTATGGAAATTATACGGGAAGCATTACGGTTACGGGTGACGATTCTTTCGGTATCAAAACTTCCGGTGAAGATTCCCGTATTCAGTATTCCGGTTCAATAGAGGTAACCGGTGCTAATGCTCAGGGAATTTATGATGAAAGCGAAAAAACTTCTTTATCGGACACCACTTCGACTATCTCTATAGGCAACCGCGGCAAAATATCGGTTTCCGGTGAGAATGCCATTGGCATTAACTCAACGAAAAGTGATAATATTCAAATAGGTGCCGGTGATAATGATGCCATAGTCGAGGCGACAGGGGGCGACAATACAATCGGGATTCAGATGAACGAAGGCTTTATTACCGTAGCGGAACGGGGAAGAGTTTCTGCCGAAGGCGGTAACTCTTTCGGTGTTAAAGTTTTGGGAGACGGTGTAACGGTTAAATCTTCTGGTACCATCAGTGCAACGGGAGATAACGCGACGGCTTTATTCTTGGGTGGAAGCGGTTCAATTACAAACGCCGGTACGATTGAGACAGACGGTACCGGCGGTATAGGTATCTCGGCGCTGAATCCGGAGACGGTTCCCGAAGGGGGCGGGGATCCCGTGCCGCCTGCGAGTCCGGTGACAGTCGCCAATAGCGGTGTTATTACTTTGAAGCAGTCCGGGATCGGCATTACAGCAGCTTATGCTGATAATATCAGCAACGAGGCGGGCGGTATCATTACTTTGGAAAACGGGGGAACAGCTATGTCGGTTGCAAACAGCGACGTCGTAGAAAATCGCGGTGATATAGTCATTGCGGCGGGCGGCGGCACCGGCATTGAGGTCAGCAATATTAAAAACAGTACGATTAATACCGGTTCAATTGATATTACCGGCGATGGTTCTTTTGGAATGAAGACTTCGGGTGGAAATATGGTGAACGGTGCCAATTATGGTACGGCGATGATTAAGATTACCGGCAATAATGCTACGGGAATGCATTTTTCCGGAACATCTCAGGGGGCCAACGAAGGCACGATTGAGATTACCGGTGATAACGGAATAGGTATTTATGCCTCTGAAACGAACGCGGTCGGTGTTTCCAATTCTTCGAACGGAAAAATCGTTATTACCGGCAGTAATGGTATCGGTATGTATGCAGATGGTTATGTCGATGGTACGGCCGAAAATGATCGCAGAGTGGTTATGGTGAATAAGGGTACGATTACCATTACCAGTGAAGATGGTACGGGAGAGGGGTTGAAAGCGAATGGCGCTAATTCTCTCATTACCAATGAAGGCGGAACCGTAACGGTAAACGGAGCGGTGCAAAATGCCATTAACCTCAGCAATGGTGCGACTTATGCCAATAATGGTTTGACAACATCTAATTTGGCAATGAATTTTGATGAGGTCGGCGACGGAACTGTTGAAATTTTGAGTGACGGCTCTTTTGTGGCACCTTCTTTTGCAGGGCCGGTAAGAGCTTCCGCGCAGATTGTGGCACAAGGAAATCAGACCCAATATGAAGTTGAAAACGGTTTCCAAGGTGAAGATAATGGTTTGGATGTTCAATCCGGGGCTTATTTGTTTGATGCCGGAAAAAGGCAAAACGGAGAAGGCGGTATTGATGTGGTTATGACCATGAAGTCTTTTGATAGCGTGATGAATAATGCCTCCGCCGCTTCTTTCCTGTCGCAGAATTATAATGTCGGGACTAATGAAGAATTGTTTTCTGTGCTAAAAAGAGCGCCTTCGCAGAGAACTTTTAATAAGGCATTAAACGAACAACTCGGGTTGAGTTTGTTCCCGCTTTTTGCCAAACAAAATATGGATATACTGAGAAATTTAAACCACAAAATCGGCACGGAAATTTTAGCAGATACCGCCTCTGATGAAATACGGACAATTGTCGGGGTTGATTATGGGTATCGTGATTTTGACGGTGTTGATGGTTTGCTTGGTTATGAGGATCAAGCTATATCAGCCTATGGTGTTTGGGATAAACGCTTTGATAAAAATTTCCGTTATGGAATCGGTTTTTCGATTACCGACTATGACAGTGATTATGATGAAGATTATTATCGCGATGAGGTTATTTTGCAATTAAGCGCACCTTTGCTGTATCAAAACGGAAATTCCAGTTTTCTGGTAATGCCAAAAATCGGCTATGGTTTTGGCGAGTATAAACGTTATGTTGATGGTACTAAGGTTACGGCAGATACGAGAAATTGGTATTACGGTATTAGCAATGAGTATCGTAAAGAGTTTGATTTCGGCGCTTTTGTGCTTGAACCGACGGCTGAATTTAATGTCTTGGGAATGCATCAGCAAGCCATTAAAGAAAAAGGACGCTTGAAAATTGAGGCAACGGATGATGTGTCGGTTGAAAGCGGTTTAGGCTTATATGTTAAGAAAAACTGGCAATTAAGCGAGACAGATGAATTGCGCTTGCGTGCCGGCGGTACTTGGTATCATGAGTTTAATAACAGCTATCAAAATATTAAGTCGGGGGTTTCGGGCATGGTCGGAAGTTATGAAATGGACGGTTATGTCGTGGAAAGAGACAGAGGGGTCTTGAGCTTGCGGGCAGATTACAGACATGAAAACTTAAATGCCTATATTTCTGCCGAGAAGTTTTTGGAAGAAGATGATGGATATGCTCTGAATCTCGGGGTGTCTTATCATTTCTGATAAAAGTGTAAAAAATTTACTCTAAATTAGGAATTTGTGAAGAATTTGGGGTTAGTATTTCGAATCAGAATTTGTGACTGAGATTTGCTTTGTCTTGAAGCGTGTGCTGAAAGACAGGTAAAAGAAAAATAAACAAGGAGGTTTGTTTATGCATGAATTAAGCGGATTAATAATGGGTATGGATCCGAAATTGGCGGCAATTATTATTGTTGCCGTCTGCTATTTTATTATTTTTACGGAAAAAGTTAACCGAGCGGTTATTGCGTTGCTTGGTGCCGCTTTAATGATTGTGAGCGGTATCTTGACGCAAAAACTGGCGCTTGCCGGAATCGACTTTAATACTTTGGCCTTATTGGTCGGTATGATGATTATTGTTGCTATTGCCGAACGTTCGGGAATCTTTCAGTTCGTAGCGGTGTGGGGTGCAAAGAAGGTTCATGCCAATCCGAGAGGACTGCTGGTCGTGCTGGCTGCTGTTACAGCCTTTTTCTCAGCCTTTTTGGATAATGTAACAACCGTGTTGTTGATTGCGCCGGTGACCTTTCAGATTACGCGTAAATTGAAAGTTAATCCGTATCCTTATCTGATTGCGGAAATTTTTGCTTCCAATCTTGGCGGAACGGCGACGCTTATCGGTGATCCTCCCAATATTTTGATCGGTTCGTCATTGAATTTGTCGTTTATGGATTTTCTGGTTACGCTGACGCCGGTTGTCGTCGTAACCATGCTGATTCTGATGCTGATCTTTGATCTGACCTGGGGGCGGCGTCTGAGTACAACCGACAAAAATAAAAGTCTGGTTATGAAAATGAATGAATTTGACTGTATTACGGATCGTGTTTTGTTGTTTAAATCACTGTTTGTTTTATTGCTTGTCATCGTTTGTTTCATTATGGCGCATCCTCTCGGTATTGATAACGGAACGATCGCCCTTACGGGAGCTTCTTTGCTGCTTTTGTTGTACAGTGCGCATTACAAAGGCAATGAGCGTGAGGATAAGGTGCAGGAAATTTTTAATTCCGTGGACTGGACGACGATCTTTTTCTTTGTCGGTTTGTTTGTGATGGTTTACGGTTTGGAAGTTACGGGTGTTTTGGAAATTCTCGGTCGTTATTTTGTTGATTTAACCAACGGCAGTATGGAAAAAATGATGTTTCTGATTTTGTGGAGTTCGGCCATTTTTTCCAGTGTCATCGATAATATTCCATTTGTTGCGACGATGATTCCGATGTTGAAGTCAATAGAGGAATCGATGGGCGGCCGCGAGGCAATGATGCCTGTTTGGTGGGCATTATCTCTCGGAGCCTGCTTCGGCGGTAACGGGACTTTGATCGGCGCTTCGGCTAATGTGGTTGTTGCCGGTATGGCGGCACGTGAAGGACATCCGATCAGCTTTTTGAAATTTTTGCTGTGGTCGGTTCCGGTTATGCTGATGAGCGTGCTGGTCGCGACAGCATTTTTATATTTTGAATTTGTTTTTTAATTGCCGTATGTCGGAAGGGGCGGCCCGGGCCGCTCCTTTTTTTATATTTTATTCCATAACCGTTTGACAAGATTTGGATTTGCCTTTATTAATAGGCGGAGAGTCAGTTAAACAGAGAGAAGAAAAATGAGTAAAGCCAGAACTTTGACAGGATTTATGGAGCTTTTGCCCCAAGAACAATTAATTATGAATAATATGATGGAAACTATCCGCAAGACTTATGAGCTTTTTGGCTTTACGCCTTTGGATACGCCGGTTTTAGAGGCATCAGAGGTTTTGTTGTCAAAGTCGGGCGGCGAGACAGAAAAGCAGATTTATGCTTTTAAGAAAGGGGATACGGAGCTTGCCATGCGGTTTGATTTGACCGTGCCTTTGGCAAAATATGTGGCTTTGTATAACAATGACCTGACGTTTCCTTTCAAACGCTATCAAATCGGAAAGGTTTATCGTGGAGAAAGACCGCAAAAAGGGCGCTTTAGAGAGTTTTATCAGTGTGATATTGATATTATTGACAGAGATGAGTTGAATATTATTTATGATGCCGAAATTTTGGCGGTGATTTATAATGTCTTTCGTCAATTGAATTTGTCTGATTTTACGATTGTTATTAATAACCGCAAATTGTTGTCCGGCTTTATGGAAAGTTTGAATATCGCCGATAAAACGACTGAAGTTTTGCGTATTGTCGATAAAATCAGAAAAATTTCCGAGGCTGATTTTGTGGCTTGTTTGGAAGATTTGCAGCTTGAAAAAGATATTATTTCAAGAATCTTGGCCTTTATTCGTCAGGATGGCAAAAATGCGGAAATCTTACAAAGCCTGAAAAATATGAATATTGATAATGAAAATTATCATCAAGGTTTGCAAGAACTTGAAACCGTGGTTGATAAAGCGCGCAAGTTCGGTCTGCCGGAAGAAAATCTGAAAATTGATTTAAGCATTACCCGCGGTTTGGATTATTATACCGGAACGGTTTATGAAACATTCTTTAACCAACATCCGGAGTTTGGCAGTGTTTGCTCGGGCGGAAGATATGATAATCTTTCAAGCGTGTTTATGGATAAAAAATTCCCGGGTGTCGGTATTTCTATCGGGCTTACGCGTTTGTTTGATCAGTTGCGCAGTTGTCAAATGATTGAAAGCGGCGCTTTGACCCCAAGTAAGGTTTTGATTATTTTGCAAGACAGTGCTTATATTGATACGGCTATTTCTTTATGTGCAGATTTGCGCAAAGGCGGTGTTAATTGTGATATCTATCACAAAGACGGCAAGTTTAAGGCTAAGATGAATTATGCCAACAAAATTAAGGTGCCTTATGTGGTTATTATCGGCGAAGATGAGGTCGCAAGCGGTCGTTTTACGCTCAAAGATATGAACAGTGGCACCCAACAACAGCTTTCTTCGGCCGAGTTGGTTGAGTTTGTTAAGAAATAGTTTTGCTATTCTAAACTTGCGATATTTGATATTCTGTGCTATACTCATTCTATGAGAATAGGAGTTTGAGCTTATGCGGGAAGAAGTCAGTCATATCATTCACAGGCTTGAAGAATTGCAACCCGAATTTGAAGCTACGACCGACAAAGATCGGGAGCTGTTTCAAGCAGCTTTACAAAATGCAACCGAAGATGAAAAACAAAAGTTGTATACGGCTTTGTTGGTTTTGACGCCTGAAAAAGCTGCCAAAAGTAAAGAGCTGGAAGCACAGGGTTTTGATTTAAGCGAGCATCTTAAAAATTTGGTTGATAAGTTTTCTCGGGTCGGACCTCAGAGGAAGGCTGAGCTGTATAAGAGAGTTGATGCTTATAAAGAAAATGTTGCCTATATGCCTGATAGCCGTGTTTTTTACAGTACAATGCGCCCAATTCCTCATGATTCGGAAAGCTATAAAAATAATATGCAGATTTTGCAGCGTTTGCTGGATGATTTTAGTCAGAGTGGGAGCCCGGCCGGAGATATATTGAAAGAAGTTTTGGCGCAATATGACTTGGTCATTGAATTTAATGATGATAAAAATCCGGACGGTAGTTTGCGTCAAGACAGTGCTTCTCTTCCTAACGGAACGGCTTTGTTGAATAAAAAAACTAAAAAACTTCATATCTCTATTAATAATGCCACTTTTAAGGAAGAATATTTGAATGTATTGCCCGGGCTGTTGGCTCATGAATTAGGGCATGCCGTTGATTCGCATTATCGACCCGAAGGGTATGCCGGTCATATTCAGGGAGAGGAAACCTGGGCCGATATCTATGCACAAAGTTTAACCGAGTCTGCCGGCTATGATGCGCGTAGTTTTGCTGCTTTGTTACAAAAATCTGATCGGCGAGAATATTTGGTGGCTGATATTCGTCCGTCCGGTGCTTTTCGAGCAGATACCATAAAATGTGCCGAAACAGAAAAGCATGCGATGATTCGGGGGTTGCTTGCCAAGATTCATCGAAATGTCGAAAAGTTTTCTAAGATTCGCGACTATTATCGTCAAGCCTTTGCGCATTTGAGCCAAGAAGAACGCGTCTTGTCCATGACAAAAGATGTTTACAGCAGAGTTTTGCAATCCTTTGCACCTGAAAGACTCAAAGAAATTCCACAGCAAACACACTTTAATAAATATTGTTTGATGGGGCTTATGGATTGTTTTAAAAAATGCGGCATAAATGATATGGTGCCAGATGATTTTAAGACTGCTACAACTTGTAAGGGCTTTGTTACTTATTGTCAACAGAATCCTAAAATGGCTAAGTATTTGCATTATACGGATGATGTTATGCAAGAAAAACTGCAGCCCGGAACCTTGTTTATTATGACGGGACTGGAACGTAGCTTTGATGAAAATGCGCCTAAGCCTGATTTTCGTTCGTTGGACGGAGATAATCATGCAACAATTTATGTCGGCAAAAATATTGCGGACGGCGCGAACCAATTTTCTGCCTTTAGTGAAGAACGTTGGCGGTGGAGCCCTGGTACGTATCATCAGGGATATTGTTTTGATACAACAGCTTATTTAAAAGATTTGGTGCGCGGAAAAGAGGCTGAAAAACCTTTGGAAAAATCCTTGCAAAATAACATTGCCAAACTTGTTAAAAATCAATATGGGCGCTAAAAAATCAGCCTTTATCTTGCCAGCGGCCGGAATCATCCTGTTGCCAATAGTGGAGCTCAAAGCCTTGGGTTTTGAGCTCTTTCCAAAATTTGCGTGCTTTATCTACGGCTTCGGGGGAGTTGCCGTCAAAAATGTTAAAAATACGCTCAAAATTTTGCAAGGCCTCGGGGGTTTTTAAGGCACCGTCTGCTAAAAACAGCATGCTTGCCCCGTTTGGAATGTCATCATCTGCGGTGAGCCAGATTGGTTGTTCGGCGGCATTACCGTCTTTTTTGCTACCATGCGGCAGAAAAGAAGCATCATCATAGGTCCAAAGCAGAGAATTAATAAATTCAACACGTTCGTCAGTGCCGATTTTTACCACAATTTTTTTGCCGGTTTCATAGGCCTTTTCCAAAAGTTTGGGCAAAACCGTTTCTAAGTTTTGTTTTTGCAGGTGATAAAAATCAATTCTTGGCATCTTGTTTTCCTTTAATTGCGGCAAAATGAAAAACGCCGTTATCATTTATTTGCAGAAGTACCGGGCGGTTATTGTCTAAAGCCGCTTCGGCAAAGGCATCTTTCAGGGTCTTAATGTCATAAATATCTTTATTGTCGGCTTTGGTGATAATATCTCCGGCTTTTAAGCCTTTGATCTCAGCTTCACTGCCGCTTTTTATTTTTGTAATAACAATGCCGGTCGTGGTGGGAGAAATGCTGAATTTGTCTGCCGTCGAGGCATTAACGGGGGCTAATGTCAGGCCGATCTCTTCTAAGCTGTATGATATTGTATCAGAAGATTGTTCAACTTGCGGCGCTGAGATTGCTTTTTGCGGCTCAGGGGCGGGGAGCTCGGTTAAGAGTTCAACGGTAACAGGCAGGCGTTTGTTGGCTTTCTGACGCCAAATGTTAAGCGAAGTTTTTTTGCCGACAGCCGTGCGCGCTACAATTTGTGATAAGTTTTTGGTGTTGTCAATTTTTTGGTCGTCAAAACTTAAGATAATGTCACCGACTTCAACACCGGCTTTGGCGGCCGGAGAATTTGGTTCAACCTCTGAAACAATAACACCTTCTGTGCCGGAAAGGCCTAAAGATGTGCGAATTTCTTCCGTTGTCGGTTGAATCTTGACGCCAATCCAGCCTCTTTGGACTTGACCGCTTTCTTTGAGTTGGGCGATGACATAGTCTACCGAATTTATCGGAATGGCAAAGCCAATTCCCATGCTGCCGCCGTTGGTGGAAAATATGGCGGTGTTGATGCCGATGACTTCTCCTGACAAATTAAACATCGGGCCGCCGGAACTCCCTTGATTGATTGAGGCGTCGGTCTGAATAAAGTTGTCATAAGGTCCGGCAGCAATGTCGCGCGATTTTGCCGATACAATACCGGCCGTAACGCTACCGCCAAGACCAAAAGGATTCCCAATGGCCAAAATCCAATCTCCGACGCGAATCTTATCGGCATTACCGAATTTTACCGGCGTGAGTTTTGTGTTTGGGGAGATTTTAAGCAAGGCAATATCCGTTTTTAAGTCATGTCCGATGACTTGGGCCGGAAATTGGCGGTTGTCTGCCAGTGTAATACTGATTTCAGAGGCGTTTTCAATGACGTGATTGTTGGTGATGATGTGACCTTGTTCGTCAATAATAAAACCGGAGCCTAAAGAGGTTTGGTTCCCTTCTGGTTTTTTGAAATAGTCTGACAAAGACGGTGTTGTGTTTTCCAGTGCGTTTAGATCCGTTTCTTCACCGGTAGGCAAGTTTTGGGTTGAGATATTGACTACCGAGGGCAGCAGACGTTCCGCCAGGTCAGCAAAGCTCGGCAAAGCCTGCTGTGCTTGTGCCGGTGCGGCTGCAAGCACAAAGAGCAGGCAACAGATTTTGCTTAGTTTGTTCACGCGTTATCTCCTGGGCGCTTTGCTTTGGGAGAAAAAGTCAAAAAACTCACCGTCTGGTGCAATGACCAAAGAGGTTTCGCCATTGGCTAAAGCTTTGCGATAGGCTTCCAGTGAACGATAAAACGCATAGAACTCAGGATCTTGATTGGCGGCATTGTTCCAAATTAAGATGGCTTGCTCATCTCCTTCACCGCGAATGATTTGCGCCGCTTTATCTGCTTCGGCAACGATAATGGCGGTTTCTTTGTCAGCCTGAGAGCGAATTTGTTGCGCTTCTTGCTGGCCTTGAGCGCGAAATTCTTTAGCGTCTCTTTCACGCTCGGTTTTCATGCGGGCATTAATGGCTTGCAAAACATCTATCGGCAAGTCGGCCCGACGAATGCGGACATCGGCAACGCTGACACCGATTTGCTCGGCATCGGCCTTTACGGCTTCGCTGATTTGTTTCATGATTTGGTTGCGCTGTTGAGATAATAATTCGGTTAGGGTGATTTGACCGAGAATCTTTCGAACCGAAGAATTGACAATCGCGGCCAAACGTTCACGCGCATTATATTCATTGCGTACGGTTTGATAAAACTTTAACGGGTCAATAATGCGGTAGCGTGTAAAGCTGTCTACATCCAGACGCTTTTTATCGTTTAATACGACTTCTTGCGCCGGCGGGTCTAAGTTTAGCAGGCGGTTGTCATAATAAGTGACGTTTTGGATAAAAGGTGTCTTAAACTTTAATCCCGGTTCTTTAACCAAACGTACAGGCTCACCAAACTGCAGAACAATGGCTTGTTCCGTTTGGTTGACAATGTAAACGGCATTCCAGAGCACAAAGATAATGAGGGCAACTACCACTCCTAAATAAATTTTTACTTTATCATTCATATCTTTGGTCTCCTATTTGTTGTTTAATTTATCTAAGGGCAGGTAGGGAACGACATTGCCGCCTTTGGAAGAGGGGTCTAAAATAACTTTATCGGAATTCTTTAAGACTTCTTCCATGGTTTCAAGATACAGGCGTTTGGCCGTAACATTTTTGCCTTGTTTATAGGCCTGATAAACCGAGTTAAATCTTTCGGCATCACCTTGAGCACGTTTGATGACGGATTGTTTGTAGGCCTCGGCACTTTGCAGACGTTTGGCGGCTTCTCCGCGTGATTTCGGCAAAATTTCGTTGCGATAGGCTTCAGCCTCGTTTTTAAAACGCTCCATATCGGCTTTGGCGCGCTGAACTTCATTAAAGGCATCTACCACTTGTTTGGGAGGGTCGGCTTTTTGTAATTTGACGCGGACGATATTAACTCCGGACTTAAATTCGTCCATAAGTTTTTGGAGTTCTTCTTTGGTTTCGTCTTCAACTTTGCCGCGGTCGCCGGTGATAATCGGTTGCATTTGTGATTGACCGACAATTTCACGCAGAACGGATTGAGCCGCAACGCGAACGGTGGTGTCGGGGTCGCGCATGCTGAATAAATAGTCTTTGGCGTCTTTAACTTTCCAAACAATGTTGAGGTTGATGTCCACGATATTTTCATCGCCGGTCAGCATGTGGCTTTCGGTAAAGGCGTTAAGCTCTTGACCATAGTTATTGGCGTTGCGGATACCGGCTGTGTTGGCGGCGTTATAGGCAGTATCGCCACCGAGACGAATGTCTCTTTCTTTGCTGACGTTGACTTTGATGACGTCTTCTATCGGATAAGGAAGATGGTAGTGCAGGCCGGCATCCGTTGTTGTGGTATAGGCGCCAAAACGTAAAACAACACCTTGTTCGCCGGTTTGAACCTGATAAAAGCCCGAGGCCAGCCATAAGCCTATAAGCGCAAATATTATCCAGCTGAATTTAAATTCAACTTCTTTGGGCTTTTTGATTTTGGGAAGATCTATGACTTTTGCTTTGCTTGGTGTGTCGTCTATATCTCCCCAGGGGTTTTCGTTTTCTTGGTTGCCCCAAGGTCCTTGTTCTTTTACCATATTTTCGTTCCTTATCATTTTATTTTATTGCATTACATTTTTATATAATATAAATATCTTCTAAAGACAATTGTCGAAAAAACTCTATCAACAGGACAAAAAAGATGGAAAATCTTATTTATGAGATTGTAACAAAGTATTTTGCAGCCGAAAATATTGAAAGCGTTAAAGTTTTTAACGGACGCGCCATTATTACCTTGTGTAATGTGCCCGAAGATGACGCCAAAGCAAATGGAATGAAGGCTGAAATCGCGGGTGTAGAGGGGGTTAAAAAGGTTAATGTCGTTTATACGGCCGAGAAAAAAGTTGCTCCCTTGCAAGAAGGGCCTGAAAAATGGCAGTTAGCCGGGGTGAAGAAAATTATCGGCGTGGCTTCAGGCAAAGGCGGGGTCGGAAAGTCTACCACGGCGGTTAATCTGGCTTTGGCCTTGGCAAATTTGGGGCTGAAAACGGCTTTGTTCGATGCGGATATTTACGGGCCTTCCATTCCGACCATGCTCGGTTATGAAGGCGTGCCGCCGATTAGTTTTGACGGACAAAGTTTTCAGCCTTTTGATTATATAAATATTGCCTCAATGTCTATCGGGTCTTTGATTGATCGTTCTCAACCGTTGATTTGGCGCGGCTCAAAGGCTTGCGGTGCTTTGGAACAATTGTTGACAGAGACAAACTGGGGCGAAATTGATGTGATGGTTATTGATATGCCGCCGGGAACGGGGGATATTCAGCTGACTTTGTCACAAAGATTGACGCTTGACGGCGTGATTATTGTATCAACTCCTCAGGATATTGCCTTAATCGATGCGGTTAAAGGGGTGAATATGTTTAAGCGTGTTGATGTGCCGATTTTGGGAATCGTTGAAAATATGAGCTATTATGTTTGTGAAAAATGCGGCACGCGGGCTGATATCTTTGGGCATGCCGGTGCACAAGAAACGGCTAAAGATTTGGGCGTGGATTTCTTGGGCGAGATTCCTTTGCATTTGAGTATTCGCCAAAATGCAGATAACGGAACCCCGATTGTTATGGCAGAGCCCGAAAGCCCGCATACAAAAGCCTATGAGGCTATTGCGGCTAAGATTAAGTCTAAGCTCGGTTTATAAAAAAATCCCTCTGGTTTGCAGAGGGATTTTTTTACATCTCTACGCGAATAACCACGCGGCGGTTGCGTTTGCGGTTTTCGGGAATGGGTTCTCCATAAGCATTGTAGTTGGGGTAAGCCGGTGAAATATCTGCCATGCCGACAGCTTGAAAACGGCTGCTTACAACACCGTCTTCAATGAGTTGACGTACGACAGAACCGGCTCTGGCCGATGAAAGCTCCCAATTTGACGGAAAGGCTGAGCTTACTAATTTGCTGTCGTCCGTATGACCTTCCACAACGACACGGAATCTTTTGTACCGATTGCGATTTAAAAGTTCGGCAATTTTTTGCAGCAGGGGAATCGCCTCTGCTTTTAAGCGGGCCTCTCCTTGGTCAAACAAGGAAATACTGGCAATTTCCAAGGTGGCACCTTTGGCATCTGAGCCGATGGTAACTTCTTCTCCTAGATCCATTTCTTTGGCTTCATCCAAAAAACCGAGCAAGGTGCCGCTCATTTGGTCTTGAGAGAGGGTGTTGAAGGCGGCGGCAAAAGCATATTCAATCTGGGCGGCTTTTTCTTTGTCTAAACTTGAGGAGGCAAACAAAACGATGAACAATGCCAGAAGCAAGGTTAATAAGTCAGAATAAGGAATAAGCCAAGTTTCGTCGGCGTGTTCTTCGTGGGCTTCGGAATGTTGTTTTTTGCGCGCCATGATTTATCTTTCGTTAGAGGTTACGCGTTCGGAAACAGGAATAAAAGCTTGAAGTTTTGATTCTATAATGACCGATGAGGCACCGCTTTGTAAGGCTAATGCTCCTTCTAAAATCATCTTTTTTATCTCAACTTCTTCGGCGGATAATTGTTTTAATTTATTGGCAAAGGGGTGCCAACAAACATATCCGGTAAAAATACCCAACAGTGTGGCAACAAAGGCCGCCGCGATGGAGTGTCCGAGTTTGTCAATATCTGAGAGGTTGCCAAGAGCGGCGATTAAGCCGATAACCGCACCCAAAACACCAAGCGTCGGTGCATACATACCGGCTTGAGCAAAAATTTGGGCGCCGGAGCGGTGGCGTTCTTCCATTTGTTTTATATCGGATTCAACAATCTCGGCAATAGTGTCGGCATTGATACCGTCAGCAACCAAAATTAGGGTTGAACGAAAAAAAGGATCGCTCATTTCATTGGCCTTTTTTTCAATGGCCATCGGGCCTTCTTTTTTTGCCAGTTTGGCAATCTCCATAAAAGTATCAAGCACTTCTTGCTTTTTCATGACTGGTTTGCCAATCATTAAAATTTTTAGCAGTGCAGGGAATTTTTTTAATTGCTTCATCGGAAAAGCATTAAACAAAGCAGCAGCCGTTCCGGCAATAATAATCAAAAATGCGGCAGGGTTAATTAAGGCATGCGGGTCAGCACCTTTTAAGGCCATGCCGACACCGACGGCCGCAACACCGCCAATTAAACCGATGAGTGTAGATTTTTCCATTTCTGTTCCTTATCTTAAAATACTTTTTTACTATTATGCAGATTAATCATTTAATAAAAGTTAAAAAATTTATACAGTTTTGTTGAAAAATTTGCTTTGAAGAAAAAATAATTGTTGACAAGCCTTTTAACTCATATTATTAAATAGTTCGTCTTCGATGGCGGGGTAGCTCAGTTGGTTAGAGCAGAGGAATCATAATCCTTGTGTCGGGGGTTCGAATCCCTCCCTCGCTACCAAATCTTTAAGCTCACGTTTACGTGAGCTTTTTTTGTTTTTGTCGGTGTTTAAGAATAAAATTTTAATAATTATCAGATATAATCTGCTCAAATTAATCTTTTGAGGAGCAGAGATGATGAAGACTTTGATTAAAGATGTGTTCTTAAACGGTAAGACAGTCGATGTTTTGGTTGCGGAAAATCTTATTGCCAAAATCGGCTCTCATCTTGAAGATGCCGCCGATAAAATCATAAACGCCAAGAACAAAGCCATTCTTCCGAGCTTTTATAATACGCATACTCATGCGGCAATGATGTTTTTGCGCGGTATCGGCGAAGATAAAGATTTGTTCTCTTGGTTGCAGGAAGATATTTGGCCGCGTGAAGCCAAACTTAGCCCGGAAATGATTTATCATCTCAGTCGTTTTGCCATTTTGGAAATGATTAAGACCGGAACGACTTTTTTCTCCGATATGTATTTTTACAGCGATCAGACCTTGAAAGCAGCAGAAGAAATGGGGGTTCGCGCCGCCATATCTGCCCTCGGAATGGACTTTTTTGATGCCGGAAAAAGAGCTGAACAACAAGCCAATATGAAGGAATTTTTACAACAAAAAAGTCATCCGCGCATTACCAGAGGTCTTAGCCTGCATGCTATTTACAGTACGTCACGCGAGTTGTATGAATTTGCCGCTGAATTGGCGGAAACACATCAGACATTTTTGCATACGCATGCTGCCGAAACACTTAAAGAAGTGAATGATTGTTTTGATAAATATCAGTGTCGTCCGATTGAGTTGCTCAAAAAATACGGCGCTCTCGGACCGAGAAGTATTTTTGCCCATTGTTTGCATTTGTCTGAGGCTGAGATGGATTTAATGGCTCAAAGCAAAACGGCTGTTTCTCATTGTCCGTCTTCTTCTTTGAAATTAAATTCAGGTCAAATGCCTTTGCAGCAATATTTGGATAAAGGCATGATTATTACACTCGGAACCGACGGTGTTTCTTCCAATAATTCTTTGTCAATGCCCGCGGAAATGAAAATTGCCGCTCTTTCTGCCAAAAACAGAGCCAAAAGTACAACAGCTGCCAAAGTTGAAGATGTCTTTGCCATGGCAACCGTTAACGGTGCCAGAACTTTCGGTATTGACAGCGGCGAAATTAAAGAAGGAAAATTGGCAGATTTTATTTTGGTTGATTTGAATAACTATTTGCTCCTTCCCAATCATAATTTGATTTCAAACATGATTTATGCTGCTGACAGCTCTTGTATTTGTGATGTCTTTTGTGACGGCCGACAGGTTATGAAAGATTTTCAGGTTGAAAACGAGGCGGAAATCGTGGCTGAATTTAAAAAGGTTTGCGCGGCTTTTTAGAAGTCTGCTTTGTCGGTTAAGGAAGCATAACGCTTGTGAATGCATTGTACGGCGGTTTTGTGTACGCCTTGCGTGATGGCATAATAAATAAAACGCCCCTCACGTTTGGCCGTGACAAAACCGTCATCTTTTAAGCGCTTTAAGTATTGAGATACTTTGACCTGGGAGCAGTCTATGCCGCGGCTGATGTCGGTGACGTTGCTTTCGTTAAATAAAGTTAAAAACTCTAAAATGCGAAATTTGTCATAATTGGCAAAAAGTTTAATACGGTTGGCTACCATGGTGGTGTAATCATGGGGAAGGGGGGCTTTATAGTCATCGGCCAAAAAATAAAAATTGTCGGTCATATAGCCAAAGAGTTTGCGAATGCAGGTGAAAATACTGGCCGGATATTCCTCTTGAATGGCATAATATACAAACAAGCCGCGCCGTTTGGCTTTGACCAAGTCGGCCTCGCGCAATTTTTTGAGGCTTTGTGATACAATGACTTGTTCTTCACGCACGGCTTTGGCAATGGCCGAGACCGATAAAGCACCGAAAATGTCCATCGCTTCAAGAATGCGAAGCCGCAAGGGGTGAGCAAGGTAGCTCAACCCTTTGATAGCTTTTTTGGCAATATCCGGCGGCAGTTGCGTGGTCATGTTGCCCTCTTATTTTATAAAAGGTTGGGCATATTGGTCAAAAAGCACTTCATAGCGCGGGCTCCAGCCCATCAGATAGTGCGATCCCATGCAAAACAGCGGGGTGCCGATTTCGTTGCCGAGTTTGAACTTGCGCGCACATTTGAGAAACAGATTGTAGCCGTCACGATTTTGAACATTTACCAAATCATATTGTAATGTGGGATGATTTTTTTTGATATAACGCAAAGCATCGTGGCAGTGCGGGCAAGAATCAGAATAGAAAAAGTAAAGTTTGTCTGCTCTGATTTCATTTTCGGCAACAGCTTCGTTTGATTTTTCACAAGCCGTAAAGAATAAACAAACGGCAACAAGAGGTAGTAAAAATTTTTTCATCTTTTGGCCCCTTATTCAATGCAACAGTCAACGGCTTTGCGAACAAAAGCCTTCATCTTGGCAAGAGCGCCTTGCGGTTGTTCTTCAACGGTTGCGGTTTTTACCGCTGCCTCAGCTTTGGCGGAAATTTGTTTGACATCTTCTAGCTTGTCTTCAACCCATTTGACGTCTTTGATGTCAAGCATATTCATGTTTAACCCCCAAAACAGGCAGTATAAATCATAGGCTTGGTTAAACAGTTCATAGGCTTGTTCTTTATGACCGAGGCTTTGTTGTTTGGTGCCAACCTCCATTAAACGCATGGAAGAGGCTAACAAGTGTTTGGAAATGCACCAAACTTCACCTTCATACTGCGGAATTACTTTTTGCATGAGGGTTTTGCGCAATTCACGAACTTGTTCAATCAGATCATAAAAAGAGGTCTTTCCGGTCTTGGCGCCGGAGAACATCAGATGCTCTTCAATCGATATGAGGTTCATAATGCCAATCGTTAAGTCTTGGTCGGAGGAGAGGTCTTTGGGGTTGACTTTTTTGGCGCTGTCAATCCGCTCTACAAATTCTTTTACGTTTTTAGCTTTATTCATGTCTTATCTCCTATAAATTATATAAGGTATCATCGATTTTTTGGCACAGCGGAAAATAATTAAAATAAATGCTGAGAAGTGTCAGTGCCAAAACCGGTACCACAACTTTTTCAAAAGGAAAATGCGCGTGGCCGCCGTTGCGTCTTTTCATCCACTGATAAAATTCGGAAGAATATATCAGAACCAATGCGCCTAAAATCGTGCTGAATAAAAAGGGATCCATATAGAAAAATAAAATGGCGCGCGGGGCATAAGGAATTTCGCTGATATAGACAAAGCCAATCATGGCAACGGAAAGTGTAATCAGCCAAAAATCACGCCCTTTGAAGTTCCACCCTTTTTTATCAAACCATTTGATGGTCCAAAAGCCGATAAGTGCTAAAAAAGCACCGGCCCAAACACCGATAACACTGTCATCAACACCGAACTGGCGTGCAATTTCAAGCGAGGCGCCGACGGCAATGGTGCAAACGGCGCAAGCAGGGTTGGCGAATGCTTGTTTGAAAGGGATAAACAATAAGGAAGCAATAATGAACAAAAATTGCATTTTAATTCTCCAATTATATTTTATTTCTGATATATATCATAAACTATATATATAAAAGTTGTCAAGTGCTATTTTAGGCTGCCGATGCCGTCAAACGCTCGTTGAGGATAAAGGCAGCCGAGCGTCCGGAGGCAATGGCTTCAACAATGGTTGAACCGCCGTGTTTGCAATCTCCGGCATAAATGATGCGGTTGTGCTCTATCATGGGGCCGCTGTATGAGCCGACGGCTTTGATAATTAATGCGTAGCCCGGAATTTCAACCGTCGAATCGGGAATTGCTTCAATTTTATCGGCAGAGAAGCGATTGCGTCGGACGAAGAGGGAGATTTGGCCGTCTTTATTTTCTGCTTTTACGGGGCTTGAAAGGGGGGAAATGTCTATTTGTTTGTTTAGAAGTTCCAAATATTCGCGTCTGGTAATGCGCATGTCAGAGAGGCGTCTTCTGACAAACATTTCAACCGCAGATGCTCCGTTGGCTTTTGCCGTGAAAGCACAATCGGCCGCAACGCAGCCACCGCCGATGACGGCAACGCGTCCGCAGGTTTTGTATTTTTGCGGGTTTTGCAGATAATCTATGTGGCAAAGACAATTTTCTTCGCCCGGAATTTGTAATACGGCGCAGTTCGGTTCGCCCGAGGCAATGATAATGCCGGCATATTTGTTCAGAAGTTTGGCCGGGTTATCAATTTTGGTGTTAAGCCTAAGGTCGATTAAGTTTTCATCAACGATGGATTCCCAGTCTTTTTCGATAGTTTCATGCGGCAGACGTTCACTTGGAATCATGTTTAAGGCGCCGCCGATGCGTGATGAGGCTTCAAAAATCGTAATTTTATACCCCAAGCGGCTGAGAACCGCTGCCGCACTCATTCCCGCCGGACCGGCACCGATAATGGCAATGTCACTGCCGTTGTAGCTCGGGTTGGGTGCTTTGGGTGCCAGATGGCGATAATTTTCAAGTATGGTGGCTTGGACTTTGGGAATGTTGATGGCAAAATCTATTTTGCTGCGCGTGCAGGCTGACATGCAAAATTTGTCCGGACAAATAAGCCCGCAGGTTTGCCCCAGCGGATTGTTGCGCCCGATGGTGCGTACGGCCTCGGCATAGTTGCCGGATTTCGCTTGATTGATAAATTCTTGCGGATTGCAATTTACCGGACAGGCATGCATGCAGGGTTGGTTTTTGCAGTTTAAGCAACGATCCAACTCTGCTTTGAATTGAACAGCATTCAGATAAAGTTTTTGTGCAGACATTGCGGCCTCAATTTTATTTTCTTTTTCCGCAGTATAAAACCTTTGTCCGGAAAGTCAAAAATTTTGCAAATCTTCCCCACAAGCAACTTTAGTTTGCGGCTTGAAGGCAGTCTTTGGCAATTAAGGCGGCGCCAATTATGGCGGCATTATTTTTAAGGGTTGCGCGCTTAAGCTGAATCGGCTCGGCGGTTATGTCTTGGTTCACGGCTTTTTCAATCTTGTCATAGTCCATAAACTCTGTCAAAGAGCCAAATAAAATGACAATTTCGGGGTCAAAGATATTTACAAGGCCGATAATGCCGGAAGTAACGTTTTCTTGCCAATGGTCAAAGACTTTTTGTGCTCGTTCATCTCCTTGTTTTATTCCTTGGATAATTGTGTGGCTGTCAACGTTTGCATCTTGGTAGGCTTCTTTGGCATCCAGCCCTAAGGCAGTGCCAGAGGCATAAATTTCATAACAGTCATAAGCACCGCAGCCGCAACGACGATGATGGCCGCGGTTGATGCTGAAGTGGGCTTCTCCGGCAGCGCCGGATTTGCCTTTGAGCATTTTGCCGTCTATTAAAAAAGCAATGCCGACACCGGTGCCGATGGCAACCAACATGGCATGTTTTTTGTTGCGGGCGGCCCCACAACAATATTCGCCCCAAAGAGCGGCGTTGGCATCATTTTCAACATAAACGGGTTTGTTTGTAAGAGCCTGAAAGTCAATGTCATGATAGCCGGCAGGCATATTGCCAACAGAGGCTATAATGCGGTCATGTTTGAGGCTGACCTCACCGGCGGTGGCGATGGCAACGGCTTCTATCTCTTGTTCATGTTCGGCAATGATGGAGTGTAACAGAGCAAAAATTTCTTCCGTGCTTTGGGGGGTGGCGTGCTTTTGGCTTTCGCTTAATAAGGTGCCGTTTTCATCAATAAGGGCGTGGCTGATTTTGGTGCCGCCGATATCAAATGCCAGAAATTTTTTGCTCATTAGAATTCTCCGTTTGTTTTTTTCGTGAAATATAACCTTTGTCCTTTTAAAAACAATGGGTGGTTTGGGCTTTTTTATCCGACTTTTTTGACATAGTCTTTCATTAGCCTCTTATGCCCATAGTTTTCAAAGAAAATTTCAAGTTTGTTGCCGTCAACGGCCATGACTTTGCCGTAACCGAAAGTTTGGTGATAAACTTTGGTGCCGGTCGGCGTGTTGCTCAAAGCATTTTTGGCTGCTTGCTTGGCTTGATAAATGTTGCCGGACCAAGTGTCTTCGGCGGCATCATAATCCGTGTCATATTCTCTGGTGTAGGTAAAACGATCACTGTCTTTATATTCACGGATGTTTGTTTTCTTTACGCCCCAGAAGTTTTTGCCGGAGTTTGATGACGGGTAATCCGAGGTGAAATATCTGGCAGATTGGTTGCAGATTTCAATGTTCTCAGGCGGCAGCTCATTAATAAAACGCGAGGGAATGTTGTTTTGCCATTGTCCGTAAATGCGACGGTTGAGCGCGGTTAAAATGTAGAGTTTTTTCTTGGCGCGGGTAATGGCGACATAGGCCAGGCGGCGTTCTTCTTCCAGAGCTTCGCTGCCGTTTTCATCTAAGCTGCGTTGGTGTGGAAACAAGCCTTCTTCCCAACCGGGCAGGAAGACAGTGTCAAATTCTAAGCCTTTGGCAGAGTGTAGGGTAATGAGCATGACTTTGTTTGAGTCTAAAACATCGTCTTTATCCATTACCAGGCTGACATGTTCCATAAAAGCGGCAAGTGTGGGATATTTTTCTTTATCTCCCAAAACACCGATAAGTTCTTTGAGGTTTTCAATGCGGCCGGGGGCTTCAACCGATTTGTCGTTTTTGAGCATCTCAAAATAGCCGCAGTCTTCAAGAATTTGGGATGCCAGTTCATCAGGGGGCAAAACGTTTAACATTTGCCGCCATTCCGCAAATTGTTTCATTAACATGGATAGGGCGGTTTTGCTTTTGCCGCTGATGGCGCCTTCTTGTAACATCTTTTCAATAGCCATATACATGGACAGATGGTGGTCGCGCGCTTCGGTTTGAAATTTTTCAACCGATTTGGCGCCGATACCGCGTGCCGGTTTGTTAATGATGCGTTCTAAAGCCAAATCATCATGAGGTTGTAAAACAACCCGAAAATAAGCCAAGGCATCTCTGATTTCGGCGCGTTCATAAAACTTCGGGCCGCCGATTACTTGATAGGGAATCGCCTCGGCAATGAATTTTTCTTCAAACTCACGGGTTTGAAACGCCGTGCGAACCAGTACGGCCATTTGGGCATAAGATTCTCCCATGCGGTGCAAATTTTCAATTTGTTCGGCAACATATTGAGCTTCTTCTTCGCCGCTGTAGGTGCTGATGATTTTAATTTTACTGTTTTCACATTGTTGGGCCGGACTGTTTTCAGCTACTTTTAAGGTTTTGCCCAAACGTCCTTGATTGTGGCTGATGAGGTTTGAGGCCGCGGCCAAAATGTTGGCGGTTGAGCGGTAGTTGCGCTCTAATCTTATGGTCTTGGCATCGGTAAAGTCTTTACCAAAACGTAAAATATTTTCAATTTCGGCACCTCGCCAAGAATAAATGGATTGATCGTCATCACCGACGCAACATAGGTTGCGATATTTTTGCGATAATAATCGAATGAGCAGATATTGGGTGACGTTGGTGTCTTGATACTCATCTACCATAATATATTTGAAGCGCTCTTGATAATCTGCCAAAATATCGGGATTGGACAGCAAAATATTGAGTGAATATAAAATGATGTCGCCGAAATCTACACAGTTGAGCTCCAAGAGTCTGGCTTGGTAGAGTTTATAAACGTGGGTGACGACAGTTTCCTTAAATTCACTGCCGATTTTATCAACGGTTAAACCTTTATCTTTCCAGCGGCTTATTTTATCAAGAATCGCCTGAGGCGGATATTTTTTTGTGTCAATGCCTTCAGCTTCCAGAATTTGTTTTATCAGACGTTTTTGGTCGTCTTCGCCTAAAATGGTAAAGTTGTTGTGCAGACCGACAAGCTCGGCGTGGCGTTGTAAGATTTTGACACAGACACCGTGAAAAGTGCCGAGCCAGACAGATGATGCCATGTCACCGATGAGGCCTTGAACGCGTTCTTTCATTTCACGGGCGGCGCGGTTGGTAAAAGTGACAACCAAACAATTCCACGGGTTGGCCAGGCGACGTGCCAAAATATAGGCCAAACGCGTGGTCAAAACCTTGGTTTTGCCGGTGCCGGCTCCCGATAAAACCAAAACGGGACCTTCGGTGGTTTCAACAGCCTGACGCTGTTCGGGATTGAGCATTTCCAACCAAGGAAAACTCGGCGTCAGTTTGCTGATGTTGTCATAAGTTTGCGGTTCTTCTAAATCAAATATTTCATCCATTTTTATTACTTCTTGTTTTTTTTAAGCTTAAGCAATATATATAATATTAATAGTCTTTTGCAAAGGAGTTTTTAATTATGCCCAGAACCTCTCAAGGAAAATTTGTTACCGAAGCCGCAAGTGTTTTTCAGGAAGGTGATGACCTCTGGAAAGCCGGAAAATATGATGAAGCAGCCGCAAAATATGAAAAATCCGCCGGATTATATCACCAAAAAGACGATGTCGAAGGAGAGGCTTTTGCCTTAACCCGACTCGGGGAACTTGAACTTAGTTTGGATAATTTTTCTCGTGCGGCAGAGGTGTTAAAAGTCGCGGCCGACTTGGTTAAACATAAAGATTTTGCACAAAATACTTATGGCGATATTTTAATTAAACTTGCCAAAGTTTATGCCGATGAGGGAGAGTTGGCAAAGGCCTTGCAAACAACCCAAAAAGCCCAAGAAGTTCTTGAGGCAAATAACAGTCATGATTTGCTCGGAGATGCCTATGAGCAAGAGGCCTATGTCTTAATGGTGCAAAACAAAGAAGCCGAGGCTTTGGAGGCTTATAAAAAAGCTTCTGAATTATTCCGCACGGACGGAATCGGCCTTAAAGAAGCGGCTTCTCTGCGGGCGATTGCCAGAATTTATATGAAACAAAAAAAATATGAAGAGGCTCATGAGGTCTTGGAAAGATGCAGAATGCTGTATCGTGAAAACGGCGATTTGCTCGGTGAGGCCAGCGCTTTGTCAGCTATCGGCTGTTTGCGCTATATTATTCGCGATATTGAAAATGCGCGCAAAGCCTTAATGAAATCAGTTTATTTATACGGAAAATTGGCGCATCATTTTGCCGAGGCCGAAGCTTTGCTCTATTTGGCAAGGGTTGAGGCTTTTGATAGAGCACAAGGGGATTTTGAACGCGCCAAACGTCATTATAAACGGGCAGTGGATTTGTTTGATTTTCTGGGTAATGAAACCATGAAACGCGTGGTTTTAGACGAGTATCATACCTTTTTGAACCGTATTGCCAATTTGTAGAGGTGCTGAAATATGTCAGAAATTAAAGAAAAAATTATCGGCTTAAAAAACTTTTTAGATTCTAAAATTATCGGTCAGGAAGATTTGACCAAAAAGTTGCTGATTACCATGTTGGCAGACGGTCATGCTTTGGTCGAAGGGGCTCCGGGGTTGGCCAAAACCAAAGCAATTAAAACTTTGGCCGATTCCGTCAGTGCTGAATATAATCGTATTCAGTTTACGCCTGATTTGTTGCCGTCTGATATTACCGGAAGCGAAATTTACGTGGCACAAAAGGGAGAATTTGAGTTTCGAAAAGGGCCGGTTTTTGCTAATTTGATTCTGGCTGATGAAATTAACCGTGCGCCGGCAAAGGTGCAGTCGGCATTGCTTGAAGCAATGGCAGAAAGACAAGTCAGCGTCGGCGGTAAGCGTTATGTCTTGCCCCAGCTCTTTATGGTTATGGCAACCCAAAACCCTATCGAACATGAGGGAACTTATAATTTGCCCGAAGCTCAGCTTGACCGCTTTTTGATGTATATTAAAATTGACCAACCCGATGCCGCGGTTGAGAAAAAAATTCTTAATTTGGTGCGCGGTGAGGTGGCTCAAGCGCCGCAGAGCGGTTTTGCCAAATTGCAGATAGAAGATATTTTAGCTGCCAGAACCGAGGTCTTGTCGGTTCATACCAGTGAGGCCGTTGAGGAATATTTGGTGCAGCTTATTGTTGCCACCAGACATCCGGAACGTTATGACAATCAGCTTGCCGGTTATGTCCAATATGGAGCCAGTCCGCGTGCAACCATTGCGCTTGACAGATGCGCCAAAATCAATGCTTGGCTTAACGGGCGTGATTTTGTTACGCCTGAAGATATTCATGACGTGATTTATGATATTTTGCGCCACAGAATTATTTTGACGTTTGAGGCTCAGGCCGAAGGTATGACGACAGATGAGGTAATATCGCGCCTGTTGTCAGCTGTTCCGTTACCATGATGAAAACTTGCATAACGGGTGATTAGAGCAATTTTGCGCGGTCTCAAAAATTTATATACTTTTGTACGCTAAAATTTTTCACCGCAGGAAATTACTCTACTCGCCTTGTTCTTCAAGTTTTTTGGGGGGTGTTTTTTGAATCGAGATAAGACATGGTTATTTTAGAAAACATTAAAGCACGCATTTTTAAGAAGCAGGCAGCGATTAAAAACGGCGGCGGTTTGTTTGCAACCATTGATGAACTCATTGCCGAGCGTAAAAATGCCGCTTATATTCGGGAACTTAATGTGCGGCTTGCAACTTCTCAACAGGCCGGAGACGTTAAGTCGGCTTTTAAGGGTCGAGGTATGGAGTTTGAAGAAATCAGAGCTTATAATTTCGGCGATGACGTGCGTGATATTGATTGGCGAGTAACGGCCAGAAAACTTAAACCTTATACCAAACTTTATGCCGAAGAAAAAGACAGAGAAATCTATGTCTTTCTTGATTTGTCACCCAAAATGCTCTTTGGTACCAAAAAAGAATTAAAATCTGTTTCGGCGGCTAAAATTGCAGCTTTGCTCGGCTGGCTCAGCTTGGCTAATAAAGACCGATTCGGCTGTATTATTTTTGACGGGCGGGAAAGCTATTTGTTTAAGCCGCAAAATCATAAAAACAGTTTGCTTGCCATTTTGAAAAAAATTGCCGAAGTCTCCAAAGATATTATGCAGAGGCCGGCTGAAGACACTGTGTCGGCGGCAAAGGCTTTGCAGTTGTTGCAACAGTCACTCAAAAGTCATGCCACGGTTTTTATTATCAGTGATTTTGCCGAAATGACAGATAACAGCAAGCGGCATTTGGCAGCTTTGGCGCGCAAGGCTCGACTTTATTTTGTGCATGTCTTTGACATCTTGGAAGAAATGGCCCCCAAAGCCGGTGAATATATGATAGAAAACAAGGGCAGGGGGTTGGTTTTTGATTCGCGTCCAAAGGTTTTTCGGACGGCTTATCATAATTATTTTGCCGCAAAAAGAGCGAATCTTAAAGATTTTTGTCATAAGTTTTTATGCCATTATATTGAGGTGAGAACGGATATTGCCTTGTATAAACAACTAAAAATCGGCTGAGAATCTTGACATTTTTGATTATTGGTGGTAGCTTTTAAGCTAAATTATTCTGTAACTATAATTGAAAAGAGAATGAATATGGTTAAATCGAATGAAAACAGCGCCTATAAAAGAGGCCAAGAAATGCTCGACCAAGGATTGTATAAAGAGGCGGTCGAACAGTTTGATGTGGCTATCGCCGAGCAACCGCAGTCTTGGAAAGCCTTAAACAGTAAGGGTTTTGCCTTTCAAAAAATGAGCCGTTATACTGAGGCGGTTGAGTTTTTTGATAAAGCATTGGCCTTGAACCCGCAGTCGGTCGAGGTGTTAAACAATAAGGGCGTTACCTTGAGTATGCGCGGTTTGTATAAAGATGCCATTGCATGCTTTGATCAGGCTTTTGCCATTGATCCTACTTCGTTGGAAGCCTTGAACGGTAAAGCTATTGCCCTGCAGCATATGTTTTCATATAAAGAGGCCTTAGATGTTTTGGAACAGGCCATGAAAATTGATAATAAGCATGTTCAAACCCTGCTCAGTATTGCCGTTACTTTGCAAAAACTCAAACAATATGAGCGGGCGATTTCTTTTTTCAAAAAAGTTTTATCCACTGATAAAAATAATATCAAAGCCTGGAACGGTGTCGGCGTTACTTATCAGCTGATGGGTGATAATAACTCCGCCATTAAATGTTTTACAAAAATTTTGAATATTGATAATCGTGAGATTCAGGCGTGGATAAGTATCGGTTTCGTTTATCAAAAAATGATGAAGTTTAATGATGCGCTTAAGTGTTATAAAAAGGCGCAGATGATTAATAATAATCGTTATCACCATAAATTATATGACGGTTTAGCCAGTTGTTTGACCAAACTTTCAGAGTTTGATCAGGCAATTGAGGTTTATAAACAAATTTTTCAGCGCGAAGAAGGGAAGAAAAAATGGGATGCTCAGCGCTCTATTAAGTTTGTGAATAAACTTAAGCGCAAAAAGGCCGTCGGAACTTTGCAAGAGTTGGTTCCGCCTTCAGAGCCAAAGCCTGCGCCCGAAAATTAGCTTTAATAAAAAATCCCTCCGTTTGAGAGGGATTTTTTATTATTTTTGGCTTCTTAAGCGCAGATAATAATTTTTGCTAAACGGTGTCCAAAAATGGAAACCGATTTCGCTTAAAAATTCATAATGGATGTTTTCATTATAGTAGAAGTCTGTTTCTACTATAAAAGATTTTCCAAAATGATTGACAAGGGCATAAATGCCTCTGACATTGCAACTTACTCGCCAATAAATCTCGCCTTCATAAATGCAAGGTTCAACCGTATTGTCAAAATGATAGGGAGATGTTTGGTTCAAAAAGTCAATCTCATCAGCTAATTTGTCAAGCGGCAGCAGAACGCGTTCTTGTACGTTTGGGGTATTGTTGTTACGTCCCTCGTTTGCCAAACCAATGACAATAAAGGTGTTTTCTTGGCTGGTTCCTAAAATGAGGTAATCATATTGATATTCGGCAAAAGTTGAAACTTCACCGTTGAGCGTGTAACGCGTGATGATATCAATATATTCATCTTCATAACGCCAAGGGTTTTCACAATAGTGGTCGTGGCAACAGGAGCTTAAAAATAACCCAATTCCCAAAATCATGAGGGAAAAAAATTTTTTTGTTTTCATATTTTTTGGTTTTTAATGATTTAACAATAATTATTCGACAGGTGTTATATTGTCATAAATTTTGTCTAATGTAAATTAAAAACGACAGAGAGGGCTTATTGAATTTGTTTTTTTTGATGATTATGTATTTTAGGAAAATAGTTTAATCTAAGACAGAAGAGGGGTAAATATGGGAAGCTTTTTGAAATATTTGCTTTATTTGATTGTTTTAATTGCGGTATATTTGCTCGGTAAAGGTATTTTTGACGGACAAATTACGACAAAGTCAACAGTCGGGCAGGTAGCCAGTAATGTGGAAGAAGGAGCCGGGAAACTTGTGAATGATGGGGTTAATGCAGCTGAAAATGCCGTCGGAAATTATGTCAGAGCTCCGAAAAAAGATATTGAACTTGGAGAAAAAGAAAATTCTGAAACTGAAAAATAAGGCTGAGCTGATTCAAAAACACCGCCCAAGTTAGGGCGGTGTTTTTTGGTTTTATCTTTTCTGCTAACTAAAATTGTTCTTGCAGTTCAAAGAAATAAGCTTGCGGGTGATCGCAAACCGGGCATTTTTCCGGAGCTTTGGGGCTCTCTACGCGGTGACCGCAGTTGGCGCATTCCCAAATAACTTTGGTCGGACGTTCAAAAATTTTGCCTTCGCACAAAGAATCAAGCAGAGCCTGATATCTTTCTTCATGGCCTTTTTCAATTTTGGCAACGGATTCAAATAAAAAGGCAATCTTGGTAAAGCCTTCTTCTTGAGCTTCACGCGCCATACGGGCATACATATCCGTCCATTCATAATTCTCACCGGCAGCGGCATCTTTTAAGTTGGTCATGGTGTCGGCTACTTCACCGCCGTGCAGAAGTTTGAACCAGATTTTGGCGTGTTCTTTTTCGTTATTGGCTGTTTGCTCAAATTTGTCGGCAATGATGTTGTAGCCTTCTTTTTTGGCTTTTGAAGCATAGTAAGTATATTTGTTGCGCGCCATTGATTCGCCGGCAAATGCTTCCATTAAGTTTTTTTCTGTTTTGCTACCTTTGAGTTCCATTGTTATATTCTCCGTTAAAGTGTTGTTTTTTTATGTTGGCAGGCGTTGCATATCCCCTGAAAAGAGATATTATGCCCGGTTACTTGCAGTCCGGTCAGAGAAGATACCTTTTTTTCAATATCTTTGCTGACTTCTTGCGGAATATCATAAATCTTATTACATTTAATGCAAATGAAATGATGGTGCTTGTGAATGTTGTGGTCAAAATGTGCACAAGTTTCCAAATTCTCAATTTTTTTAATTTCTCCGTTAAGAGCCAGCTGGTTTAGGTTACGGTAAACCGTGGCCAGACTGATGTTTGGGAGATATTTTTTCAAAGCAGAATAGATTTCATCAGCTGTCGGATGAATAGGTGTTTCCTTTAATACTTTTAAAATCAATTCCCTTTGTCTTGAGTAATTCATAGTATTTCTGCAAAAAATGATAATGATTGTTATTATTGTTTATAAACAAATTCTCTTCTTGTCAATTATAAAAATAATGTTATTTAATAGGTAGCTTATATTTTGTTAAAGGAGAGATAAATATGCAAGCTGTCGAAGTTAAAAAAGATATTTATTGGGTCGGCGTTAAGGACTGGAATCTTAAGGAGTTTCACGGATACAGCACCCCTTACGGCTCTACTTATAATGCTTATTTGATTATGGATGATAAAATTACTTTGGTTGATGGGGTGAAACATTATCTCTCTCATGAAAATATTGCCCGTATCAAAAGCAAAGTAGATTTTGCAAAAATTGCTTATATCGTGGTTAACCATGTGGAAATGGACCACTCGGGGAATATTCCGGATTTAATGAAATTGGCACCGCAAGCCAAAATTGTTACCAATGTTGCCGGTAAGGCTGCATTGGAAGCTCATTTTGATACAACCGGTTGGCAATATGAAATTGTTAAAACCGGAGATACGCTTTGCATCGGCAAAAGAACGCTTGCTTTTATGACCACCCCCATGTTGCATTGGCCGGATTCCATGATGACTTATGTTAAAGAAGACAAATTGTTGCTCTCTAATGATGGGTTCGGTCAGCATTATGCTTCTGATACAATTTGGGTAAAAGATGTGATGCCGGGCATTATTATGCGTGAGGCTAAAAGTTATTATGCCAATATCTTGTTTCCTTACGGGGCTCAGGCCGAAAAAGCCTTGGATACAGCCGGAAGTTTGGGGTTGGATATTGAGATGATTGCCCCCTCACACGGTTGTATTTGGTCCGGAAAAGAGGAGGTTAATACCATTCTTGGGGCCTATGCCAAATGGGCAAGCGGACAAAATGACGGTAAGGCCGTTATTGTTTATGACACAATGTGGGGGGCAACCGCCACTTTGGCCGAAGCTGTTATGTCGGTTTTCCAAGATGCCGGAATCCCCGTGGTTAAACATTGTTTGGCTACCAAAAACGTGTCTGAAGTTATGGTAGATTTTGTTGATGCAAAATATGTTTGTATCGGTAACCCGACGCTTAATAATCAACTGTTTCCGCGGGTGGCCGGTTTTGTTACTTATATGCGCGGGCTTAAACCCAAAAATAAAGTCGGTTTTGGTTTTGGCTCTTATGGTTGGAAGCCGGGTGTGGTTAAAGATAATATCTATAATGTCTTTGAAGAGCTCGGTTGGGAGACCATTCCGCCCTTTGAAGCTAAATATACGCCAAAGTCTGACGTAATTGAAAAAATTATTGAACATACCAAACAAATGCTTGAGAAATAGGCGTTGAAGAATAAAAAATCCTCCGTTTTGCGGAGGATTTTTTTTAACGTAAACCTTCTTTTCGGTCTCGTTTAGTTAAATAAACAAACCGCGACATGTTTAATAAGAAAGATGTCGCTCCACCGGACATTAAGCCTAAAATAATGCCTTTTAGGCCTAGTCCTAACGTAAAGGTCAGAACATAGCAGGTACAAATGCGGACGACCAAAAAGGCAAAGGCTTGAAAAGATGTCGGATATAAAACGTCGCTGCGGCCGTTGAGTGAGCCGACTATTACCAAAGGCATGGAATCTACAATAATCTCAATCATTAAAAACCAAATTAAACCTTGTACGATGGTTAAAACCCGAGTATCTTCCGTAAAAATTCCCATAATGGCGTCGGGAAAATTGTACAGACAGGTTTCTAAAATGATTAAGGCCGTTAACATTACCAGAAATCCGGCAGAGGCTGCGCAGATTATACCGTTTTTATCTCGTCTCCCATAAGCATTGGCAACAACAATAGACGTGGCTTGCGAAATTGAAAAGCAAATCATAAAAATGATTGAGCTCATGTTGATTAAAATTACAAAAACCGCCATGGATTGTTGTCCGAGCCAACCTGCAAAATTGCTGACAGCCGCATAAGAGCCGTTGGCAGAGATACTCATAATGGCAACCCCATAACCTAAGCGTCGGGTGTTGCGGCTGTCGCTCCACCAGGTCGGATAACTGCGGTCCAATCCAAAATGTTTGTTGACTTTTGGCAGAGCTTTCATGCGGTGGATGTAATATAACATAAATAAAGCCAAAAAGATGCGCACAATCAATGTGGAAGTGGCTGAGCCAACCGCTCCGAGTTCGGGGAAGCCGAATTTGCCGTATACCAGCACCGGATTAACGGCCAGATTTAATAAATTGGCTACCAATGCCGCATACATGGCAATTTGCGGACGCTTGATTGATTGCAAAAAGAAATTGGCATTGGCGTAAATTAAAATAAAAGGAATGGAGAAAGAAAAAATGTTTAAGACTTTGCCGCCGTGTTCTACCATGTCGGGGTTTTGACCAAGAAGCGTTAAAATGCCGCGGCCGTTGATGCCGATAAGGGTAAAAATAATTGAAAGGAGGAGGGCATATTTGCGTCCTTCGTTATAGATTTTGCCGGTAGAGGCAAATTTACGTGCGCCGAATTTTTGTGATGATTTTATTAAAACCCCTTGCAAAAGCCCAATCGGAAAAGTGAATAATAATACAAAGATGGAGTTGGCTATGCCGATATAGGCCAATTGTTCGGTGTTGTAATTGCCGACAATTATCGTATCTATAACCCCCATAATGCCAATGGCTAAGAAAGATGTGGTAATCGGAAAAGCCAGACGGATAATCTCTTTAAAACGCTGACGAAATTGTAAAAACTTAAACATAAAAAACATCCTTTCTTGCTTGGTATAGACGAATAAATATTATCTTGCAATCGCAAAAAACAAGAAGATGCCTCAGATGTGTTTTTTTGTTTACAAGTCGAAAATATGCGTTATGCTGAAACGGTGAATAAAATTATTAATTAAAAATATATATAATTATGAACGTTTTTAATATTTCGCATTTTTTACCTCTTTCCGAGGTGAAGGTAGGAGATTTTTATACCTTAAAAGGTGTTTGTCGAAAGCATTGGTGGTTTATGCCTAAAGTTATAGGGATTGTTGCTGATGTCAAATATAACAAACATGGGGAATATGAGTTGCTTTTGGTGGTGCCGTTTGAACCTCAAAATTTGCAACAGTGGGCAAGTAAAAATGTGTTGGCCAGTCGAGGGTTGCTTGATGAGACGACCAGTTTATTGTCCGGAAAACTTAATTCTCACTTGATTATGGCCAGTGCCATTGAAGAGGACTATAAGGTTCCGGCAGTTACCTCTGCTTATACATGCCGAGCTTACGGTGTGCAATATCTTCCGGCTGTCGGAGAGTTGCGAAAAATAAGTCAAAATTTTAGAATTATTAATCGAAGTTTACGAAAAATTCGGAGAAGAGAGCTTTCTGTTGTCAGATTATATGCTTCTTCTTCGGAAAAAAGTAAGGATTTGTTTTGGGCTTTTAATTTTGCTTCAGGACAAGCTGAGGCTAAGCCAAAATCCGAAAAATGCTTAGTGCGTCCGGTTGTGACCGTGACGGTTTATGATAAAAAAACCTCTGATTTATAATCAGAGGTTTTTTTGGTAAATCTAGGCCTCGATGCCTTATGTCTTTGTAAATCTCACTTCCGGCATTGCGGCAAAAGGCAACAATGGTTCCGGCTTGCAGTGCTTTATCGGCATCGCGGTGGCTTTTGCTTACTTTTTCAATTGTTTCATAGACTTCACAGGTATCTCTGAAGCAGTTATATAAAGCAACCACGCGCTCATTAGAAAAAGCTTCGGAATCTTTTAGATATTCCTGATAACTTTTAATTAACTGCGGATAATTTTTGGTAACGGCTTTATATCTGCTATTACCTTCAAAAATAAGGCGCAAGAGGCCAAAAAACATCATTACGATGATAGCTAGAACTACAATAGTTGTTTCCATGATATAATAATTTTAAATACCATGCTGTGTAACATTTAATCGTTAAGGAGTCAAGCTATTTGCCGTTGGCGATGATTTTTAAGGCATCTTCCAAAGTCAGGTTTTTATCTTTTAAGGCTTTGGGAATGGCATAATTGTTCTTTCCCCACTTGAGGTAGGGACCGTAACGTCCTGAATTTAAAGTAATGTCGCCTTTGTCTTTGGGGTGCTGGCCTAAAACTTTTCCTTGCGGGCGTTCGGCAACATTTTTAAGCAATTCTTCAGCGCGCTCTTGGGTAATGTTGAAGATGTTGTCTTCACCGGTTAGGGAGCGAGACTTGTTGCCTTGTTTGATATATTGGCCGAATTTGCCGATATTTACCTCAATATTGTTACCGATATTTTTAGGTAAACTCAATAAGGTAGAGGCTTGTTCTAAAGTAATATCTTCAGGTTTTAAAAACTTCGGCAAAGATGTGCGCTTGGGTTTTTCGGTGGTGGCGGTGGCATCTTCGCCAAGCTGAACATAGTAGCCGTAAGGTCCTTTTTTGAGATAAATTTTCAGACCGTTCATTTCGCCTAATTCTTTATCTTCAGGATTTGGGGCTTTTTGGCTGTCAGCGGCAATCTCATCTTTGACATCGGTCAAAGGTTTGGTGTATTTGCATTCCGGATAGTTGGAGCAGCCTAAAAATGCGCCAAACTTGCCAAGTTTTATGCTTAAATGTCCTTTGTGGCATTCCGGGCAGAGGCGGGGATCCGTTCCGTCTTCATGCGGGGGAAACAGATGATGCGCCAAAACTTCATCTATTTTTTCAATGACCTCGCTGATTTGCAAGGGTTTAACGGCATCAATATTTTTAATAAACTTGGTCCAAAAGCCGCTTAAAAGTTTCTTCCAGTTCATTTCACCGGCAGAAACGTCATCCAAAAATTCTTCCAACTGTGCCGTAAAGTCATATTCAACATATTTTTTGAAATAATTTTCAAGAAAGACGGTTACAATGCGGCCGCGGTCTTCCGGGATAAAGCGTAATTTCTCTACCCGAACATATTTGCGTTCTTGCAAAACGGCAATAATCGAGGCATAGGTTGACGGACGACCAATGCCGAGTTCTTCAAGTTTTTTAACCAAGCTGGCCTCGGTAAAGCGCGGCGGCGGCGTGGTGAAGTGTTGCTCGGTATAAATATCGCCTTTGCCGACTTTTTCGTCGTTTTCAACGTTTGGCAAAATGCGGTTTTCATCATCTTCATCATTGTCATCGCGGCTCTCTTGATAAAGCTTGAGAAAACCGTCAAAGGCAATGACTTGACCATTGGCACGCAACAAAATTTGCTTGTCTTCAGATTCACTGTCAATCGTCACACGGTCTAAAATTGCCGGATTCATCTGGCAGGCAACCGTACGTTTCCAAATAAGCTCATAAAGTTTATGGGCGTCGGAATCTAACTTTGCCTCCATCTTTTTGGGCGTGTTCATAACGTCTGAAGGACGGATAGCTTCGTGAGCTTCTTGCGCGTTTTTGGATTTGGTCTTATATTCTTTGGCAACCTTTGGCAGATAGGCCTCGCCGAAATATTTTAAAATGGCGTCACGGCAAGCGGCAATTGCCTCTTTGGAGAGGTTGACGGCGTCGGTACGCATATAAGTGATAAAACCATCTTCATAAAGTTTTTGAGCTACTTGCATGGTTTTCTTCGCGCTAAACCTTAACTTTCTGGCCGCCTCTTGTTGCAAAGTCGAGGTGGTGAACGGCGGCGCCGGATAACGGTTGGCTTTTTTGCGCTCTACATTGGCAATGTGAAATTCTTGTGCTTCAATCTTGGCTTTGGCTTCATTGGCTTTGGCCTCGGTATTGATGTCAAATTTTTCAAGTTTTTTGCCGTCTAAGGTTATCAGGTGTGAGCGAATCAGCGCTTGAGTCTTGGTTACTAAGTCAACATCAACCGTCCAATATTCTTCAGGTTTGAATTTTTCAATCTCATTTTCACGGTCGCAAATCAGGCGCAGTGCTACTGATTGGACGCGGCCGGCCGATTTTGAGCCCGGAAGTTTGCGCCATAAAACCGGTGAAAGCGTAAAACCTACCAGATAGTCAAGTGCGCGGCGCGCCATGTAGGCCGAAACCAGATTGTCATCTATCTGGCGCGGATTTTGAATGGCTTCGGTTACGGCTGATTTGGTAATCTCATGAAAGACAACACGCTCAATTTTTTTGTCTTTAATTTTTTTGCGGGCCGTCAGTTCTTCCAATATGTGCCAAGCAATGGCTTCTCCTTCTCTATCAGGGTCGGAGGCAAGGACAATCGTGTCACAATCTTTAAGGGCGGTAATAATGTCATTTAAGCGTTTTTTGCCGCCGGGGCTCAGCTCCCATGACATGGCAAAATCTTCGTCAGGATTGACGGAACCGTCTTTGCTCGGTAGGTCGCGGATGTGTCCGAAGCTGGCTAAAACTTTATAATCTTTGCCGAGATATTTGTTAATGGTTTTGGCTTTTGCCGGAGATTCTACGATTACTAATTTCATCTTTTTACCTGTTTTTGCGGTTGGTTCGTATCAGCGCGACTTTGTTGCCGGGCTGACGCTCGATTTTGCCGTCCATCTCCAGTTCCAACAAGGCCAGGGAAACCGAAGACGGGTCAAGACCGCTGCGGCGTATAATCTCATCAACATATACTCCTTCATAATTTAGGAGCTCTGTCAGATTTGTCGTCGCAGAAGACTGTTGTGGAATATCGACAGTTTTTTGTGAAATGTCAATAGGGGCTGAAAATAAATCTTGCTCCTTTGGGCGGGCAAGGGGTTTGATTTTACGGGCATTGCCAAGCAGAAGCTGCCTGAGGATATCTTCAGAATTTTCTACCAAAGCAGCCCCTTCTTTAATAAGTCGGTTGGGGCCTTGTGCGCGTTGGTCATAAGGTGCTCCCGGAACGGCAAAAATGTCGCGGCCGTTTTCAAGCGCTAATTTGGCGGTTATCAGTGAGCCTGATTTTTCGGTTGCCTCAACCACCAAAGTACCGAGAGCCAAGCCGGCAACAATGCGGTTGCGTCGCGGAAAATTGGTCGGTTGCGGGCCGGTCGACAGCGGAAATTCCGAAATAACGGCGCCTTGAGCTTTTATTTGTTGGTAAAGCTGCGCATTTTCAGGCGGGTAAATAACATCAACGCCCGTTCCCAGAACGGCAATCGTCGGCCCTTGTTGGTCAAGCGCATAAAGTGCGCCTTTATGGGCGGCCGAATCGATACCACGTGCCATGCCGGAAATGATTAATACCTGATTGTTGGTTAATTCATAAGCCAGTCTGGAGGCTGTCTTGCGGCCGTTAATTGAGGCATTGCGCGCGCCGACAACCGCTAAAGACAGCGAGCTGTTTAAGAGCTCGGCGTTGCCGGCCACATAGAGCAGGGGCGGCGCATCTTCAAGGCTTTTTAAGGTTTGCGGATATAAAGCATCATCAATGTCAATAATCTTTATATCGTTGCTTTGCGCCTTTTTGAGCTCTTTTTCAGCCAAAGATCTGGAAAATTTTTTGTATTTTTGCGGCAAAGCCTCCAAAGCCGCTGCGGCTGACCCATGGGTTTGCAACAGTTTAAAAAAAGTTATCGGTCCGATATTTTCGGTGTTGATTAACTGTAGCCAGTCTATGAGTTCCGCATCACTTAGCATTTATTTGCTCTTGCTGAATGATATTTTGCTTTCCGTGCCTTTAATCAAGCGTGAGATGTTGGCGTGGTGGCGAATAATTACCAAAACGGCCAAGCCTGAGTAAAAGATGCTGTATACCGGAGAGACCATGAAGAAAGCATAGAAGGGGGTTAAAAGAGCCGCCATTAATGCCGAAAGCGAAGAGTAACGCGTAAGAACGGCAAAAATCAGCCATGTTCCCAAAGCCAGCAAGGCAACTTGCCAGTTGGTGAATAAGATGAAACCGAAAGTGGAGGCAACGCCTTTGCCGCCTTTGAATTTTAACCAAATCGGGAAATTGTGTCCAAGAACGCCGCAAGTACCGGCAACCAACTCGGCAATAACATTAGCGGAGGTAATGTTGCCCAAAAAGAACATTTCATTTGCGGGGACGAGTTTGTAGGCAAACCATGCGGCAAAGCCGGCTTTGCTCGCGTCTAACAAAATAGTCAGAAGAGCCAAGTCTTTGCGGCCCGTGCGCAAAACATTGGTGGCACCGATATTGCCCGAGCCGATTTTGCGAATGTCGCCATAGCCGGCAAGGCGGGTTAAAATTAAGCCAAAGGGAATGGAGCCCAAAAGATAGCCGCCTAAGGCGCACAACAAAAGAATTATGCTGAAAGTCATGGTTTTGTCCTTTTGTAAAAGTTATTGTAATGGCTTATTCTTATCTGAGAGTGCCTTATTTTTCAATCATAATTTTTTGTGTTGTGACAAGACAAAGTTATTTTTTGCCCAAAAGTAGCAGAATCTTAATGACAAACCAAATAATCTTGGTAATATGAAAAAAAATTTTTTAGCAGAGTGTGGAAAGATATGAAACCGCTTTATAAAAGAATCCTTCTGAAACTTTCCGGCGAGGGTTTGATGGGGGACAGAGCTTTCGGAATGTCGCCTGAGGTTATTGCTGATTTGGCCGCCGAGATTAAAACCGTTCATGACGGCGGCGTGGAAATTTGTATTGTGGTCGGCGGCGGCAATATCTTTCGCGGCGCCAAAGAGGCATCGGCCGGAATGAATCGGACCGTGGCCGATCAGGTCGGAATGTTGGCAACGGTTATGAATGCCCTTTATTTGCAAAACGCGTTGGAAAAAATCGGGGCTGAAGCCAGAGTGCTTTCAGGGCTTAGTATTCCGAGCGTTTGCGAGCCTTATATGTATCGCAGAGCCTTGCGTCATTTGCAAAAGGGACGTATCGTCATTTTTGCCGGCGGTACCGGTAACCCTTATTTTACAACAGATACGGGGGCGGCGTTGCGGGCTTCGGAAATGCAGTGCGATGCTTTGCTTAAAGCCACTCAGGTTGACGGTGTTTATGACAGCGACCCAAGACAAAATGCCAAAGCTAAAAAATATACGGCTGTCAGCTATGATGAGGTCATTGCCCGCCAGCTGAAGGTGATGGATACGACGGCAGTAGCCTTGGCCAGAGAAAATAATATTCCGATTATTGTCTTTGCTCAAAGGGGCGAAAAGGCTTTGGCTAATGCAGTCTGCGGAAAAGGTGAGTTTACTATAATTAAAAAAGAGGTATAAATTTATGGCTGATTTTAATCAAATTAAACAAGATATTAAAAACCGCATGGATAAAACCTTGGAATCGTTGAAATCTGATTTCAGCGGTTTGCGTGCGGGACGGGCTCATGCCAGTTTGTTGGACGGAATTATGGTTGAATCCTACGGGTCAATGGTGCCGTTGTCTCAGGTTGGTACGATTTCCGTGCCTGATGCCAGAACGCTTTCTATCAGTGTTTGGGACAAATCAACCGACAAAGCGGTAGAAAAAGCCATTATGGAATCGGATTTGGGATTGAACCCGGCTTCTGACGGACAGCTTATTCGTATTCCCATTCCGCCTTTGAGTGAAGAGCGTCGTAAAGAGTTGGTTAAAGTTGCCGGTAAGTATGCCGAGCAAAATAAAGTAGCTATTCGCAATTTGCGTCGCGACGGTATTGACGGTGTAAAGAAACTCAAAAAAGATAATCTGATTTCCGAAGATGAGGAAAAAAGATTTGAAAATGAAATTCAGAAAATGACCGATGATTCAATCAAAAAAATTGATGAAGCCTTGGCCAATAAAGAAAAAGATATTCTGCAAGTATAATTCAGATTGTGTTTTAACGGCGCGGGAAATTTTTCCCGCTGCCGAAGCGACGTGTTTAACATAAAAAATAATTATGAACTTTTCAGATGACAGATAATAAAAAGAATACTCTTCAACATATTGCCATTATTATGGACGGTAACGGGCGCTGGGCAACCAAAAGAGGGTTGCCGCGTTTGGCTGGCCATAAAAAAGGTGCTGAGGCCGTAAAAATCGTGACGGAAGCTGCCGCCGAGGCCGGGGTTAAATATTTGACGCTCTATGCTTTTTCAACCGAAAATTGGCAGCGCAGCCCCGAAGAAGTTAACGGCTTGATGAGTCTGTTGCGTGATTATTTGAAGACTGATTTTAAAGAAATTCAGGAAAAAGGGGTAAGAATTCGCTTTATCGGTGAAAGGCATATGTTGGCCTCCGATATTGTTGAAGAAATGGAAAAAATTGAAAAACAGACCATAAATAATGACAGAATGACTCTGTGCATTGCTCTCAGTTATGGCTCCAGACAAGAGATTGTGCAGGCAGCCAGAAAAATTGCGACTTTGGCAAAAAGAGGTGATATCTTGCCCGAAGATGTTGATATAAAAATGTTTTCTGATATGCTCTATACCAAAGATATGCCGGATCCGGACCTGGTTATTCGCAGCAGCGGCGAGCAGCGTATCAGTAATTATCTTTTGTGGCAGGTTGCTTATGCCGAGTTTTATTTTAGTCCGGTTTTGTGGCCTGATTTTAATAAAGAAACTTTGAACGCCATTATTGAAGACTATAACCATCGGGAGAGAAGATATGGAAAAGCCTAAGATGAACGGAATTGTCAAACGTATTATATCGGCATTGGTTTTGGTGCCGCTTACGGTCGGTATTTTGTATTACGGTTATCCGTTGGTTCATCTCTTTGCCTTGGTTGTCGGCGGGATGCTTGCTTGGGAATGGGCAAATATGGTTAAGAATAATCGCCCGGTTTTCTTTGCGATTTGTTATGTTTTGCCGATGGCTGCAGCGGTGTTTCTGTTGCCTTCTCTTTGGTTGTTGGTTTTCGTTTTGGGTTCTATGTTTTTGATTACGCTCAAAGTTAAAGATGAACAGCACAGAAATTTGTTGGTTTGGGGCGTGCCTTATATTGCTTTGGGTATCGGGGCGGTGGTTTGGCTCTATATGATGACCGGTTTTCAGGGAACTTTGTGGTTTTTGCTGATGGTTTGGTCCGTTGATATCGGCGGTTATGTGGTCGGTACCAATGTTAAAGGGCCGAAGTTAGCTCCTAAAATCAGCCCGAACAAAACATGGTCCGGATTAATCGGGGGGATGTTGCTTGCGGCTTTGGTCAGCTGGGGCGTTTCTTATGTCTTTGGCGTAAGAGAAGGTTTCGTCTTCTACATGTTGTATGGTGCGGCCGTGGCTTTGGTTGCGCAGATGGGCGATTTGCTCGAATCGGCTGTTAAAAGACATTTGGGCTTAAAAGATTCCAGTAATCTTATCCCCGGACATGGCGGGGTCTTTGACCGGATTGACGGTGTTTTGGTCGCGGCTCCGGTATTGGTCTTGGTTATCTTTTTGGTTAGCTTGTGGCAGTATAATTTTTAGAAAGCAGATAAATAATGGAATGGCTGGTTAATGTGATTTATTATGTGGTTCCCTTCATTGTATTGTTGGGAATCTTGGTTTTTGTGCATGAGCTCGGACATTTTTTGGTTGCCCGTTTTTGCGGTGTGAAAGTTGAAGAATTTTCTATCGGGTTCGGCAAAGAGTTATGGGGCAGGACCGATAAAAAAGGAACACATTGGAAAATTGCCGCTGTGCCTTTGGGCGGATATTGTCGGTTTTTGGGTGACGGAGATGAAACCAGCTCTACCAGCGGAGATGTCGAGAATTTAAGCGACGAAGACAAAAAACGTGCATTTCCGTTTCAGCCGACGTGGAAAAAGTTGGCTATCGTTTTGGCCGGTCCGGGGGCTAATTATTTGTTTGCAATTTTGGTTTTTGCCGCTGTCTTTTTCTTTTTAGGAAAGGTGACCTTTCCGCCGGTTATCGGAGAGGTTATTGCCGGAAGTTCTGCCGAAAAAGCAGGATTGCAGGTTAATGACAGAATCTTGTCGGTTGACGGGCATGAGGTAAAAAGTTTTGATGAAGTTAGCCGTGAGATTGATATGGCTACGGCTGAGAAGGTTAATCTTAAGGTTAAGCGCGGCGAGAAAGTTTTTACCCTCAACGTGCCTTTGAGTGTGACCGAGCTTGAGGCTGCAAACGGTGCTAAAATTAAGCGTAAGATGATGGGAGTGCGCTCGGTCAGCACGGTTGAGCTTAATAAAGAGCAAATTTCATTGCCGCAGGCTTTTGTTGATGCCGGAGCGGAAACCTGGCAGATTACAAAGTTGACGTTGCGCGGTGTCGGGCAGATGATTAGCGGCAAGCGCGGCACAGATGATTTGGGCGGAATTATTCGTATTGCCGAAATGTCGGGTGATATTTCCAAACAAAGCGGGTTTATTGATTTTGTTATCTTTATGGCCTTGTTATCGATTAATCTCGGATTAATTAATTTATTTCCCATTCCGTTGCTGGATGGCGGCCATGTCGTTATTTATGTGGTTGAGATGGTAACGAGAAGGGAGCTGAACGAAAAAATCAAAGATGCCATGTTCAAATTCGGGTTTGGGGTTTTGGTGTTTTTGATGCTCTTTGCAACTTGGAACGATGTTTTGCGCTTGTTTCACAGATGGTTTTCTTAAAAAATGACTGTCTTACAGGAAGGATTTTGTTGAGATGAAAAAATTGCCTCTGCTGACTTTTGCCGCCGCTTTGCTCGCGTTTGCCGAAGCTCGGGCCGCCGTTTATGTGCGTGATATTCAAATCGACGGTTTGGAAAGAGTTGAGCCGGAAACGGTGATGTCTTATATTGAGATTGAAAAAAATCAGACCGTTTCTCAAGAAAAATTGGACGAAGCTTTGAAGCAGTTATATGCCACGGGGTTGTTTACGGATGTGGTGTTTGATTTTCAAAATGACGGCTTGCTTACCATCAGTGTGGCTGAAAACCCCATTATTAACAAGCGTCTGTTTGACGGCAACAGCAAAGTCGATGATAGTTTGTTGGAATCAGAAGTTCAGTTGGCGCCGCGTTCAATTTATTCACGCGCAAAAGTGCAAGAGGATGTGCAACGTATTTTGGAAGTTTATAAGCGCAGCGGTCGCTATGCGGCAGTCGTGGAGCCAAAAATCATTAAACGTGATCAAAATCGTGTCGATTTGATTTATGAAATCAACGAAGGGCCGATTGCAGCCATTAATAAGGTTAATTTTGTAGGAAACAGGCATTATTCCGACGATGATTTGCAAGAAGAAATTATGAGCAAAGAAAGCCGTTGGTATCGGATTTTTTCTTCTGCCGAAAATTATGACCCGGAAAAGACCAATTATGATAAAGAAATGCTGCGGCGTTTTTATTTGAAACGCGGTTATGCCGATTTTCGGGTTGTGTCGGCGGTGGCTGAGTTGAGCCCGGATAAAACTTCTTTTGTTTTGACTTTTGTTTTGGATGAGGGAAAACGTTATAAGGTCAGCGATATTGAAATCGTTTCAGAGATTGATGAGGTTGATGTTGCACCTTTGTATGAAGAAGTTTTGCTTGAAAAAGGCAAATGGTATAATGCCGAGGCCGCTGATAAAACAATTACGGATTTGACGGAGGAGCTCGGTAAGAAAGGTTTTGCTTTTGTTGATGTTATTCCGGTTTTGGAAAAAGACACGCAAAAAGGCGAAATTAAGGTTAAGTTTGAAATTAAAGAAGGTGAGCGCATTTTTGTTAACCGGATTAATATTAACGGAAATACGCGTACGCGTGATGAGGTTATTCGCAGAGAGTTTCGTATTGATGAGGGAGATGCCTTTAATGCCTCTAAGATTAAGGATTCTCGCAGAAATGTCGAAAATTTGAATTATTTCAGCAAAGTTGACATTCAAACCGTGCCGCAAGATGAAAATAAGGCAGATATCAATGTCAATGTTGAAGAAAAATCTACCGGATATTTTAATGTCGGTGTCGGTTATTCAACGGTTAACGGTGCTTTGGTTCGTGCCGGTGTGACGGAAAATAACTTCCAAGGGCGCGGACAACAGCTTGGTTTGGACCTTGCGGTTTCTCAGCGTACGTCTGAATATCAGGCAAGTTTTACCGAGCCATATTTTATGGGGCGTCGTTTGTCTGCAGGTATTGATTTGTTCCGTACAGATACGGATTATCAGGATGAAAGTTCTTATGATGAAGAAACTACCGGCGGTCGGTTACGCTTGGGGTGGAATTATACCGATGATTTGTATCAGTATTTGCGCTATACTTTGCGTCAGGATAAAATCAGCAATGTTGACCAAGATGCTTCTTATTATATTAAGGAAGAAGCGGGAAGTTACAATGCTTCGGTTATCGGTCAGACGGTCGTTTATGATAAGCGCGACAGTGCGATAAACCCCAAAGAAGGATATTATTTGTCTTTCGGTAATGATGTAGCCGGTCTCGGCGGGGATGAAAAATATTTGAAGTTTGACGGAAAGGCTTATACTTACTATACTTTGGCCGACTACTATACCTTCAAGTTTTTTGTTAATGCCGGTTATATTGTCGGTTATAACGGCAAAGATGTTCGCTTGTCCAATCGTTATTATCTCGGCGGTTCAACCTTGCGCGGTTTTGAAACGGCCGGTATCGGTGCCAGAGATAAGTTTACCAAAGATGCTTTGGGCGGTAACTGGATGGTTTATTCAGGTGCGGAAATGATTTTCCCGATAGGCTTGGATGAACTTGGTATTAAGGGACGTACTTTTGTTGATATGGGTATGCTCGGCAAGCCGGATAATATTGATGAACGTTATGTCGATTATTCAGACACGCCGCGCGTGGCTGCCGGTTTCGGCTTCCAGTGGTTGTCACCGATGGGGCAGATTGATATCGACTTTGCCTTCCCGATTGTTAAAGAAGATTATGATGAAACAGAGGTTTTCCGCCTGAATTTCGGAACCAGATTGTAAAAAGTGAGGAGATGACAAATGGCTGATACGCGCTTTTATAATAACAGAGGGCCTTTTACTCTGGCTGAGGTGGCCGAAATTTGTGCGGCAGAGCTGGTTGATGCTTCAAAGGCACAAATCAGCGTGCATGAGATTAAGATGATGCCTAAGGCCGGTGAGGGGGATATTTGCTTCTTTTATGATAAAAAAATGAAAGAAGCGGCCAAAGAGATGAAAGCTACGGCTTGCGTGACTACGGAAGAATTTTTGCCTTTGGTTCCGGACGGCGTGGCTGCATTGGTGGCTAAAAATCCGCAAGAGGCGTATCGTTTGCTTAATTTGAAAATGTACGCAGAACCCGAACCGCAAAGAAAAATTGCCGCAACCGCTGTTGTGGCGCCGACGGCAAAAATCGGCAAAAATTGTTATATCGGCGAATATAGCGTGATTGAAGACGGCGTTGAGCTTGGAGATGATTGTTTAATCGGGCACCATGTGGTGATTGCTCATGGGTGTAAGATTGGCAATCGTTGTCGGATAGATTCCGGGGCGATGGTTTCACACACGATTATGGGCGATGATTGCTTTATATACAGCGGGGCGCAAATCGGTAATGACGGTTTTGGCTTTATTATGGGGCCAAACGGTCATAAGAAATTGCCGCAAATCGGTCGGGTGATTTTAGGAAATGACGTTGAGGTTTGTGCCAATGCTTGTATTGACCGCGGTGCCTTAGATGATACGGTTATCGGTGACGGGTGCCGTGTGGATAATCTGGTTCAGGTTGCCCATAACTGTCATATCGGTCGCGGGTGTGTTCTTGTATCACAGACAGGTATTGCCGGTAGTTGTGAGTTTGGTGATTTTGTGGTTTGTGCCGGACAAGCCGGTGTGGCAGACCATATTCATATCGGAACCGGTGCCCAAATCGGGGCTCAGGGCGGCGTTATGCGTGATATTCCGGTCGGTGAAGTGGTGTGGGGAACACCTGCCGTGCCGATTAAACAAGCCATGAAGCAAATTGCTACTTTACAAAAGTTAGCAAGCAGTGGTAAAAAGTCTTAGAAAATAATTGTTAATAACAGAGGATGTAAAAATGTCAGAGACAAAAATTTATCAAGTTGAAGAAATAATGGAGATGCTGCCGCATCGTTATCCGTTTTTGCTGGTTGATAGATTGGAAGTTGAAGTTCCGGGTGTTAAAGGTATCGGAACCAAAAACGTTACCATGAACGAAGAATTTTTCCAGGGACATTTCCCGGGAAATCCGGTTATGCCCGGTGTCTTGCAGATTGAGGCTATGGCTCAGACAGCAGGTGCCGTCGTGGTTTCTAACATTGAAGATTATAAAAATAAAAAATTCGGCGTTTTCTTTATGTCAATTGACGGGGTTAAATTTAGAAAACCTGTTAAACCCGGTGATCAGCTGAAGATGCATGTTGAAAAAATTAAAGATCGCGGCAAAATTTTTGTCTTCCGCGGAGAATGCATGGTTGACGGAAAAGTGGTTTCAGAGGCCGAGTTTACGGCAATGCTGGCTTAATTGAACTTCTCTTGATTTTTGCGTCGGCGGGGTTGAAAGAATCAGCCCCGTTTTTGACAAAAGCGCGTTCAGTGTGAATTGACGAAAAATAACATTACGCTAAAGCTTTGTTAATATCTGTTGCTTATACTAGGAAACTATGGTAATATAAATATATTGAAAGAATAACTTTTTTGAGGCCGGTAGAATGTCGGGGATCAGTTTAACAGCGCCCATGCGCAGTAACTTGCTTAGCTTGCAAAACATTGCAAGTCAGCAGAGTATTGTGCAGAACCGTCTGGCAACCGGTCTTAAGGTATCTTCGGCCATCGACAATCCTTCCTCTTATTACACGGCTTCGTCATTAAGCAACCGGGCGGCGGATCTGACGGCCCTGCTTGATGCGATGTCGCAGGGTATTCAGACCATTAAGAGCGCCTCCGAGGCGATTGACGCCGGCATTAAGTTTCTCGAACAGGCCAAGGCCGTCGCCAATCAGGCCATGGAAACCGCCGAACCGGTCGTTGCCCGCGTTTCCGACGAAGAAGAGCTGCTGGCCGCGATTGATTCCGGACAAAGAGGACTGATCGTTATTGACGGCGATATTACCTTATCGGAAAATCAGACGCTGACCTTGAATGACGGACAGTCGCTGGTCGGTGCCGATTATACGAATCCGCAATCCAAGACAGGCGGAAGCCTTCATTTTAATCTTTCCGACAGGACTATTGAACACGCTATATCCATGGCTGACAATACGGCTTTGCATAATCTTAATGTTACGCTTGCTTCTTCCGGAAGACATTCCGTTTTCTATGCTGAGAATGCCCAAAACGTTGTGTTTGCAAATTTAAATACGGAGATAAATGCGCCGTCTATCGACGGATTTGTTCGGGCTTCTAATGTTTTTGAGATACGTACATCGGAAGTCCGTCTTATGGGAAACATTAATATCAAAGGCACCGGAGGAAATATCAAAGGAATTACCGCTTCTGATCAGAGTATTGTAAATTTATGCGAAAACAGTGAGTTCAACATAAATATCAACGGCGGCGGCACCGGAACGAACCAGCGGATTGCCGAGATTGTCAGATCAAGTATTTTCAACATCCGCAGCGGCGCAAAACTGAATGGTAAGTTTGAGGCATCGGATACGTCAAAATCTTTATATGCCACTTACGGCAGTGTTATCAATATTGAAAACGCTGCGGTCAATATTTTCCATAAAGATTGCGGAGGAACGCTTAATTATGCCTTAACGGCCAACAGCGGCGGCTGCCTCAATATCAGCGGGAAATCAGTTATCAACATTAAAGGTCAGGGAACAACTTTTTCAGCCTTGGAAACAGATGCCACGACATCCGGCAGTACAATAAAAGTCGGCGGCAGCAGCGAAATACACATTGAACAAAACAGCCCTGATGCCGCGGCCATTAAAATGCTAACGCCGGCAGGAATCAGTCTGATTGAATTTGCGGCCGGCGCCAAACTCAGTCTGACAGACGTGCAAAATACCGCCAATACCGGTTATTGGACTCTCGATAATACCTGGGCCCAAACAGTTTCCAGCAATGATACGGCTTTAAAAATCAATGATTTCCATTCTTTAAGCGCTTTCCGGGATAACGGCGAAAGTTATAATATGTTTACCGATCTACCCGCCATTGACTTCTCTCGAACGAAATGGAAGCCCGTCCAGACTGTTTCTTCTTTGTCCCAATTTGAAACCGTTCTTGAACAGTATGACAATTTAATTACCGATGCCTCTTATAAAGGGATTAATCTGCTTGATGGGCAGAAACTAAAAATTAATTTTAACGAAGACCGTTCGTCCGGACTGGAAGTATTGGGTGTCAGTGCTTTGACACAGGATATCGGCCTAACGGCAGCAGACTGGCGGACTTTGTCCGGCGTAGAGCATTCAATCGACGAACTTGAAAACGCCATAAATGTTTTGCGCGGTTATGCTTCACAATATGGCAGCTACTATTCAATCGTTACAAACCGGCAGAATTTTACCGAAAATCTGATTAATGTTTTGGAAGAAGGAGCCGATAAATTAACGTTGGCTGACATGAATCAGGAAGCGGCTAATATGCTGGCCTTACAGACTTCCCAACAGCTCGCCGTTAATTCCCTCTCGCTCGCCTCTCAGGCTTCTCAGGCCGTGTTGAGATTGTTTTAATTGTTTCAAACTTGTAACTTTTTATGTGTTTACTATTGTTTGCAATTCTTTTAACTTATAATCAGAAAAAATATTTTAACTTTTAATAAGGAAAAAGCTATGACCAATATTCATCCCTCAGCCGTAATTGAAGACGGTGCTCAAATTGCCGCAACTGCTAAAATCGGGCCGTTATGCTGGGTTAGTTCGCGTGCAAAAATCGGTGAAAATGTCCAGTTGTTGGGAAGAGTTACGGTTATGGGTGATACGACCATCGGTGAGGGAACAATCGTGTTTCCGGGAGCTGTTTTGGGGGCAGGGCCGCAAGACCATGGTAATGAATTTCAGCAAGAAGCCAAATTGATTATCGGTAAAAATAATATCATTCGTGAAAACGTTACCATGCAGGCAGGAACGCCGAAAGAGCATTTTACGACGACGGTCGGTAATGATTGTATGTTTATGGTTAACTCGCATGTGGCGCATGATTGTGTGGTTGGAAATAATGTGATTATGACCAATAACGCGGTTATCGGCGGACATGTCAGAATCGGTGATGGTGCCATTATCGGCGGTAACTCTGCGGTTCACCAGTTTGTTCGTATCGGTCGCAAAGCCATGATTGGCGGCATGACCGGTGTTGACCGTGATGTTGTTCCGTTCGGTATTGTGGCTAACGAACGCGGAAAATTGCGCGGTTTGAACGTTATCGGCTTAAAACGCAGCGGTTTGGATGAAGCAACGGTTAAATCCATTACTAAAGCCTATATGTATATCTTTAAGGGTAAAGAAGATAATTTTGATACCAGAGTTGAAAAAGCCAAAGAGAAGTTTAAGGATAATCCGATGGTGCAAGAACAGCTCGTCTTTATTGAAGAGGCTTTGCAAGGCCGCCGCAAGGTTATGACATCAGACTAGTTACGGTTAAAGTTGTTTTTTCAGGGTGAAGCCGATTTTAGGTCTTTGCCCTGATTTTGTTTATTGCTTATTTACTTTTTTATTTTATATTAAAATCATGGAAAATATGCGAAAATTAGGCATTATTGCCGGAGGCGGTACAATTCCGCTCAGTATTATCCGCCATTGTCAAAATGTCGGACGTCCTTTTTTTGTTTTGACAATTGAGGGAAATGCTAACCCGAATTTGTTTGATGAGTCTATCCCGCATCAGTGGATAAGAATCGGCCAGGCCGGAAGCGGTTTTAAGAAACTTCATGATGAAAAAGTTGAAGAAGTTGTTATGATCGGCACCATTAAGCGGCCGACTTTGGCTGATTTGGTACCGGACTTCAGAACGGCGGCTTTTTTTGCTAAAGTCGGTATGAAAGCACTCGGTGATGACGGAATTTTGCGCGCCGTTGTTAAAGAAATTGAGTCTGAAGGTATGGAGGTGCGCGGTATTCATGAAGTGGTGCCGGAACTTTTGATTCGGCAAGGCGTTTTGGGCAAGAAAAAACCTTCTAAGCAAGATATTGCCGATATTACACGCGCGGTGCCGGTAGTAACCGAACTCGGAAGATTAGATGTGGGGCAGGCGGCCGTCGTGCAAGAGGGTTTGGTCTTGGCAGTCGAAGGAATTGAGGGAACAGATGAGTTGTTGCGTCGCTCAGCGGCTTATAAGCGCAAAGGCAGCGGCGGTATTTTGCTTAAATTGCGTAAACCTCAGCAAGATATGCGCATTGACTTGCCGACAATCGGCGTTAAAACCATTGAGCGTGCCAAAGAAGCCGGGTTAAACGGGGTGGCTTTGCATGCCGGAAACGGGTTGATTGTCGATGAGGCTGAAGTTATTAAAACAGCAGACAAGCTCGGCTTGTTTGTGTTGGGAATTAATCCGGGAGATTATTTATGAAAGTTTATCTGATTGCCGGCGAACCGTCGGGAGATTTGTTGGGGTCACGTTTAATGCGTGCACTTAAAAAAAAGACCGGAAATCAGGTTGAATTTTTCGGGGTCGGCGGTGATACCATGGAAGCCGAAGGTTTGAAGTCGCTTTTTGATATCAGTGATTTGGCCATTATGGGATTGATGGAGGTTATCCCGAGTATTCCGAAGGTGTTGCGGTTGTTGAAAGAAACCGTCAATGATATTGAGCGGGTGCACCCCGATGTGGTGGTTACCATAGATAGTTGGAGTTTTTCAAGCCGCGTTCATAAAATGCTTCGAAAGAGAAAATTTTCTGTTCCGCAGATTCATTATGTTGCGCCTCAGGTTTGGGCTTGGAAGAAAAAGCGCGCCAAAACCATGCATAAATATATTGACCGCTTGATGACCTTATTGCCGCAAGAGCCGAAATATTTTATTCCCTATGGGTTGAAAACAGATTTTGTCGGGCATCCGGTTATTGAAAGCGATGTCGTGCATGGAAGTGCCGAGGCCTTTTATTTAAGCCATGATGTGCCCTTGGATAAAAAAATTATTGTTGTGCTGCCCGGGTCTCGTAAAACCGAGGTTTCTCGCTTGTTGCCGGTATTTTTGGCAGCGGCCAGACAGCTTTATGCCAAAGATAATGACCTCTATTTTGTTATTCCGACGGTTAAGACCGTGTCGGCTTTGGTTAAAGAAATGAGCAGAAACGCCGGTGTGCCCATGGTGATTGTTGAGAGCGAAAAAGAACGCTATGATGCCTTTAAGGCGGCAAAAGCAGCAATGGCAGCCTCCGGAACCGTGGCATTGGAATTGGCAATTTCAAACGTGCCGCATGTTATCGGTTATAGGGTATCTGACTTTACGGCAATGTTGTTGCGCCGTTTTATGCATATTGAATTTGTAAATTTGTCTAATATATTGCTCGGACGTGAGGTCGTGCCGGAGCTTTTGCAAGAAAGATGTGTGACCTCAAATATTTGTATGTATTTGCAAGAATTGTTAAAACACGGAGATTTGTATGAAAAGCAAATGGCAGGTTTTGCTAAGGTTAGACAGATTCTTGGGCTTGGGGAACAAACACCGAGCGAAAATGCGGCCGATGTGATTTTGCAAGAGATAAAAGCTTCTGATAAATAAAACTTGACTTACGGAAAATTTTGTCATAAATTGCCCATACTTATTTATTAGTATGGGTTATTTTTTTAAATTTAAAATTTTCTAGTTATGAATTTGATTTTAGATGAAGCAGCTGCAAAACAGCAAGTAAGAGAGCTTTTGGGCTTTGATGTTGAAAATGTTGAACTGATGTTTTTGTGTAAACCTGCCGGAAAGACACCTCAGGAATGTGCTATTGTCGGGAGTTATGATCGCTTCTGCCAACCGGTGTGGAAGTTTAAGCAAGGAACGGAAGTTAAATATTTAAATGTGATCGGTGCGGATATTAACCAGGATAAACATTTCTTTTTACAAGAACATGAGTTACATAGCGGCTATATGTTCAAAAAAGGAGAGGTTCAGGTTAGTGCGACCAAGGGTTGGAAAAACGGCAAGTTCGGTGTTTTTCTAATCGAAGGTGAAGTGAGAAACGGAATTTCTCATCTATACAGAAGTTAAACCTAAAAAAATAAAAATTATGATGAATCAAAAACAAGCTTTGGCTCGCTTGCAAGCAAAGACAGGCAAAAAAATCAGCAAATTATTGGTTTGTCCGGCATTAATACGCGGAAAAGAACACCAAGAAAAATATCTGATATGGTATTTTTTTGACTTGGAAAGCGAAAAGTTTCACGTCCTGCATGTGACTGGCGAGGAAGAAACGTTGACATCTAAAGAATTTTCCCAAAGGGTTTTGTGCAAATTCTGTATTCACTGCAAGGCAGGACATGCAGAATATAAATGGGAAGAGTTAAAAATTAAACTCGGTAAAGATGAAGAGGGTTTCATCTATTTTACCGAGTAAAAATAAAAAAACCGAGTTTTGAAAACTCGGTTTTTTTATTACATGCATTTATAAAAACCGGTGCAGCCGTTAGCCGGACATCTGCGCGCAACTTTTCCTTCCGGGCAAGCCGGATAAACCGGAATATAGCCGGGGCAAAGTTCTTCACAGCTTTTTTTGCCGGAATTGCTGAATTTGAGGTTGCCGCCGTTCCAATCTTGCAGGGGAACAACACGTGCTTGTGCCGATAATGCCAAAAAGGCTATGGATAACAGAACAAAGAGTATTTTATACATGAATTTTCTCCGCTTTGGGTTAATTTGTTCTTAGTGTAATCTTGATGTTGTAAATTTGCAAATAAATATTACAATAAAAAAACTTTTTGAGAAGTTTTAAGACTTATGCTTTTGTGGTTTGATAAAATAAAAGAGCAGTTTTTGCAAGAATATGACCGCTGGTTTCTGTGGGTGCCGGTGCTGTTCGGTGTGGGAATTTTGCTCTATTTTGCTTTGCCGGTAGAGCCTTCAATTTGGCTGACCTTGGGTGTGGTTGAAGCCTTGATTTTGGCAGCAATTTTACTGCGACATAATATTCATGCTCTGGGAATTTTGGCTGTTTTTGGGGTGATGATACTCGGATTTGCCAATGTACAGCTTAAGGCAGTTTATTTGGCAAAACGCCCCATACTTACTGAAAATATTGATAAAATTTATTTGCGCGGACGTATCGTGTCTTTGGATTATAACAGCCGCGGTAATCAACGTGTGGTTCTTGATAATTTGGAAGATTTTGATGAGCAACCTCTCAATCTGGGGCAAATCAGAGTGAGTTTGGGCTATGGAACAGAGCCCTTAAAAAGCGGTCAATGTATTGAATTTGTCGGAAAAATTATGCCTCTGCCGGCACCGTCTTTGCCGGGGGGCTATCAGTTTGATCGGAAATCTTTTTTTGAAGGATTGAGGGCCAGCGGTTATTCTATCAGCCGCGCTTTGCCGGTCGCTTGTCATGAGGCGCCGAGTTTGAGAGATAAGTTCGGATATTTGATTGATAGAATAAGAGAAGCAATCGTGGCAAAGATTGATAGGGTTTTGCCACCCGATGAGGCCGGAATTACCGCCGCTATCGTGGCCGGAGAAAGAGGCAAAATGAGCCAAGAACTTACAAATAATTATCGTGATTCCGGTTTGGCGCATTTCTTGTCAATCTCAGGGTTGCATATGAGCATGTTGGCCGGTTTGATGTTCTTTTTGGTGCGTTTTATCATGGCTTTAATTCCGGCTTTGGCTCTAAGAGGTGACTCCAAGCGTCCGGCGGCAGTATTGGCTATTGTTATGAGCCTTATTTATTTGTTAATTTCCGGAGCTGAGATTCCGACACAGCGCGCTTTTATCATGACTTTTATCGTGTTGCTCGGGGTGCTGTTTGCCCGACGGGCAATCTCTATGAAAACCATTGCTTGGGCGGCTCTTATTGTCTTGATTATTGCTCCGGAAGCCGTGGTCGGTGCTTCTTTTCAAATGTCTTTTGCCGCGGTTGTGGCCTTGATTGCTTTTTATGAAAAATATGCCGGTGCTTTGCAAAGATTTTTACGCGGCCCTTCGGTCGATGAGCCGTCTTTAGCCGCGAAAGTGCTTCGTGGGGTGTGGGTCTATGTTGTCGGTATTATCGTTTCGGATTTAATTGCCAGTTTGGCAACTTTGCCTTTTGCTATTTATCATTTTAATCGGGTTGCCCTGTATACCTCCTTGGCAAATTTGTTGGCGGGGCCGATTATCGGTTTGATTATTATGCCTTTTGTGCTGGTGGCTTTGCTCTTAATGCCTTTTGGGTTTGAGGCTTGGGCTTTGCAATTAGTGGGGTTCGGGGTCGGCTTGGTTAATGATATTACGGTTTGGGTGGCCTCTTTGCCGGAGGCAGCGTTACAAGTATTTTCTTTGCCGGCTTGGGGACTGGCCTTAATTGTCTTGGGTGGCCTATGGTTGGCTTTGTGGACATGCTCTTGGCGTAAATGGGGCTTTGTCTTGATTTTTATCGGCTTTCTTAGTTTGTTTACGGTGCGCAGCCCTGATATGTTGGTAAATGATGACGGCAGCCTGATTGCTCTTAAAGATAATAGCGGCGAGTTGGTTATTCTGCCTGTGCGTGGAAAAAATTTTGATAAAAAAGTGTGGCTGGAGAAAAATGCAGATGAAAAAATCAGCGCCGCCGAAAGCCGAAAACTCAGAAGAATCTATCAGGGCAAAGATACTTATCCGCAATGGCTTGATTTGCAGTGTGATAAAAAGTTTTGCTTTTATAAAAACAGAATAAAAATTATAAAAGGCGGTAAAATCGAAATCGACGGAAAAGCCTTAAATATGGTTGATAGTTTGGGGGCTGCCGTTTATTTGCATAAAAAAGGCGCAGAAATTAAAACCGTGCGTGCTTATTGCGGATGTCGGTTGTGGAATTGTTATTAAAAAAGGACCAATTGCTTGGTCCTTTTTTTAGAAAACCTGTTCGCGGGTTTTGCGTAAGATGATTTTGGGATAATCTTCTCCGACTTTGCCCAAGTGCCAAGCGTTGCGCGCCAAAAATACCAAAGCGCCGTCATGGTCGGTGGCCAGATTCATATTAGAGCTATCGCAAAAACGTTTGAGCTCGTTTTTATCCTCACATTCAACCCAGCGGGCCGTGTAGTATTGAGTCGGTTCAAAAATAACCGGAATGCCGAACTCGGTGCGGATACGGTCGGCAATGACTTCAAACTGCAAAGTTCCGACAACCCCGACAATCCATTCTGAGCCGACGTTTGGTTTGAAAATGCTGGCGCCGCCTTCTTCGGCAATTTGTTGTAAAGCGGCTCCCAAATGTTTGGATTTCAAAGGGTCTATTGAGCGAATGCTCTTTAAGAGCTCAGGTGCAAAGCTCGGAATCCCCGTAAAGTGAAGCTTTTCGCCTTCGGTTAAGGTGTCGCCGATACGCAAAACTCCATGATTGGGAATACCGATAATATCTCCGGGGTAGGCGTCTTCGGCAAGTTCACGCTCTTGGGCCAAAAACATAACGGGAGTGGGAACTTTTAAGCCTTTGCCGCTGCGTACTTGATAAAGTGTCATGCCGCGTTTGAAGTGCCCCGAACAAATGCGCATAAAAGCAATGCGGTCACGGTGTTTGGGGTCCATATTGGCTTGGATTTTGAAAATAAAGCCGGTTACTTTGTTTTCTTCAGCCTTGATATCTCTTTCCAAAGCCGGACGCGGGCGTGGTGTGGGGGCCATTTTATGCAGGCCTTCCAAGACTTCTTTAACGCCAAAGTTGTTGATGGCACTGCCAAAGAAAACAGGCGTCAGACTGCCGTTTAAATAATCTTGCATGCTAAAGGGTGGGCAAAGCTCTTTAACCATGGTAACATCTTCACGCAGTTTGGCAACGGCATGTGCCGGCAGAAGCTCATCTAACTTTTTATCATCAAGGCCTTTGCAGGTTTCAATCGTGGCATTGATTTGTGATTTGTCGCCGGTTTTGTTCATTAAAATTAATTGGTCATTTAAAATGTCATAACAACCAAGAAAATCTTTGCCCATGCCAATCGGCCAGCTTGCCGGGGTAACTTCTAAGGCAAGCGTTTTTTCAATCTCATCTAACAAGCAAAAAGGGTCTTGTCCTTCACGGTCAAGTTTGTTGATAAAAGTGATAATCGGCACATCTCTTAAACGGCAGACTTCAAACAGTTTT
>CALXWF010000026.1 GCA_944392285.1 uncultured Alphaproteobacteria bacterium | reverse complement strand
GTATTATATGGGCTGTCAACTTTCAAATCAGCTTTTTTCAGACTTCTGCCCAGCTCAAACATCCCTTCGGTTAACGCATAAATAACCGTCGGATCTGTTTGCAGTTTCATTCCCTTTCTTAACCGATTCACAAACACCGAAGCCACCACCGGACGTTCTGCCGCAACCGCTGTTTCTTTTTCAATAATAGAAGCTAAAACCAACATCTCTTGCGGATTTTTAATCGGCAAATGCTCATCTCTTTGGGCCCAAGCCTCGGCTTTGGCTTTTTGCATGGCATTTTTAGCCTGCAAGACCAAACTATCACGACTTGCTCCCAACTCATAACTGTACGTCTCGGGCAAAAGCTCTCCTTCAGCCACATCAATAGAAATTTCGCCGCTCAAATCCGGCGCAGAAGCAATTTGATACAAAATTTGTCCGCTGGTCAGCCCTTCGGCAAAAGTAATCTTGCGCAAAAACACCTCGCCGCCTGAAATTTTTTCTAAAACTTCTTGCAAAGATTGCCCCGCCGCAAACTGATATTCTCCGGCCTTTAAGACCTTATCCAAATTTTGCAATTTGGCAAACAAGCGAAACATCAAAGATGACCGAATCACACCGGCCTCAGCCAAAACCTGTGCCGTTTGCTTAGAGGAAGCCCCTTTAGGAATGACCACATAACAAACATCCGCCAGCGGCCCGGAAGAAACCAGGCCCTGACGGAGTCCATAAACCATAAACGCCGCAATTAAGATAAGTAAAACAACAATCTTCTTCATCGGCGTAAAAATCTAATCTTTATATTGCTTAAAGATTAAAGAAGAGTTTGTTCCGCCAAACCCGAAAGAGTTTGACATGGCGGCTTTAATCTCACGTTTTTTGGCTTTCAACGGAACTAAGTCGAAATCTGCCAACTCATCTGCCGGATCTTCCAAATTCAAAGTCGGCGGACAAGTCTGCGTTTGTAAAGCCATAATGGTATAAACCGCCTCAACCGCACCGGCAGCACCGAGCAAGTGTCCGATAGCTGATTTGGTTGAAGACATTGAAACATTTTTAATGCCTTCATCACCGAACAAACGTTTAACTGCCAAGGCTTCTCCGACGTCTCCGGCCGGTGTAGATGTTCCATGGGCATTAATATAGCCGATATCACTAAGCTCAACACCATGCTCTTTAGCATGATCGGCAGCCATTTTCATGGCGCGATAAGCCCCGTCACCCGAAGGAGCCGTAATATGATAGGCATCGCCGCTCATACCATAGCCGACAACTTCGGCATAAATCTTTGCACCTCTGGCTTTGGCATGTTCCAACTCTTCCAAAACCAAAGCACCGGCACCCTCACCCATAACAAAACCGCTGCGGGCCTTATCCCAAGGACGAGAGGCTTTCTCCGGCGTGTCATTAAAATCTGAGGTAATCGCCTTCATCCGCGCAAAACCTGACAAGCCCAAAACATTAATGGCAGATTCGGCACCGCCGGCAAGAATCATATCGGCATCGCCCATGGCAATGATACGCGCCGCATCACCAATGGCATGCGTTCCTGTGGAACAAGCCGTAACACAAGCATGGTTCGGACCTTTAAGCCCGTGTTTAATTGACAAATTACCGGAAACCAAGTTAATCAAACAAGACGGAATAAAGAAAGGAGAAATGCGTTTCATTCCGCTTTCATGAAACGAAATAGAGTTATCATAGATAACCTGCAAACCGCCGATTCCCGAACCCATCATAACGCCTGTGCGATTCTTTTCTTCTTCGCTGGCAGTTTCAACGTTCCAACCGGCATCTTTCAAGGCATCATCACCTGCGGCCATGCCATACATAATAAATTTGTCATTTTTCTTTTGGTCTTTGGGGGCCATAACCGTATCAGGATTAAAATCATGCTCACCTTCGCCATAAGGAACCTGGCCGGCAATGTGAACCGGAATATCTTTCAAGTCAATTCCTTCAATTTTACGGATTCCCGATTTACCGTCCAACAACTGTTTCCAGTTATGTTCAACCCCTCTCCCTAAAGGAGACAAAACGCCCAGTCCGGTAACGACAACTCTTCTCATTCTCAATCCTCTAAAATGTTTTATTTTATCCAGAAACAACGAAACTCGCCTAAATATAGCGAGTTTCATAAATCTTTACAAGTCAAATATTCGACCTATGCGTTTTTGGAAAGATAATCAATAGCATCTTTCACGGTCAAAATTTTCTCGGCAGCTTCGTCAGGAATTTCGCAACCGAACTCTTCTTCGAAAGCCATAACCAATTCAACCGTATCCAAGCTGTCAGCACCCAAATCATCGATGAAGCTGGCGTTTTCCGTAACTTTGGATTCTTCAACGCCCAGGTGTTCGGCAACAATTTTCTTAACGCGGTTAGCTGTATCAGTCATATGATAAAACCTCTAAAAAATTAAAACAAATTATTCGGACCATTTGACCCGTGCCTTGGTAGATAGCACAAATTTATATTATTTGACAAGCATTATTTTACATTTACCCTGCAAAACCCAAAACTCTTCTTGCAAATTTCGGCGCTTTATCTATACTTTCATAGGATTTTAAGCAAGGCAAAAAATATGCACAATATCATCGAAGTCAACAACTTAACCAAGAAGTTTATTTTAAAAAAGCACCAAAAAGGGTTAAAAAATCTGTTTCACCCCGCATATCAGACCCTCACGGCGGTCAATAATTTGTCTTTTGCCATAAAACCCGGAGAAAGAGTGGCTTTTATCGGCCCGAACGGTGCCGGAAAATCGACCACGATAAAAATGTTGTCGGCGATTTTATACCCCACTTCCGGTGAGGCGCGAGTCTTAGACCTTGTTCCTTGGGACAATCGGCAACAACTTTCTTACAATATCGGCACGGTTTTCGGCCAACGCTCACAACTCTGGTACCATCTGCCGGTGCAAGACAGCTTTGCCTTGATTGGCAAAATTTATGATCTTTCGGAAATTACTTTCAAAAAACGCCTGTCCCATTTAGTCAGGCTGTTTGAGGTACGTGACTTATTAAACACGCCGACCCGCAGCTTGTCACTGGGGCAAAGAATGCGTTGTGAAATTGTGGCGTCGCTTATTCACAAGCCCAAGGTTTTGTTTTTGGACGAACCGACCATCGGCCTTGACATCACGGCCAAAGCCATTATCCGAAACCTGATAAAAAAGCAAGCCTTGGAAGAAGAAACCACTTTACTGTTAACGTCACACGACACCGATGACATGGAAAAAGTCTGCCAAAGAGTGATCGTCATCAACAAAGGCAAGTTGATTTTTGATGATTCGCTTTCCTCCCTGCGCGATTCTTATCTAAACAAAAAATATGTTGAATTCACAACCGAAAGCGGCGAAAAGATTCGTCAGGAAATCAACACCCGCCAAACTTCCGTCAAAGCCGCGCTTGATAAATTGGTCAAAGATTATCATGTGACCGACCTAACGATTGAAAACCCGCCGATGGAAGAAATTATTAAGGAGATATATGCCCGTGGCGATTAGCAATATCTTACACAAATACGGGGCCTTCATTAACATTGCCGCCCGCCAAACTTTGGCAGCAAAGACCGTTCTTATCGGCAGCATTTTTTTGCTTTTGGTCTTGCTTTTAACCTATAATCAGCTTTGGCTGGCTATCGGACAAGACACTGCCGAACCGACGATGAACGCCACATTTTTGTGGTATCTGCTGTTTGGGGAGATGATAATTTTATCTACCCCGAAAATCGAACGGATTCTTGAACAAGACATCAAAGACGGCACTCTGGCTTATTATTTGAACAAGCCGATTTCATTTTTTGCCATGCGCTTTTGTGAAAATTTAAGCACCATGAGTCTAAACTTTTTGACTTTAGGAATTTTCGGCACTTTTACGGTATGGCTGCTAACGCCGACGCCGCCTTTCAGCTGGCAAGAATTTCCGCTGATTGTAGCTTTGGTATATTTTTCCGCCACAATCAATTTATTAATATTTGCCGCCATCGGCTTTACAAGTCTGTGGCTGGAGCAAGTCAGAATCTTGTCCATGACGGTACAAAAGTTGGCGTTCATTTTGGGCGGAGCTATTTTTCCTTTATCAATCTATCCGGAATGGTTTATAGATTTTGCCCGCTATACCCCTTTTTATGCCATATATTATTTAACCATAAAACTTTCTTATGACTTTTCATATGCAGGGGCCTTGCAGGCTTTTTGCCTAAACCTGCTTTGGCTTGGGCTGATACTTGGCTTTATCTGGGGCGCATACAAACATTTACAAAAAAAGGTAAACATCTATGGCGGCTAAAAACTGGAAATTATTTTGGTTTATCCAAAAGCTAAACATCAAAACCGCCTTTCTTTCCAAGGGGGATGCTTTTGTAAACATCTTAATGATGTTGGTTAACAACTTTTCCTTCATCTTCATGTGGTGGGTAATTTTTGCCGACAAAGGCACCATCAAAGGCTGGAATTTCGGCGACATGGCCTTAATGTTTGCCATCTCTTGCATGAGTTTTTCGCTTTATGCGGTTTTTTTCAGAGGCACAACCGAGCTTCCGCGCTACATTGAAGAGGGCATGCTTGACAACTATTTGTGCAGTCCGCAAAACGTCTTATTTGCAGTTTCGACCTCGTTTTCCACCTTTGCCAACTGGGGCGATTTTTTAACCGGTCTATTAATGTATTTTGTTTCCGGTTACGTTAGTTTTAGCGGATTCTTTTTCTTTTTATATTTAAGTTTTATGGCCTTTTTGCTCACCTATGCGCTCAGACTGATTTTATCAACATTTGCCTTTTATTTTCAAAGGACCGAAACACTCGGCCATAATATATTCATGACCTTTTTAATTTTTTCCAACCAGCCGGCCAGCATTTTCAGCGGTGTTTATAAGGTACTGTTTTTATGCATTATTCCGGCGGGTTTTGTCTCATTGTTTCCGGTTGCTTTGCTCAAAAACTTTTCTTTGGGCGACTTTTTAATTTTTACAGCGGGAACCAGCGGCTTTTTTGTCTTAAGTCTGATTTTTTTCAAACACGGATTAAAACACTATACCTCAGGCAACCGTTTCGGAATCCGCTGATAAAATTATGCATAAGGTTGACAAACCCCTGATTGTGCAATATCTTAGCTATAAATTAGCGATTTAACATAAGCAGGATAAGGAACAAATTGATGAAAAAACTTTTTTATATTTTACTTGTCATCGTTTTATTGATGATTCTCAGCTATTTTGTAAAAGGCGGTCATAATACGACGCCCGCACCGACGACGGAAGAAACGGCAGCCGCAACCGTGGTTGAAACCGATTCGCAAACCGAAGTTAACGGCCAACCTGTTGTTTCTTGCACCTGCGAAACCGAGTGCACCTGCCCTGACGGCGTTGAAAACTGCAGCGAATGTGAAGCCGCCCGTGAAGCCTGCAAATGCGAAACCGAAGACGGTGACATTGTTGAAGTTGAAGAAGAAGTTGAAGATGTTGAAGAGCTCAACCCTGAAGAAACTTCCGATGAAGGCGAAACAATCATTAAAGAGTAACATTTGCTAACCAAATTTTACTTAAAAAAGGCCGTTTTTTAACGGCCTTTTTCTTGCCTTTCATAAAAAATTGCTTATATAGATTCGGTAGATAAATAAGGATTAATTATTAAGCATAAAACCGCGTAAAATTGCTTTAGATGTCCGTTTCAACAAAATATGACGGGTTTTAACGAGGCAGATAAAGTAATTTCCAGCGGCGGAAAAATTTTAGTGTACATAGAAGTACATGAATTTTTGAGACCACGTAAAATTGCTTTAGATGTCCGTTTAAACCCGTCAGAAAAAGGAGGAAATATGAAAGTAGGTATAATCGGGGCCGGTGCTGTCGGCAGTGCAACGGCTTTTGCATTAATTATGAAGGGGGTTGCCCGTAAAGTTGTTTTGATTGACGCCAATGAAAAAAAAGCTCAGGCGGAAGCTATGGATATTGCCCATGCCGCGCCTTTTGCTTATGCAAACAAAATCAAAGCCGGAAATTATGAAGATTTGAAAGGTGCCGAAATTGTGATTGTGACCGCCGGCGCCAACCAAAAACCGGGAGAAACGCGCATTGATTTACTGGGCAGAAATGTTAAAATTTTTGAAAGTATCATTCCCCAAATTGCTAAAAATGCCCCGGACACCACATTAATCATCACCGCCAATCCGGCAGATATTATGACGGAAGTAGCCATTAAACTTTCAGGTTTTCCCAAAGAAAGAGTTATCGGTTCCGGCACGGTTTTAGACACATCACGTTTTCGTACCTTGCTTGGGTATCATTTAGGAGTTTCGCCGCAATCCATCCATGCTTATGTTTTGGGCGAACACGGCGACAGTGAGGTTTTGATTTGGTCTGCCGGAGATGCCGGTTCGATTCACATTGAAGACCTCGCCCGCATGGTCGGCAAACCTTTAACCCCTGAGGTTAAAGCCGAAATTGATGACGGCGTGCGCAATTCCGCCTACAAGATTATTGACGGCAAAGGCGCAACTTTTTACGGCATTGCCGGCGCATTAAGCCGCATTTGTCAAGCCATCAGCAATAACGAATATGCAATTTTGACCGTATCTTCGCATCATGAAGATGTTGAAGGCGTAAAAGGCGTTTGCTTGTCTTTACCGACGGTTATCGGCAAACGCGGTGTTCATCAGGTCATCAAACCGCATTTGAACGAAGCAGAAGCCAAAGCCTTGCGTGAAAGTGCTCAGGTTATGAAACAATATTCAGACCAAGCATTAGCCATGATTGATGCAACGGCAAAATAAAAGCTTTCAGGAAATAATTGCAATTCCTCTTCTTTTATTATAAAAATGAAAGAAGAGGAATTTTTTATATAAAATTGAGAGGAATTTTTTGTGGTTGAAGTCGTTACTTTAGGCTGCCGAATTAATAGCTATGAGTCAGAAGTTCTAAAAGAAAAATTGGGCAATTTGGATAATGTGATTATCGTTAATACCTGCGCCGTAACCGGAGAAGCGGAAAGGCAGTGTCGCCAAACGATTCGCAAACTGCGCAAAGAAAATCCGACTGCCAAAATCGTGGTAACCGGCTGCGCCGCCCAAATTGCGCCGCAAAAATTTTCTGCCATGAAAGAAGTTGACCTCGTGCTCGGAAACAAAGAAAAAGCCGAAATAACAAAATATATTAATTCAAGCGAGAAAGAAGTTGTCGGTAATATTTTTGACTATGATTCTTATGACAAATATATCATTACCGGCTTTGAAGGCAGACACAAGGCTTTTGTACAAATTCAACAAGGATGCGACCATCGTTGCACTTATTGCATTATTCCCTATGCCAGAGGCAACAATCGCTCTGTGGCTGAAGATGAAATTATTGCCCAAATACGCACGCTTTTGGCCCAAGGTTTCAAAGAAATCTGTCTGACCGGCGTTGATGCCTGCTCTTACAAACCCTCATTTTCTAAATTGGTCAAACATATTTTAGAGCAGATACCGGAGCTTCCAAGCCTGCAATTCGGCTCGCTTGACCCCGCCGCACTTGATGATGAATTTATTACCTTAATCGGTGCAGATAAAAGAATTTATCCGCATTTTCATTTATCCATCCAGTCAGGTGATAATCTGATTTTAAAGCGCATGGGCAGACGCCATAGCCGCGAAGATGTGATAAATTTGTGTCATAAAATCCGCGCTCTACGTCCTGAGGCCACTTTCGGGGCTGATTTTATTTGCGGTTTTCCGACCGAAACGGATGACCAATTTGCCAATACCGTCAAATTAGTTAAAGAAGCGGGCATTAACAAGCTGCACGTTTTTCCTTATTCGGAGCGTTCGGGCACGCCTGCCGCATTAATGCCGCAGGTTCCCGTGGAAACGAGGAAAGAAAGAGCAAAAATCTTAAGACAAGAAGGAGAAAACGGCGATGACTAATTTTTTTGCCCGTTTGAGCCAAGGCTTAAAAAAATCTTCTGACAAAATCACGGACGGTTTAAGCGGCATTTTCACCAAAAAGAAAGTTGACGCTCAAACCCTTGACGAGCTTGAAGAACTGTTAATTAGCACCGATATCGGCGTCCATGCCTCCGGCAAAATTATTGAAAACTTTGCCAAACGCCGTCTGGATAAAGATATTTCATTAACCGAAATCAAAGAAGAATTAGCCTCTGAAATTGAACAAATTCTGATACCTTGCCAACAACCTTTAACAATTTCGGCAGCCAAACCCTTTGTGATTTTAATGGTGGGAGTTAACGGCGCCGGCAAGACCACCAGCATCGGCAAATTAACCGCCAAGCTCCAAAAACAAGGAAAACAAATTTCATACATAGCGGCAGACACTTTCCGTGCCGCGGCGGTAGAACAATTAGAAATTTGGGGGCAAAGAAACAATGTTCGCGTTTTTAAAGGCGCGGCGGGCTGTGACAGTGCCGGCCTTTGCTATGACGGCCTCAAGCAGGCAATATCGGCGCAAGATGACATTGTTTTTATAGACACCGCCGGCAGATTGCAAAATAAAAACGGCCTCATGGAAGAGCTGCAAAAGATTATTCGCGTGATTAAAAAAGTTATTCCCGAAGCACCGCACACCGTTTTATTGACCATAGATGCGACGGCCGGTCAAAATGCGCTTGACCAAGTAAAAACCTTCAAATCTCTCACCAATGTCAACGGCCTGATTATTACCAAACTGGACGGCTCGGCCAAAGGCGGCGTCGTCACGGCCATTGCCGCTGAAACAAAAACCCCTATTCACTATATCGGCGTCGGTGAAAAACTTGAGGACATTGATGAATTTAATGCTCATGATTTTGCATTAAATTTATTGGGATTAAAATAAACACAATCCAAGAAAATTTTACCTTCACGCCTTTATGGTAGCTTGAATGGTAGGATTTTCTTCCAGTTTGTGTTGCAAAGAGCGTTTTGCCAAAATTAAATCATACTCAAGTTGCAACTTGGCAAAATATCCGTCCTCAACTTCAAAAAAATGGCAAAGCAGAACATCTGTTTCCGGCGTAATCCGCCGTTTTCCCGAAAGAATTTCATAAATTCTGGTCCAGGTAACCCCCAAATAGCGCGACAATTCCATGGGAGAAATACCTTTTTGGGCACAAAAGCGTTTAATTTCAACAACGCCGTTATTTGCAACAACTTCCGTTTTCATTTTATCTCTTTCATTTAGCTAAACTGCACCATACATCATCACCGACAGACTGTATCATATATCATCCCCTATACACCATCACGATCTGCATCAGTATAATATCGGCATAGTATCATTACTAACCTCATTAGCATAGTATCATTACTAACCTCATTAGCATAGTATCGCCATGTATCATTACTAACCGCATCAGTATATTATTGCCACTAACACCATCAGTATATTATCGTCACTAACACCATCAGTATATTATCGCCACTAACACCATCAGTATATTATCGTCACTAACTACATTATATATTATCGCCTGTCGATAGGCGATAATATATAATAAATTTGGACAAGAGTCAAAGCTTTTAATTTTTCACATTACCCAAAATCAGTCCTTAACAAAAGCAATATTCACTTTTATAATAGGCAAAGTTTTTAAGGATAAGAAGATGGAAGAACTAAACCTTTTTGCCCCTACCGCAGCCAAACTTCCTGAACTAAGTGTCAGCGAAGTTTCCGCCGCCATAAAAAAATGTGTAGAAACCAATTTTAATAAACTACGCGTCAGAGGTGAAATTTTTGGCGGTAAAAGAGCGGACTCCGGCCACTGGTATTTATCATTAAAAGATGAGAATGCCGTCTTATCGGCGGTTATTTGGAAAGGTGTTGCCATGCACCTTAGCTTCAAACCCGAAGACGGATTAGAAGTCATCGCCACCGGCAAGATTACCACTTTTGCCGGTAAGTCATCTTATCAATTGGTAATAGAGGAACTTGAAATTGCCGGCACCGGTGCCCTGCTCAAGCTTTTGGAAGAGCGCAAGAAACAATTTGCACAAGAAGGCTTATTTGATGCTGCCCATAAAAAACCGATTCCCTTTTTGCCGCAGACAATCGGCGTCGTAACTTCGGCTAGCGGCACCGTCATAAGAGATATCATTCACCGGGTGCGTGACCGTTTTCCGACCCCGATTCTTTTATGGCCGACACCGGTTCAGGGCGAAGGTGCTGCCGAAAAAATTGCCGCGGCCATTCGCGGTTTTAACCAATTTCCGCTAAACAATCTGCCAAGACCCGATGTTTTAATCGTGGCTCGCGGCGGTGGCAGTCTGGAAGACCTTTGGCCTTTTAACGAAGAATGTGTTATAAGAGCGGTTTATGAATCTGAAATTCCGATAATCTCGGCGGTCGGGCACGAAACCGACACGATGTTGATTGATTATGTATCAGACAAGCGCGCCCCCACACCGACCGGCGCTGCCGAATTTGCCGTTCCGGTCAAAGCTGAATTACAAATGCAAATCAACACCCTGCAAAGCCGTATGAGCAACGGCATTTTGCGTTATTTAGCCGAAAGGAACAACCAGCTTGAAGCTTTACGTCGCGGCATTCCGAACCTGACGCAAATATTGGCCGAAATCAGCCAGCGTTTTGATGACCGGGTTGAAAGATTGCAAATATCTTTCAAAAACTTGCTTGATAACAAACAATCATTACTGGAACGCTGCCGCTTAAACCCCTATTACATCAAAAATATTTTTGAAAAAAATCAAGAAAATTTAAAGAATTTATCACTTAGATTAGATTCGGTATCGATTGATTCGGTTTTAAAACGCGGCTTTGCCTGGGTGCGTAACGAAAAACAACAAACCGTTTATAGTGTATCCCAAGCCAAGCAAGCCGACAGTTTGGAAATTCGTTTTCATGACGGCCAACTAACTACCGGAACACAAGCACCATCCAGGAGAAAAAAGAAAGATGACCTTCAGGGGGATTTGTTTAATTTTTAGCTTATTTTTAGCCTTTGACTGCCGTGCCGCCGACATCTGCGGCAAAAAAGCGCAGGGAGAAATTATGATCGGCCATGCGCCCGGTTACAAAGAGGTTATTTTCAAGAATAAAAGTCACAAGGTTGCGCCTGATGGTCGTTTTTTAATTGCTTTTGAGCGAGATAATGCCGCCAAAGAACCCCTTAGTCTGGTAGACAAAGACGGCAAAAAAATCACTTATAAATTTTCGGTCAACAAAACCAATTGGGACATTCAAAACTTAAAAGGCGTTCAACCGCGCAAAGTTACACCGAGCAAAGAAGATGCCGCCGCCATTAATACGGAACGCAGCCTAATTCGCAATGCTCTGGCCAAAGATAAAGACAAACTTTTCTGGCAAGAGGGTTTTATCATGCCCGTAGAAGGACGCATCAGCGGCAAATTCGGCGGTCAAAGAATTATGAACGGCAAGAAGATGAATCCGCACGCCGGCATGGACATTGCCGCCCCTCAAGGAACACCGATTAAAGCGCCGGCCGGCGGCATTATCACCCTGACGGCGCCTGATTTGTTTTATTCCGGCAATGTTGTGATAATTGACCATGGTTATGGTTTACAGACAATTTATGCGCATCTGAGCCGGATAGATGTCAAAAAAGGCGACAAAGTCAAACAAGGTGACATCATCGGTCTGGTCGGCAAAACCGGTCGTGTTACGGGGCCGCATTTACACTGGGGCGCAAGTTTGAAAGGCACGAAATTTAATCCGCAGTCTTTATTAAATATGCCCAAAGTAAATAATTTTTGTTTTAATTTATAAACAATTGGGCTAGAATCTGTTTGCGAGCAAAAAAAGAGGTAGAAGAAAATGGAAAATGCACATAAACAAGTTTCTTGGGACGCCATCACCTGCTTGGTAGTTGATGATGATAAATTTTCAAGAACATTTATCAAAACCGCCCTATACCAAATCGGCATTAAAAACGCCAAAGAAGCGGCCAGCGCCCCTGAAGCGATTGAAATGCTTAACAGCTTTAAGATTGATGTTATTTTGCTCGACCAACAAATGCCCAACAAAAGCGGCTTAGAGCTGGCCAAAGACCTAAAGTCCGGTAGCATCAAAGGGGCAGAAAACATTCCCATTATCATGATAACGGTTGACACCAAAGAAAAAACCGTGCTTGACGCCAAAGCGCTCGGCATACAGGAATATTTGGTTAAGCCGATATCTCCTCTTGCTTTGAAAAAAAGAATTTGCAGTGCCTTCGGCATTAAACAGGAAAGAGTTTAAACGTGATTAATTTACATATTTTATTGCTCTCAATCTTGCAGGGCATGACAGAGTTTTTGCCGGTAAGTTCATCGGGACATCTGATTTTATTTTCCAAGTTCACCACATTTCCCGACCAAGGTTTAGCCTTAGATGTTGCGGTTCATGTCGGGTCGATTATTGCCGTCATGATTTATTTTTCCGAAGACATTTGGCAGATGATAAAAGGCGTATTTAAAACCCGCTTTTTACCGAATTTTCAAAACAAAGGCGCGCAGATGTTTTGGCTGATTGTCAGCGGAACTTTGCCCATTGTCTTTGTCGGTCTTTTGCTGAAAAACTATGGCATGGAATGGCTGCGTGACACCAAAATAGTCGGTTGGACGATTTTAGGTTTTGGCATTTTATTATTTATTGCCGACCGTGTCGGTATGACCATTCGCAAAATTGATCATTTGTCATTTTTAGACGCCCTATTAATCGGCTCTGCCCAATGTTTGGCTTTAATCCCCGGCACAAGCCGCTCGGGCATCACCATCACCATGGGGCGTTTTTTGGGGCTTGAACGGAGAGAAGCCGCCAAATTTTCCATGTTACTTTCCATTCCGGCGATTATAGCCGCCGGAAGTTTGGTTGCCTTTGAATTATATCAAAGCGGCAATTTTGCTACCATGATTGAGGCGGTTGACGGCATCACTTATTCATTCATTGCTTCAATTATTGCAATTTATGTAATTATGTGGTGGTTAAAGCGCTCAACCTTTTTACCTTTTGTTATTTATCGTATAATCTTAGGGAGTTGGCTATTATTAGACTCATATGGATTTTTACAATAAAAGCAAAAAAAGATATTGCGCAATTATAAAAAATCATTTATATAGACAGCAGTTGCCCTGATGGCGGAACTGGTAGACGCGCAAGTTTCAGGTACTCGTGACCGTAATGGTCGTGGAAGTTCGAGTCTTCTTCAGGGCACCAAACAAAAGACCTCCTTTATGGAGGTTTTTTTGTTTGGTATATTGTAAGACAGCTCGAACTTCCACAGATGGAAGTTTGACTACAAGCGGCAGGCAGACAAGAGTATTGCGGTAAATCAATCACGAAATCGGGCATACAAAATAATATCATCAAACTTTTGTGTATGACGATTATATTTCTCTTGTTGTAAAACGGCTTCTTGCGAAAACCCGCATTTTTCACAAACTTTACGACTGGCAATATTGTTTACATCTACCATTGCCACGATTTTATGCCACCCCTGGCGAAACAAATCAGCACAAACGGCATTCACGGCTTCACTCATATAGCCGCACTGAGCATAAACTTCATCAGTAAAATAGCCAATATGAATTTTCTGATTACGCATATCATAATCACTCAAAGACACAAATCCGACCAAAGAACCATCATTTGAGCGATAACAAGCTAACAAACTTGGCATTTTCCCATTTTTTGCTTGTATAAAATTATAAATTTCTTCCACGGTTTTAGCCTCGGCAAAACCATACATGAACGCAAAAAAAGCTCGATTTCTTTCCACGATATCAAACAACTTTTGCGCATTTTCAAAGGAAACCTCATATGGTTTAATAGATAAACGCGGCGTTGTTAATAACGAAAATTCCAAAATCATATTTCTCTCCTGCTAACATCTTAAAACACCCCCTTAGAGATTGCAAACAAAATCTCGCCATAGACTTTTAGCTTTAGCTTTGCTATACTCACAAACATGAAAAGAGAAACACTTGCAAAACTTTTATTAGACTGGTACCAAAAATCCGGACGAGATTTGCCCTGGCGCGTAAAGGGCGGCCCGCACCCAGACCCTTATGCGGTCTTGGTTTCAGAATTAATGCTACAACAAACCACCGTCAAAACCGTCATTCCTTATTTTGCCCGTTTTATGCAAAAATTTCCGACCATTGCTGCTTTGGCCGCCGCCCCTTTGGAAGAAGTTTATCTATACTGGCAAGGGCTTGGCTATTATACGCGCGCCAAATCCTTACACCAAACCGCCAAACTCATCATGACCGAATTCGGCGGCAACTTCCCGCAAACGAAAAAAGAAGTCTTAAGCCTCAAAGGCATCGGCCCTTATACGGCAGCCAGTTTTTTGGCCTTAGCTTTCAACCAAAATGAAACCGTGGTTGACGGCAATGTTATCCGCATTATCTGCCGCCTTTACAACCTTGAGCAAACCCCGAGCAAAATTATGCCGCTCATCCGCCAAAAAGCCGAAGCTCTGACAGACCAAAATCATCCGGCAGATTATGCTTCTGCGATTATGGACTTAGGCGCACTCATCTGCACGCCGACCACCCCGCATTGTGAGCTCTGCCCTTGGCAAGCACATTGCCTTGCCCGCAAAAAAGGAACAATAACGAATCTGCCTTTGCGTGAAACCACCGCAAAACCTGAAAAAATTGGCAAGGTATATTTGGTTTTTAATAATGAAAATAAAATCTTAATTCGAAAGCGCAGTGAAAAAGGCTTGCTGTCCGGGCTTTATGAATTTCCGTGGGAGCTTGAGAACGCACCTGTTTTTGCTCTCAAAGCACAACAAACCAACCTAAGCGTAAGCCATATTTTTACGCATTTTCGCCTGAATTTGCAAATCTATATCCTGCGGCAAAACACCCCTTTTGCTGACGGCTTTTTTATTTCTGAAGCTGAAATTAAAAATTATCCCTTTTCAACCTTAATGAAAAAGGTATATAAAACCTATAGTCAATCTCAAAAAACAGCAACGGAGACTGCAAATGTTAAAAGATAGACGCCGCAAAATAGCCTTTCTTATTTTTGGTATTCTCGTTTTTTTGGGGGGACTTTATGCGCTTTATGGCTATTTTTTCACCCCTTTATCGGCTGATGAATATGTTCAAAAAATCAATGAAGAATTTCGCCAAAGCATGATAGATTCCCGTAACTTTTCCAATCTCCTGACAACTGCCGATAAAGCCATAAAAACCTACCCTGACCGTTTAGACCTTCGCTTTGGCAAAATTTTTGTATGCAAATTTTTCAAAGATACAAATTGCATGGCCGAAGAACTCATAAACATAACCAAACACTCAGCCCAAAACCTCAACCACTGGCAATGGCTCAACGAAGAAACCAAAGACCAAAATTTTATGCTTGAAAACATCATTGCCTATGAGCATGATTTATTCACGCTTCAAGCCGACACCGAGCTTGAGGCAACGGCACACACGGTTTTGCAATATTATCCCGACAATTTTCAAAACTTAAATATGTTAGGAGTTTTGTATATCTTGCGCAACGATTTAAGCACCGGCGAAATTTACCTAAAAAAAGCCCAAGCCCTTGCCCCTGATGACCAACGCATCAAGAATAATCTTCAAGAGCTTGAGGCCCGAAAAAAAGCACTTTCTGCCGCCACTAAAGACTAAGCGGATATAACAATCACATAAACTTCCACTAGCTAACGCAAGTGGTATTACCTGTTCCGAACTACGTTCGCCCTGCCCAAAGGCTTCGCAAGCCTAACGGCTGGGCAGGTATGTCTACATCTACCTGCTTATGCAGGTAGTGTTACGTTCGAATCATAAATCAAAAGCGGCAAAAATTTGCCGCTTTTTTATATCTCTTATTTTTGTTTTTTCTTTGGTAAAGAAGCCTCAACCGTTGCTGACATTGAAATAATCAGTTTATAAAGATGTTTAGCAACTTCCGGATTCCTAATCCGCTGAAAAGCCGAAATAATACTCATATTTCTTGTATCAAGCAACGGATCATCCACCGCCTCGCCGACATCTATATTATCAGCCGCATCTTGGTTTAATAATTTTCGCGGGCTCTTATCGGTAATATCTTTATCCATCTCATCAAAAAAATAGCTGACCGGCACTTGCAACACTTGCCCGATATCCCACAAACGACTGCAACCGATACGGTTTGTCCCCGCTTCATATTTTTGAATTTGTTGGAAGGTTAAGCCAAGCATAGAGGCAAATTTTTCCTGAGACAATCCCAAATTGCAGCGCCTGACTCTGATACGTTGTCCGACATGCACATCAATCGGATTCGGCGACCCATCGGGACAACGGCCGCGATAAGATGCTCGTTTTTCTTTACTCATAACCCACCCTTTCTTGTCTACTTATGAATATTAGTAACATAATGCATTAATTGCAAATATTCAACCATAAATTTTAAAGACAACTTAAAATCGCTTAAAAAAACCGCCGCTGATTGCGACGGTTAAATTGTAAGAAAAATAGAAAAAATTTGCTAAACAAACATGGTATCAAGCAAATCTTTGCAATAGCACCTAAGCTCCGGATCTTCCATCAAGCTTAATTTCAGGTTAGAACGTTCCAAATCTTTATTGGTGCCGCAATCAAAACGCATAACGTCACACAAAACACCGCTGAGTTTAACGCCGCGTTCTGCCGCCAAATTCATGGCATCGGTCAAATTAATTTCACCGTTGTCACCTTTCTGCACCTCAGGCAAAATATCCATAATGACATTAGGCAAAATATAGGGCCCCATGCTGGCATAGTTTGACGGAACATCTTCAAGTTTGGGTTTTTCAACCAAACCGCTGGCATGAACCACGCGCCCATCGCGAACGGTACCTTTCAAGCAACCGTAACGCACCATCTCTTGGGTCGGAAATTCCATAATATTCTCAACCATACCGCCAAATTCATCATAAACATTCAGCAGTTGTTTTAATACACCCTCACCATGAATATTAACATAAACATCATCAGGCCACATAACGATAAAATCACGATCACCGACCAACTCTTTAGCCATAAGCACGGCATGACCGTTACCTTTGGGTTCTTTTTGCTCGGCGAAAGAAAACTTCATTCCTGCGGGAATAATATCGCGCACGGCCTTTAACAAATCCAATTTGTTTTTGGCAATCAAATGTTCCTCAAGCCAAGGATAAGGAGAAAAATAAGTCTCAAACAAATGTTTGCAAGATTGATCACTATAGATAAAGATAATTTCTTTAACGCCGATTTCGGCACAAGCATTAACGGCATATTGAATGATTGGGATACCGTGCAAGGTCAAAAATCCTTTATGCAAGGCTTTGGTCGCCGGCAAATTTCTTGTAGAAAGCCCCGCAACGGGAAGAATACAGACTTCAGGCTTTTGCTTCATATCTAAAACTCCAGATAATAATTAAAGTGACATTTAATACTAAGAGATATAGCACAAAAAACAGATTAGACAACCCTAATTCTTACGAATTACACCTCCGGTCGGTGTTTTAATTTCTCCACGCGGACGAACCAAAATTCCACCTTGTGATTGCGGCCTTTCAGGTGTGGTATTTTGCTTGCGGATAACCCCTTGCACCTTGGGTTTTTCGCCTGAAAAATCTAAGACTTTAACGGCATCATTTTTCTGTGCCTCTTCAGATTTTTCAATATCTTCAATATCACGTCTGACCGTAAGGCTCTTGCCCGTTCCCTTAATAGAAATTGTACCTGTATTTTCCTCTAACTTGCGTTTTATCTCTGCGGCCTTGATTTTGTCTTGATATTTTTTCTCTTCCAAAGCGACGCGTTCTCCCGCATATTTTTGCAATTCCGCAACCGCTTGCTGCAAAGTTTTGGCCTCTGACTGAACTTGCCTGTTCAAACTCTCCAAATCATGCACCGCATCTTCCCAAATTCCGACACTTGCTTTATCATTGAGACCTGAGATTTTGGCATCAACCTGCTTCTTCAAATCACCCATTCCCTTTGTGTGCGATTCCATCAAGCGGGTCAAACGGACGACAATGTCATCTTCGCTCAAGACATAAGAACTTTCGGCCTTTTTTAACCTCTCCGGATAATTTGCCGATTCTTTTTGATACGCACTCACGACAGAAACGGCTTGTTTTTCTGCCGTCAAAATTTCTTGCTGCAAAAGACTGGATTTTTGCTGCAGCTCTTTTACAAAATTATTCTGAATATCTTGCTGCAATTTACCAAGCCCGGAATTAATTTCTTGATTTTGCTGGCTGACTTTTTCAACCAATTTTTCATCAATATTCGGCAGCAAAGCCTGCTTAAAAATATCTTCAATTTTTTCATCGATTTTTTGCGCTTGAGCTGTTAGATCCATATAGATTTTAGCATAATTTTCATCCAATGCTCCGGCAGTTTTTGCCTTCAAATCTACCAAGACCACATTGGTAATTTCGCTTTTTGCACCTTTTGCCAAATTTTGTTGGGTTGCCATTTGCTGCCTTAAACCGGCAAGTCTTTTTTCTTCTCTGGCTTTTGCCATGGCAGCAAATTCATCTTGTCGGTCATTATACATTTTAAGCAAATCATCAACATTTTCCTCAAGGGTCGGATTAGCCAAACTTCCGCCCCAGCTGAAGCCGAACCCCGGCAAATAAGACGGCTCCAAAAACTTAACCCCGAAGCTCACATCGCTACTCCAATCAACCAGGTCACCTTTTCCGCTTGCGCTAAGAAGCATATTCGGTGCAGAGATATTAAGTTTTTCAAAGCTGTATTTTCCCTTTGTCAGGTTAATCATACCGTTAATTCGCTCAATTGAGGTTTCACCCGTTGTCAAGGCATTTTTAACCAAAGCCGCCAAACCTTCGGCCTTTTCTCGTGCAACCAAATCATCATAAATCAGAGGCAGATTCCACCCTTTAATCTTGCTATCGGCAATATCAAAATTAATAGTTCCATTGGCATTTTCAACCATTTCCGCAACCGATGCGGCAGAGCTTTCCAAGCTAATATTACTGCTCAGTTTTCCCCCCTCAATACCATAGACTTTTCCAAGCCATCTTTTATCGCCGACATCTTGGTTCTCAGCCACAATCAGGACTGACATTTTATGATCGCCGTTCATATCCAATTGCGTTTTACCGGCAATACTTCCGCCAAGATAAGTCCCTGCAAAATTTTGCACATCAAGCACCCCTTTATCGAGGCTGAAATATGTGTTGGCATTATACACGACTTCATTTCCAAAGCTCAAAGTACCGAACTGCAAACTTGCCAAAACATCAAATTCCAAGAAAGGTGCATAATCTATTTTCTCGCGTGAAAAATATGGTTTTGCCAAAAACGCGGCATCGGCATCTCCACTACGGAACAAAGTTTGTTCACTGCCGCTTTTCCCGCCCATTCCGTTATAAAAGAAGCGGTCAATCTCAAACTTATTAATATTTCCTTCAATAGCAAACTTTGGGCGCTCATTTGTTACGGAATAATCAACCCCACCGCTAAAATTATTCAGCCCCACATTCATGGCCAAATTTCGCAGTTTTAAGTTTTGCGCCGTCCCGCTGAGACTGCTCTTAAAATTAAAGACT
>CALXWF010000025.1 GCA_944392285.1 uncultured Alphaproteobacteria bacterium | reverse complement strand
ATGAGCAGTATGTTCTTTTCTCCTTGTCCGATACCAATGTGATAAAATATGTCATGTTTTGGGGCGGAAATGAAAAATATGAAAAAGGAGAAGAGGTGGAACTCTTGCGTAATGAGCGCGGCCAATTGCGGAGTGCGGTAATCAGAGGATTACGTTTGGCGACCGAGCCTTTGGACTTTATTTCAGCCGAAAAAGTGCCGGATTTTAAGCCCGGACAGCTTTTTTATCGCGATGAAAATAAAAAGCTTTGGGCGGTCAAACAGCCTCTGGACAGAAAACGGCGCGGCGTCAGTTATATTTTTCTGCAGCGAGCGATAGACGATAATCGCTTTGCCCGTCTGCCGGCCGTACTTCAGCATCGTTTGGAAATGTTGCAGAAATATGTTCCCGGCTTCAAAGAAAAATATTTACGCCGGGAGCTGGAAGGCTGTTTGCAGGCAGTACGCATTGCCGAGTATTATGAAGAGTGCGGAAGCAGTGAGGTCGTTACGGAGACGAAGCTTCGCAAAATTGTTTCGCCGAATGCCAATCCTTTATTCTCTTTTGCCATTGCCGAAGGGCTTAGGGATTCTTTGTTTTTCGGCAAACATACCCGTCCTTTTGACTTAAGGTTTCTGGCCGAAGAAAAAGTAATGCGCCATCCGATGGCCGGAGACTGGGATGAAAATGTCGTTAAACCGTCTGAAATCGTTGCCGCTTATGTGGCTGATCTGGTTTAACAAAAAACCTCTGACCTGTGGTCAGAGGTTTTTTTTACATCAAAAGAAATTTATGCCGATTTGAGTAAACCGTGCTTTTTCTTGCCCAAAGATAATTTAATCTGTCCGTTTTTGACATCGGCATTGCTGAGGCGGTAATTTTCATCGCAGATATCGGTATCGTTGATTCTGACGCCGCCTTGCTTGATCAATCGCCGTACTTCGCCTTTGCTGGTACAGAAGCCGATATTGACAAAGGCATCCAAAACGCTGAGACCGTCGGCAAGATTAACTTCCAAGCTCGGCAGTTCGCCGCCGGTCTGACCCAGCTCAAAGGTTTTGACGGCGGTTTCCTGCGCCTGACGGGCTTCGGCTTCTCCGCGGCAGATTTTGGTCGCCTCAAAAGCGAGAATTTTCTTTGCTTCATTTATTTCCTTGTCTTTCAAAGCCGCCAGCTTTTTAATTTCATCCAGACTCAAATCGGTAAAGATTTTCAAGCACATTTCTACTTCGGTGTCGCCGATGTTGCGGAAATACTGGTAATAATCATAAGAAGACAGCTTTTCGTCATTAATCCAAACCGCGTTGCCTTCCGATTTACCCATTTTTTTACCGGCGGAATCAGTAATAATCGGACTGGTAAAGCCGAATAGTTCGACATTATGTTTGCGGCGTCCCAGTTCGGTTCCTGAGGTGATGTTGCCCCACTGGTCGGCGCCGGCAATCTGAGCGCGGCAACCGTATTTTTGATATAAAACCGTAAAATCATAGCCTTGCAGCAGCTGATAGTTAAATTCCAGAAACGACATCGGCTGTTCGCGTTCCAGACGACTTTTGACGCTGTCCATCGTCAGCATTTTGTTTACCGAATAATAGGTACCGATATCCCGCAGAAAACCAAGATAATTAACATCTTTAAACCAATCCCAGTTATCGACGATAATCGATTCGTTTTTGCCGTCGCCGAATTTCAGAAATTTGGCATAAGATTTTTTCAGGCCGGCAATATTGCGGGCAATCGTTTCGTCGTCAAGAAAAGGCCGCAGCCTGTCTTTACCGGAAGGATCGCCGATTCGTGCAGTGGCGCCGCCGACCAGCATTAAAGGTTTATGGCCGCATTTTTGAAACCAGCGCATCATCATCACCGGAACCAGATGCCCGACATGGAGACTGTCTCCGGTCGGATCCGAGCCCAGATAACCCACGGCCGGCGTGCCTGTTTTTTCGCATTCGTACAAATATTCATCAAAGCCCTGTTCGTTTGTACATTGATTGTAAAAGCCGCGTTCCAGCATCAGATTAAAAAACTGTGACTTGAATTGAACCATTTTCCTTCCCTTTTCCTGATTTTTCTAACAAATTGTTAACCGATACTAACATATAAATAAAATAGTGCAATATCGGAGGCTGGATTTTTTATGGATATAATCAAAAAAGTAAATGCTTTGGGATTAATGAGCGGAACTTCTCTGGACGGAGTGGATATTGCCGCAATAACGACAGACGGGATTGATGTCTATGAGTTCGGTCCGGCCATGACTGTTCCCTATGAAGACGGCCTTCGTGAAAAAATCCGTTCCGTTCTCGGCAAAAAGCCCGATGATTTGGAGAATGCGCGACAAATTTGTGCGGTTGAGCAGGAACTGACACGTTTTCATGCCGAAGTCGTTAAAGATTTTATCGAAACTTACGGCGGTATTTATGAGGTTATCGGATTTCACGGACATACCATTCATCATGAGCCGCAGAACGGTTATACGCATCAGATCGGTGACGGCCGGCTGCTGGCTGATTTAACCGGGATAAAAATTGTTAATCATTTCCGCAATGCCGATATCAGTGCCGGCGGCCAGGGAGCCCCTTTAATTCCTGTATATCACGCCGCGCTGTGTGGTACGATGGAAAAACCGATAGCGGTTTTAAATATCGGCGGCGTTTCCAATCTGACCTGGATCGGTGTTAATGGCGAGATGTTGGCTTTTGATACGGGGCCCGGCAACGCGCCGGTCAATGATTGGGTTTTGCGTCACGGCGGTATGCATATGGATTATAACGGCAAATTGGCGATTCAGGGGCAGGTCAACGAAAAAATTGTCAACGCCTTGATGCGGCATAAGTTCTTTGCCCAATATCCGCCCAAATCCATTGATCGTGATATTTTCAAAGACAAACTGGAAAATCTGGAAGGTTTAAGTCTGGAAGACGGCGCCGCGACGGCAACGGCTTTTACGGCTGAAGCCATTGCCTATTCGCTGGCGATGTATGTGCCGCAGCTTCCCGAAAAACTGATTGTTTGCGGCGGCGGAGCCAACAATCCGACCCTGATGCGCTTTATACGGCAGCGCCTGCATAATGTTGAAGTTGTTTCTGCCTCTGAACTCGGCTGGAATACGGATGCGGTCGAAGCTCAGGGATTTGCCTATATGGCGGTCAGAAGATTAAACAATATGCCGATCAGTTTTCCGGGAACGACCGGCGTCCCCGTTCCGATGGTCGGCGGTGAAATCCATAAGCCGGAATCTAGCGGAGACCATCGGTAAACGGATTCGTTTTAACGACTTTTAAAGGAACTTTATAATCGCGGATAATTTTTTCGGCTTTGTAATCGACTTCTGTAACCAGAACTTCCGCCGCCGTTTTTAAAGCTTCAAGACAATCCTGAGCCAGGAAATCAAGCAAAATGACTTCATCGGGACGGCGGTAAAAAGTGGCGTGCCGCCGGCCGTCAAATATCAAGCGGGGATTCTTCGGCTCATTCGGCCTTGGTTTAAGCGCAAAGACCACCACTCCTTCGCGGGTTGTAAAAATCTCATAATTTTTTTCATGTTCCATAGGGTTTTACTTTGCTTTGTTCTTGACCCATTTTGATAATTTTATAAGCTGATCCAGGCCGCCTTTGGTTGCCTTAAAGGCCAGGTCTTTAAGCGGGGTACCTTTAACAATTGACGGCGACATGGCATTGGCCATATTATCAATGCCGCCGAGCAGCGTGTCGGAAATTGTCAGTCCGTGTTTAGTCATAACGGCGCCGAACGCCAGCATTGATGCTGCGCTTCTGACGCCGAATTTGACGGCTTTTTTGATATTGTCTCTTGCCGGCATTTATTTCTCCTTGAAATTAATTATAAATGCAGTCTAGCATAAAATCGGCAGGGTAACAAGAATTTTTTGTCTAAATATGAAGAAAAGAAGGCTTTTATTTTTAAATTGACTCCGTTGATTTACTGTATTAGATTATTTTCCGAAATTAGAAACTTAAGAGAATTTTCATGTTGCAAGATATTTACATAGCTTTTCCTTTCATAATTATCCCTTAGGGGATACAGTTTTTGCACATAAATCACCTTTTACAATGTCATTCTGAACTTGTTTCAGAATCCCCCACAACAGAATTCCAACCAAATAACAGGTATAAGAAAATGAAATATTATGCAGATGTCAAAGCCAAACCTGACTTTGTAGAACTTGAAAAAGAAGTCCTAAAGTTTTGGGACGAAAACAAAACCTTTGAAAAATCGGTTCATAACCGCGACGGTGCCGCCGAATTTGTTTTTTATGACGGCCCGCCGTTCGCCAACGGTACGCCGCACTACGGACATATTATGGTATCGTATGTCAAGGATGTCATTGCCCGTTTTCAGACCATGAACGGCAAAAAGGTTGAACGTCGCCTCGGTTGGGACTGTCACGGTTTGCCGGCCGAAATGTCGGCCGAAAAACAGCTCGGTGTTTCCGGTCGTAAGCAGATTGAGGCATACGGTATTGAAAAATTTAATGACTTCTGTCGGCAGGATGTTCTGAAATATTCCGGTATCTGGGTTGATATGTTCAAACGCATCGGCCGCTGGGTAGATTTCAACCATGACTACAAAACCATGGATCTGTCTTTTATGGAAAGCGTCATCAGCAACTTTAAGCAGCTTTATGACAAAGGCCTTATTTATGAAGATTTCCGGGTTTTACCTTATTCCTGGGCAGCGGAAACGCCGTTGTCGAATATGGAAGTAAACCTCGGCTATCAGGACAAGACCGATAATGCGATTACCGTTATGTTCAAACTTGAAGACGGCCGCCATATGCTGGTCTGGACCACCACGCCCTGGACTTTGCCGTCAAATCTGATGCTGGCCGTCGGTCGGGATATTGATTATGCGGTTATGCAGGAAGACGGCGAACAGTATATTCTGGCGGTAAATCTGCTCGGCAAATATAAAAAACAGCTGGAGCATGCCGAACAGGTGGCCACGGTAAAAGGAGCGGAACTGGTCGGTCTGAGCTATGAACCGATGTTCCCGTATTTCAAACATCTCAAAACGCAGGGGGCTTTCAAAGTCATTGCCGGCGAGTTTGTTTCTATTGAAGACGGTACCGGTATCGTCCATATCGCTCCCGGCTTCGGCCAGGACGACTTTGAAGTCTGCCGCGCGTATAATGAAGATTTTCCGGTTGTCTGTCCGGTCGACGAGGCCGGCAAATTTACCGCCGAAGTTCCGGATTATCAGGGAATGCAGGTTTTTGAAACCAATGAACCGATTATGCAGCTGTTGAAAGAAAAAGGGCTGCTGGTTAAAAAAGAACAGTATACCCACTCGTATCCTTTCTGCTGGCGTACCGACACCCCGCTGATTTATAAGGCAATGTCTTCCTGGTTTGTGAAAGTGACCGATTTTCGCGACGATATGGTTAAAAACAATCAGCAAATCAATTGGGTGCCCGGCCATATTAAAGACGGCCGTTTCGGCAAATGGCTGGAAGGCGCCCGCGACTGGTCGATTTCCCGCAACCGTTTCTGGGGAACGCCGATTCCGGTCTGGAAATCGGATAACCCGAAATTCCCACGGATTGATGTTTTCGGTTCGGTCGCCGAAATTAAGGAGAAAACCGGCATTGAAGTGACCGATTTACATAAACCCTATATTGATGACGTGGTTTATCCCAATCCCGATGATCCGTCGGGCCGGACCATGATGCGTCGTGTCGGCGACGTTTTTGACTGCTGGTTTGAATCCGGCTCGATGCCTTATGCGCAGGTTCATTATCCGTTTGAGAATAAGCAGTGGTTTGAAAACCATTTTCCGGCCGATTTCATTGTTGAAGCGATGGATCAGACCCGCGGCTGGTTTTATACTCTGACGGTTCTTTCAACCGCGCTGCATAACAAGCCGGCTTTTAAAAACTGTATCTGCACCGGTCTGTTAATGGCCGAGGGCGGGCAGAAACTCTCCAAACGCCTGAAAAACTATCCTGACCCCAACGAAGTTTTGGATAATATCGGTTCCGACACACTGCGTTGGTTTCTGGTGTCTTCGCCGGTCTTAAAAGGCGGCAATCTTGCGGTTGACAAAGAAGGCATTGTCAAAGCCGCGCGCGTGGCACAAATCCCCTTGTGGAATGCTTTTTACTTCTTCACGCTATATGCCAATGCCGAGGGATATCAAGCCAAAGAGGTAAGCTCTTCGACAGAGGCCATAGATAATTATATTCTATCCAAGCTCAAACGCTTAAGCCAAATTGTCAAACAAGGGCTTGAAACTTATGATGTTTCTATGGCGACCAATGAAACCGCAACCTTTATGGAGATATTAAACAACTGGTATATCCGCCGCTCGCGTGACCGTTTCTGGGAGGGGGATCGTCAAGCATTTGACGTCTTATACACGGTTTTGGTTAATCTGGCCAAAATCATTGCCCCGCTCATGCCTTTTGTGACAGAATATGTCTACAAAAACTTGACCGGTGCAGAATCCGTTCATCTGGCCGATTATCCGCTTTTATCAGACATCAAACTTGATGAATCTTTGGTTCAAGAGATGGACTTTTTACAAGAGCTTTGCTCTGCCGGCAAATTTATCCGTGAGGAAAAGAATCTGCGCAACCGCTTGCCCTTAAACAGCTTAACGGTTGTCGGAGACAAACTTGACTTTATCGGCCCGCAGTATCAGGAAATCATCAAAGATGAGCTGAACGTTAAACAGGTGCTGGTTGATAATGATTTGGGCAAATATGCCGACACCACGGTTTATTTATACACACCTCTGTTGGGCAAAGCCTTAGGCAAAGAGATGGGCGCCGTTATGGCGGCATATAAACAAGGCAACTGGAGCCTGAATGCTGACGGCACCTTAAGCATTGCCGGTCAAAACCTGAGCACGGATTTGTTTGAGGTTAGATTGGTTATGAAGTCCGGTGTTGCCGGTCAGGCCTTTTCCGGCAACAGAGCTTTGGTTACCTTAGACACCACCGTAACCGACAGCTTAAAGCGTGAGGGGATGGCGCGTGACTTTGTCCGCCTGATTCAAACTTTGCGCAAAGACAAAGACTTTAACATTTCAGACCGCATAGAGCTTAGCTATCAGACAGATAATCCTGAGCTGGCGCAGGCTCTGCAAGAAAACCGCGACTATATAGCCGAGCAGGTTTTGGCAATTAAAGTCAACACCGGCTGCACGGGCGGCACCACCGCCGACATTGACGGCGCGTCAGTGAGCTTTGATGCTAAAGTTGCCTAAGACAAAGCAGGATTAAAGCTAAAAGAGACGGTATAAAGCACCGTCTCTTTTTTTATAACCAAATATTAACCACAATCATATATATTATGCGCAATAGTTGTTACAATCATATTACATTTACAAAAATTAGACAAAATATGTTGAAAATTTCGGTTTTTGGGTGTAAGATAAGAAAAAAGAAAGAAGAGCTGAGGAGTAGGAATCATGGCCGACATTAATGATAAAGAGTTAGACGTCATCAACAGACAATCTTTATTTTTGTTGAGAGATCTTGATCCCAAGATAAAACAAGATTTTGCCAAATTAGACAACGCTTATCCGGACAGAATGATGAGCGAGGAAGAAAGAAAAGTTTTTGATGAAAAACATATTCCTTTATATGCTGAAGCTCTTAAAAATGTCAGTAGTGAAACACTCATGATGCAGCTTGCGGGTGTTACGGGCATTCCTGGCAGCATTACTAATGCAGAACTCATTGAAAAAGAAGTGGAACGCCGCATTCAAGAAGCCGCCAAGGGCAACAAAGAAATATTACAAGATAAATATTTTGAATCTTTGCTCTTTTTCTCAGCCAATGCCCAAAAACAATCAAATCTGTTTAATACAGACCACCAAAGCATTCTTGAAAACAATGAATATATTGCAGAACATCGCGGCAAGATAAAACCGGAAGATATTGCCGTGCATCATTTTAACCAAACGGTCAGGTTAAACGATGTTCAATTGCAAGCATTTGAACAATACAAAAATTTTCATACTTCCGAAACTCAAGAACAAACCAGAGGAAATTCTACCTTAGATGATGTTTCTAATCCGACGCCTGAAAACACTACCGCGCGAGAAGAAACAGCGGATATCAATGACAAGAATTTTCTCGATTATCTGGAATCCGTCAATATCAAACCTGAAGATTATCAGAATATGACGCCGATGGCTGCCGCCGCCGTTTATCGCGGTTTCATGAATCAAAATGCCGATAGAAATGAAGAAAAAAACGAATTAAGCGCGGCTGAGCGCGATGAACAGGCTCTCAATGATATCTTAAATGATGAAAATTATACTGAAGAAGAAAAAGAGCTGGCGCTTGATATTGCCATAGAATCCGAAAAAGCCCGCAATAATCCGCAGCCGGAAGAAACCCGCGAGCAGGATAACGAATTTGATTTAGGTCAGGAAGATACTGATAATGAAGAAACCCGCGAGCAGGATAACGAATTTGATTTAGGCCGGGAAGATGCCGAAAATACGCATACCCCGCAACGTAATCGTGAAGAACACATTTGGGGTACCATTCCGACGCTTGAGGTTAATCCGGAAGATTATGGCCTTACCCTTGATAAGGCCTTGGCCTTAGTCAATGAAGACAAATTAAACGGTTTAAGTAAGGAAGAACTGTTAGCCGTCCACCGGCTGATAGCGGCGTCAGCCGGCAATGCCGATGCGCTGAAAAAAGTGAAGGAAGTTGGTCGTGAACGTCTGGCCTCTTTTGTCGCAAACAAAGACGGTTTCCGCATTCAAGATGCGGCAGCCTATAAAGCCATGATTAATACATTTGGGGCGGACGGCATGACTGGCACAGGTGAGGGCGCCCTCGTGCGGATGTCGGAAGTTGGCGCAAAAGCTCATGAAAAACTCACAGAACAAGTTCGTGCCTATGATTTGGAAAATGAACTTATTGATCTGACAAAAGAAAAAAATGCTGAAATCGGCAGCGGTTTTGAGGAAATTTTTGAAGAGATAGATAAGATTAATATTGCCGAAAAACCGCAGGACGGACGGGAAGATATATTCGCCGAGGCCCGTCAGGTTTTAGAAAGTCTTGATTTCCGCGATGAAAAAGGTAAGCCGCTTTCTGCCGAGGCGGCAAATAAGCTGCGTCAGAGTCTGATTGAAGCCGCCAAATTGGAAGCGGCCAAAAATCTGCTTCCTTATCGCGGCGTGCTCAGTTCTGCGACTATACAGCAAGAAGTTCTTCAGGAGTTGGAAGTAGCCGTCTACAATACGGTCGTTATGGATAAGGTTAACGGCGCCGGCAATAAAAATTTCCCTGACAAAGCGCGCGCCGCGGTCCAGGCCTGGGCCAAGCTCAGCGAAGGCAGCAAGATAAAAGTTTCAGAGGCGGCCGTCCAGGCTCAGTTTGCCATTACCTATGACCGCGTACAGGGTTATGCTCTCCGTTTGGAGCAGCGCGTCGGCAAAAATTCAGCTCTTGACAGGTATGCTGCCCGTATTAAAGCTTTTGACGACAGACACAAAGACAACAAAAATTACAATCGGGCCAAAACGGCATTAAAGTTCATCGGCAGTGCGGTTAAAGGTTACGGCCTTTATACCGTTGCCAGTATGACCGCGCCGGTCGGCATGGTTGCCCTGATGGGCTACAATACGGTAAAAGCTGTCAAAAATATCCGCAAATCCTACAAAGCTTCGGGTGAGAAAAACTTTTGGCAGTATTTAAAAAAGAACAAAGTTCAGGTTTTGGCTCAGAGCGCCGGAATGTTGGCTTCCGCCGTCGGTCTCGGCGGTGCGGCCGCCGATACCGTCAATACTTTCGGCATTCAGGGCGGCGAAATCTTAAATCAGGTTATGAGCAATCCGGCAATTCAGCATATTGCCCAAAACCGCGTCGTTGTCGGTATGACGGCCGGTGTTGCGCCCAAAGCCGCCAATCTTATCAGCCGTTTGGCTGATGTCGCCCGTGGCAAAGCCACCTGGAAAGATGTTAAAAATGAGTTTAAGGATTTAACGAAAACCGCCGCGGCCATTGGCGCCGGTTTTGCCATCAACCAGGGATTGGGAGCCATTGCCGCAGATACGGGACTGACCTCTATATTAAACGGCGAACAGCCTGAAGCTGAAAATCGTGATTATAATTATGACGAGCGGCTTCAAAAACTGGGCGTTAGCCCCGAAGTATATGAACACATGACGGAAGCTCAGAAAGAACAGCTGATTTTCAGCCGTGAAATAGAGCTTGGCGATCAGGCCGTTCATCAGCCGCTGAGTGAAGACCAGCAGCGCTGGGATGCCCGCAACGATAAATTCTTGGGCGCCGAACTCAAAGAAAGCATTTATGATTTGGTTGAAAAAGGCGAAATCAAATTGCCTGAAGGAATTGAAAGCAAAGAAGAATTTGCATACAAATATGCCATGCTGCGCGAACTCGCCCCGGTTGCTCAGGCAGATGCTATCAATAACATTGAAACCATGCTCAAAGGCGGCGAACTGACACCCGAACAGTTTCAGAATATTCAGACCGCAATGGGATATATAGCCGATACCGGAGAGTACAGCGGTCCGGGGGCTACCACCTCTCATGAACAAACCACACATCATGAGAATGGTGCGCATCACCAAGAAAATAATAATGAAAACCAGCAAGACCGCGAGCAAAATACATCGCCTGAACCCAAGCCCAACCTTGATGAGCAAACGATTGATAATGCTTTGGGCAACCTTACGCCTGAAAATGCAGAAGCCTTGCGTAATGCGGTTTATCAAGATTGCGTAGCACATGGAATGTCACCGGAAGATGCTCAAATTATTGCATACAAAGCTACACAAGAATTTACTTCTCTCCATGTTCAAGGCAAAGATTTTGAGGCTAAAGAGCTGATGCATACCTTGCATAAAGAACTGACGGAAAGCGATTATAACAATAAACTGCAAGATTTTCTGCACGGTGATGAAAATGACAGTAATCGAGTCAACCGTTTGCAAGGTCAAGCGCAAGCCACCAATGCCGCTTATCATGAAGCGGAGGCGCGTGAGGCCGAGACTCGTGCCGCGCTTGAAGCGGCAGAGGCTTCGGGTGACCGCAGCGCAATCATTCGCGCGCAAGAATCCCATGGTGATGCTTTGAAAGATTTGGCGCATTTGCGTGAAGACTTCATCAAAGACAATGTCAAATTGGCTGAAGCAACTTATAAAAATGACATTGACACAGCCAAATCTGACATCAACCGTTTGGAGCAACTTGAAAATAAGGTAGACCGTCTTGAAGGTCGCATTGACAACAAAGAGGGGCGTCTTCATGATATCAACACGCCCGATGCCGACGCGGACAAACATGAGGCCAATAGATACGAGCGCCAAACCGACCGTAACCTCAATAAACTTGAGCGTATTGAAAGATTAGAGGCCAAAGTCCAAGAGGCTTATCGTGAAATGGCTGAAATTAACGGTACCAAAATCACCTCTGAAACCACGGTTGAAGATGTCTTAAAAGCCAACGAGGCGCACCGTGCGCAAATGCAAGACCAAATAGCGGAATCTGAAAGCAATTTAGACCGCCTCAAAGCCGGTGATTATAGCAAAATTCCGACCTTAAATGAGCCGCAAGATACCTATAATCAATCAGAGCTTCATGATGTCGTCAATGATACTCTTGTCGGTGAACAGCAAACCAGTCAAAACGTGCTGATTGAAAATGATAAGCCAGAACCGGAAATGACCTTGCAAGAACAAGAGCTGCCGCATCCGACAAACGAGGCACAAGAAAATACAGAGCAAAATGACGTAAAACAATCGCAATATGAACAAACGATTACAGAGAACAACACTTATGAGGCTAATAATACATCTCGAGATGAGCTAGCTTATCAAGAAGACAATCAAGGCCAGACTTATTATGGAAACGGCAATTTCCAAATCAATCCGGACTCAAATGCACAAAGTATGGCAGATGATTATTCTCAGACAACAGGAGCAGCGTCATATTCAGAAAATCCGGAACCAATTGTGACACCGGCAGCTGAAAATTCTAATGCTGGTACAACACCCCAACCCGAGGAAAAAATCTATAATATGACAGATTCTCAAGGGCAAAAGATTGGTTACAATGTTAGCGAAAACGGTAGAGTAAATATCTATGGTAAGAATTTCAGCGGTCATGGCGAACTTAACCAAGATATTGCTGAAAATGCAGCTCAACAGCTAAAAGAAGGCAATATGACGCAAGAAGAATTTAATAAAATTAATCGTCATACATATGGAACCGAAGCGGCGCAAGGCGGAAAACTTTCTCAAGATGCTTTAGCAAGGCTGAGAAACGGTGAGCCGCTCCACCAAGAAGAAACAAGACCTGCCGCAGAAACCAAGACCAATGAGCAACAACCTCTGCAAAGAGGAAGCACCAGAGGGGTTAGAACTGGCGGCGGAAGAGATTAATAAACCCACTCCCCCTTTAAGCCAATCTTAAAGGAGGAGATTTCAAAAATTTTTATGCAAATTAAAGAAAATTTAAGCATTACATCATAAAACATGTTAATTAACCGAAAAATACATAAAATTCGACAATTAGACAAAAATAACACTTGCCAAGGGTATGAATCTGTGATATTATCCTTGCAAATATGTGAAAATCTCAGGTAATATTGGGGGACAAAATGGCCAGATCATTAGAGGAAATCTTAAAAGAAGCCAAAGAGCTTGGCGGCAGATTCATCTTCACCGAACTTTCGGAAGAAGACGCCAAAGTTTTGGAAAACTATCATGTTCAATATAATGTGCTCTATCCTCTTGGCAGCAGCAATCGCGTAGCTGCGCCCAAAGAGCAAGAAAAAGCACAAGATTTTTCCGCTCTTCCGTCAGATTTGAAAAAATCTTATGATTTCTGGAACAGCTTAAATAAAACCGAAGCTGAAAAAGCCGGATCTCAGGCCGTAACATATCAAATGACCAATATGGACAATAAATCTTTGTTGGTTGAAGGAAAAAGAGATGACAAAGTTGTTTTCAAAGGGGTTGACCATGGCCGCAAAGGTTTTGACATTGTCAAGACATCAGAGCTTCCCTCTTGTGAACAGCTTGACCGTGTGGTTAAACGTGCCAAATTCTTAAACCCCAAAACCGTTATTCGTATTAAAGACAACGTAACCGACCCCGTTTTACGTAACAAGATGTTAATTGCCTGTGCCTTAAACAATGTTAAACCGGTTGGTAACTTGCCTGAGAACTTTGATTTTGCCGAGCTTCGTCGTTTTGTTAAAGACACAGATGCCAAAGACTATGAAGCTTTGTCAAAAGTTCTTTACATGCCGCAAAGCAATGAGTTTGCCTTGGGCAATGAAGACATTGAAACCCTTCAAGCCGAAAACACGGCCGCACCGCGTCCTTTGGCAGAAACACAAGCCCGCCGCACCACGGTAGCTGCTTCACAGGTCAAACATTATGGCGACACGCGTGAGCGTCGTGGCGATGAAACCGTCGTTGCGCCGGCTGTTGTTTCCACCCATCGTGAAACGGCGGGAGAACCCCGCAGTGCCGCGGCTACAGAGGTCAAAAAAGAGAGCTGGGGGCGTCGTGCCTGGCGCAAGGCTAAAGGCTGGGTTATCGGCGGCGCCATTATTGCGGCTTCCATTTTTGGCTACAAATCTTGTGAAAACACCAATAATGACAAGAAGCAAGAGCCTATTGAAGTTGTTGCCAAACCCCAAATTAACTCTTTGGCAGATTTGCGCAATCATTCCACGCTTGACTATTTGTTAAAAGACTGGAACAAAGACGGTCATTTCACGGAAGAAGATTTTATGGGTGTTGACTGGAACAATGACGGCATGCTTGACTTCCGTGATAAAGAGCTTGCATATAAAATTTTCGCCATTGTTGAAAAATATCGCAAAGCCCAAGATTGCGCCGATCAAAAACTCTTAGACAGCATTGAAAAAGAAATGGACGAGCTGGTTAAGAAAAACTGCAATGAAGAGAAAAAGGTTGTTAAAAAGACGCCGAAGATTAAAACCGTTCGTGATACGGTAAAGATTGAAGTGCCGGTTCCTTACTATGTTAAGGGAGATACGGTATATCTTAAAGCCGACCCAAAAATCATTCGCGATACCGTAACCGTTCACGACACCGTGTTTGTTGACAAACCCACACCTAAAGTTGCCACGCCGGAACCTCAAAAAAATGACCATTTATTGGACGGACATGAAGAAGGTGTGAGAGATGTTCATGGAGACTACCGTGTCATAAATGAAGAAGGTAACGGTACGGAAGGAACAACTAAAAAAACAACCGTTAAAAGCAAAGGCAGAAGATTAACGGTAAGAGAAATTGAAAATCTTAAGAATACACACACCAAATAAGCCGTGAGCCTCCCTATACAAATAACCCCGCAAACTGCGGGGTTATTTTTTTTAATTGGCGATATTTTAGGCGCCGATAATCTGGCGGACAAAGCGTGGGTTTTTCCCAAGGTTTGAAATAATTTCATAGCTAATGGTGCCGCTGTCGCGTGCGATATCGTCAATTGTATAAAAATCATCAATCAAAATTGCCAAATCACCGACATGAACTCCCGGCACATCGGTAATATCACAAATGACATTGTCCATTGAAATACGGCCGATAATGCGCGCTTCGTGGATTTTATCGGTTTTGAAAAAGACTTTTCCGACATTAGACAAAGCTCTGGGGATACCGTCGCCATAGCCAATAGAAACAATGGCAATTTTGCGTGGAGAATTTGCTCGATAAGTTGCTGAATAGCCGACAAATTCGCCAACCGGCAAATCAGCAATTTGCAAAACCGGCGCTGTTACTTTCACCACGTTTTTCATTTGGTTTTGGCGATAAGGGGCGGTATTAATGCCATACATGGCTGCCCCGAGTCTGACCAAGTCTTGCTGAAAGTCAGCCCCCAGAAAAACCCCGTCAGAGGCCGACAAAGAACCCGGAATATCCGGAAAATATTGCCCTTTCAAACGAATAAAGTTTTGCAACTGGTGCTGATTCATAAAATGTTCGCTGGCATCGGCGCAAGCCAAATGCGACATAACCATGCAAAACTGTTTTCTTTGCGCGGGGCTGAGTTTTGCAAGCTCTGTTTCACGGAATCCAAGGCGGTTTAAGCCTGTTTCAATATGAATGACCGGCTGCACGCCCTTAATCGGGTGTTTTTCCCAATATTCAAGCATTTCCGGCGCGCTGATAACCGGAATCAGGCCATGTTTGACAAACAGCTCACGGCTGTCTTCGCCGATTCCCTGCAAAACAAAAATTTTAGCTTCAGGGGCGAGCGGGCGCAACAAAGCCCCCTCGGTTGCATGAGCCACAAAAAAGGCGCGACAATTTGCTTCTTGGTAGAGTTTGGCTGCCACCAACTCGGCACCCAAGCCGTAAGCATCATCTTTAACAACGGCCGCAGCAATGGCTTTGGGGGCTAAAGATTTTAATAAATTGTAGTTATCAAGCACGTGGTTAAGGTTGATTTCTAAAATCGGTCTGGTTAAAATATGCATAATTACCTCGGTTCAATAAGGATTTTTTTTCTATGAAGTTTATCGACACCCACATTCATTTGCAAGACTATAAGTTAAAAAGTGCAACGCAAATTATTGATGAGGGGGTATCCGCCGGGGTAGAAAAATTTGTTTGTGTTTCCGCCACTGAAAATGACTGGGATAAAGTCGCCGCTCTTTATGAGAGCCGGCCGGACAGAATAATTCCGGCTTTTGGGATTCATCCCTGCAGTGCGGCCATGACAACAACGGGCTGGGAACAACGTTTGGCCGCTCGGTTAGAAAATTTTCCGACTGCTTTGGTCGGTGAATGTGGCCTAGATCGCTATCGTGATAAAAATTTCTCGCCGCAAAACCAAGTTTTTGCCACGCAGATA
>CALXWF010000024.1 GCA_944392285.1 uncultured Alphaproteobacteria bacterium | reverse complement strand
AATCTGATTAATGTCTTGGAAGAAGGGGCAGATAAACTCACCCTTGCCGATATGAACGAAGAATCAGCCAATATGCTTGCTTTACAAACCAGTCAGCAATTGGCGATTAATTCACTTTCTCTGGCCTCTCAGACCGCACAGAGTGTGTTGAAATTATTTTAATTTTCCTCATTTTCTCCTTTTCTCGCTCCTTTTTTCCCTGAACCTCCACCCTCTTCCCTCTATCCTTCCCCTCAATGGCACCCCTCCACCTTACCCTCTCCCGAAGGCGTCCACCACCTACCTGCCCATTTCCCCTTAATGCCCCACATTCTTTTCCCTTGACGACGCACCTTTCACCTTCTCCTTTTCCCTCGATGGCACCCCTCCACCTTGCCCTCTCCCGAAGGCGCACCTTCCGCCTCCCCTTTCCCCTTGACGGGGAAAGGTCGGGATAGAGGTGAAAATTTTATCTTCATTACTTTCTTTTTTTTAAGATACAAAAAAAACCCTCTCATTTGAGAGGGTTTTCGCAGTTTTTTACAAAACCTTATTTGCTTTCGCTGTTTTTCTCAGCTTCGGCGGCAGCAGCTTTTTCAGCAGCTACACGAGCCAAATCTTTGGCGACTTTAGCGTTAACATCACGATCAACCAATTCAACAACGGCCATCGGAGCAGCATCACCATAGCGAATACCGGCTTTCAAAACGCGGGTATAACCACCGTTACGGTTTTTATAACGCTCAGCCAAAACCGAGAAAAGCTTAGAAACGGTTTCATTATCACGCAAGAAACCCAAAGCCAAGCGGCGGCTGTTCAAGTCACCTTTTTTAGCATAGGTAATCATATTATCGACAAAAGTTCTCAATTCTTTTGCACGCGGCAAAGTAATGGTAATTTGCTCATGCGTTAACAAAGCATTGGTCAAGTTTGAGAACAAAGCTCTGCGTTGGCTGCGGGGCATATTAAATCTTCTGTGTTTTACACCATGTCTCATGACATATTCCTTTCTTTTCTCTGTGCTTTGACGGGCAAAGCGGATAACAACAACTTGGCACTACCTTCATAAATGCCAACAAAAAAGCAGAGTCTTCCCTGCCTAAATGTGAGCTGACTATATATGAAATAAATTAAAAAGCAAGCCTTTTTTAGACTCAAAAATAAAAAAAGCTCCCGATTCCTCGAGAGCTTTTTCCAACCTGTCAGATTTAGAAATGTTCATCAACGCGACGAATCAATTCTTCAATATTTTCAGGCGGCCAACCCGGTGTATCCATACCCAAATGAATACCCATCTTAGCCAAAACTTCTTTGATTTCGTTCAAAGACTTACGACCAAAGTTCGGCGTTCTAAGCATTTCAGCCTCGGTTTTTTGTACCAAATCACCGATATAAACGATATTATCGTTCTTAAGGCAATTAGCTGAACGAACGGAAAGTTCAAGCTCTTCAACCTTTTTCAAGAGGTTCTTATTGAAGGGCAATTCTTCTTTCTCAACTTCAGCCTCGCTCTCAGGTTCATCAAAATTGATAAACGGTTTGAGCTGCTCTTGCAAAATACGAGCCGCAAAAGCTACGGCATCTTCGGGGCTGACAACACCGTTGGTTTCAACAACCATGGTCAATTTGTCATAGTCCGTCTGCTGACCGACACGGGTATTTTCAACTTTGTACGAAACCTTTTTAACCGGCGAATAGATTGCATCAACGGCAATAACGCCAATCGGCGCATCGGCAGTTTTGTTCTGATAAGCCGGAACATAACCCTTACCTGTATTAACGGTCATTTCCATGCTAATTTTGGCACCGGCATCCAGATTGCAAATAACATGATTCGGATTTTTAATCTCAACATCATGTCCGGTTTCAATCATGGCGGCGGTAACCTCACAAGGTCCTTCCGCTTTCAAGGTCATGGTCTTGGGACCTTCGCCATGAACGGCAACGGCCAAGCCTTTAATATTCAGAACAATGTCTGTAACATCTTCTCTGACGCCGGGGACGACCGAAAATTCATGCAGGACACCGTTAATTTTAATTGCGGTAACCGCACCACCCTGCAATGAAGAAAGTAAAACTCTCCTCAAGGCGTTACCCAAAGTAAGACCGAAGCCTCTTTCCAAGGGTTCAACCACTATTTTAGCTTTGTTGCCGTCCTCTCCGGGAACAACTTCTAAATTAGTCGGTTTAATAAGTTCTTGCCAATTCTTTTGAATCACTGGTATGCCCTCTTATACAGCTTAAATTTTAAATCAAATAAGACGGCGAGGCTCAAACACAAGCCTCACTGTCCAAACCCAATACCCAAATTATACGCGGCGTCTTTTCTTCATACGACAACCATTGTGGGGAATAGGAGTTACATCACGAATAGACGTGATTGTAAAACCAATTACCTGCAAGGCGCGAATTGCAGATTCTCTACCAGAACCGGGACCTTTAACTTCGACTTCCAAGGTTTTCATACCATGTTCTTGAGCTTTTTTACCGGCATCTTCGGCAGCTACCTGAGCAGCATAAGGAGTTGATTTACGAGAACCCTTAAAGCCCTGAGCACCGGAAGTAGACCAAGCAACGGTATTTCCCTGAGCGTCGGTAATTGTTATTCTTGTATTGTTGAAAGAAGAATTCACATGCGCAACACCGGCGGTGATATTCTTTTTCTCTTTCTTTTTAACACGTTGTGTTACTGCTTTAGCCATTTAACCACCTACCTTATTTCTTCTTGTTAGCAACGGTTTTACGTTTACCTTTGCGGGTTCTGGCATTTTGTTTCGTGCTTTGTCCGCGAACCGGCAGACCTTTACGATGCCGTAACCCTCTGTAGCAACCCAAATCCATCAGTCTTTTGATGTTAACACCGACTTCACGGCGCAATTCACCTTCAACCAGATAGTCATTATCAATAACTTCACGGATTTTGGCAACTTCGTCATCAGTCAACTGATGTACGCGTTTGTCCGAGGCGATTCCTGTTTTTGCACAAATGTCTTGAGCAGTTTTTCTTCCGATACCAAAGATATAAGTCAAAGCGACCTCTACCCTTTTGGCTGTCGGGATATTTACACCAGCTATACGAGCCAAATTAACTCTCCATCTATATATATTAATACCACATTCAAAAAGCTGATCACCACTTTTCAAAATTAAGCCGGATTATAGGCTAATATTTCTCAGTGTCAACCACCCTTTTTACAAAAAATTCAAAAAATTGCATTTTTTAGCAATTTTTTAACTTTGTTTTATTCCGGAAGGCCCAAAACTTTATCGACCTTCTTGGCAACTGCTTCAATCGTACCGGTTCCGTCCACGCAACGCAACAGCCCTTTTTTCTCAAAATAAGGAATGGTCGGATAGGTTAATGCCCGGTAATTGACGAGTCGATTCTGTACCGTCGCCCGATTATCATCGACGCGCCGATAAAAATCTGTGCCGCCGCAACCATCACACACGCCATACACTTTGGGTTTGAGGAATTTATCGTGATACCCTTGTCCGCAGGTCATGCAAGCATAGCGGCCTAAAATACGTTCCATAATAATCTCATCGGGAACCTGAATCTCAATAACCGCATTCAGTTTTATTCCCTTTTTATCCAACATGGCTTCCAAAACCTCTGCTTGTTTTAAGGTTCTTGGAAAGCCGTCAAGAATAAACCCTTTTTTACAATCATCTTCATCGATTCGTTTTGACACCATGTCAATAATCATTTCATCGGTGGCAAACTCACCCCTATCAAGAAGAGCCTTAATCTCCAACCCTAAAGCTGTTCCCTTAGAGGCTTCGGCGCGCAACATCTCACCGGTCGAAAGATGACAAATCCCTGTTTTTTCTTTCAAAAGTCTGGCTTGCGTACCTTTACCGCAGCCGGGGGCTCCGGTAAAGACAACATGCAAACCTGATCCATCTGTAAATGCCATCTTAGCGTCTCTTTCTATGTCCGGCCAAAGAAGCTTTTTTAATTAAAGACTCATACTGATATGCAATCAAATGAGACTGCAACTGACCGACAAAATCCATTGTAACTTGAACCACGATGAGCAAAGTCGTACCGCCCAAAACAAACGGAACGGATAATCTGCTGATTAACACTTCAGGCAAAATACACAAAGCCACCAAATAAATAGACCCGACAACCGTCAAACGTGTAACGACATAGTCTAAATATTCGGCCGTATTTTTACCCGGACGAATTCCGGCAATAAAGCCGCCGTGTTTTTTCAAATTATCGGCCGTTTCTTCAGGGTTAAAGACCACTGCCGTATAGAAAAACGCAAAGAACAAAATCAAAGCGGCATAAAGGCCAAGATACAAAGGCTGCCCGTGTCCCAAAAGCTGGCTCAAGGTCTGCACCCAAGACGGCCCGTCCTGTGCGCTGAGGTTGGCAATCGTAATCGGCAACAACAACAATGAGCTGGCAAAAATCGGCGGAATAACACCGGTCGGATTAATTTTTAAAGGCAAGTGCGAGCTCTCGGAAGAGGCGCCCATCCCCATAGCCTGACGCTTCGGATATTGAATAATGATTTTGCGCTGAGCTCTTTCAACAAACACAATCACATAAATCAAGCCCAAAACCATAGCCAACAACAACAGCATAACGCCCGCAGACATTGAGCCGGCGCGACCCAACTCAAAAGTCTTGGCCAAAGCTGAAGGGATATTGGCAATAATACCGACCGTAATAATCAAAGAAGACCCGTTGCCGACTCCGCGTGACGTAATTTGTTCACCGAGCCAAACAATAAACATTGTACCGCCGACCAAAGAAACAACCGTTGTAAACTTAAAGACGAACCCCGGATCAATAACCGCCGACATTCCGGCAGATCCGCGCATGCTTTCCAAACCGACGGCAATACCATATCCTTGAACAATCGTAATCAAAACCGTCAACAATCTGGTATATTGCGTAATCTTGCGATGTCCGGCTTCACCTTCTTTTTTCAAAGCAGCCAAAGACGGAACAACCGACTGTCCGAGCTGAACAATAATTGAAGCCGAAATATAAGGCATAATATTAAGCGCAAAAATCGTCATACGCTCCAAGGCACCACCGGCAAACATATTAAACATTCCGAGAATGCCGCCGGAGTTCCGATCAAAAATATCCGCCAAAATATGCGGATCAATCCCCGGAAGCGGAATAAAAGTTCCCAAGCGGAAGACAATCAAAGCCAAAATCGTAAACCACAATCTTTTCTTCAATTCTTCGGCTTTACCAAAGGCAGACATATCCAAATTAGCTGCCATTTTCTCTGCTAATGATACCATTGTTTATAATCCTTATCATTAATATGCTTAAAACCTGTTTTAGAGAAAACTCTGCTTTTGTTATATTTAACAGCAAAAAAAACAAACGTCCAGTTTTCTGTAAAAAAGGTCTTAACAAGTCAAAAAAGGCACTCTGAATCTGCAAAAAGCAGACTCAGAATGCCATTAAATTAACCTTATTCAGCGACGACGTTAACTTTACCGCCGGCTTTTTCAACAGCGGCAACAGCAGCCTTAGAAGCTGAGTTTACACTGATGGTTACATTGCTGGTAATTGCACCGCGAGCCAACAGACGAACACCGTCAAGCTCTTTGGAGATAACACCGGCTTCCATTAAAGATTTAACATCGATAGAAGCAGCATTCAACTTACCGGCATCAACAGCCTTTTGAATGGTATCCAAATTAACGACTGCAAAAGTCTTAGCAAACGGGTTTTTGAAACCGCGTTTCGGAAGTCTGCGGTAAATCGGCATTTGACCGCCTTCAAAACCATTAATAGCGACACCCGAACGAGACTTCTGACCCTTAACGCCGCGGCCGCCGGTCTTGCCGGAACCGCTACCGATACCGCGAGCAACACGCTTGCGAGATTTTCTGGCGCCTTCATTGTCTTTAATTTCGTTTAATTTCATTTTTTTCACCTTAAACTTTTCAAACCTCTGGCCGGAGCAAGATGAGGCTCTCACCCTGCCCCGACAACAAGGCTTTTATTCTTCGACCTTAACGAGGTGAGCCACTTTGCGGATCATACCTCTGATTGACGGAGTATCTTCCAAT
>CALXWF010000023.1 GCA_944392285.1 uncultured Alphaproteobacteria bacterium | reverse complement strand
AGAATGTGGTGGTTTGGCTATGATATTGAGCTCTCACGCAGTTTGGGGATTATTCCGGATGATAATGCTAAGGCGGCAGCTTATAAGCAGCGTGAGCTTGACCGTTGGAAACTTCTTTTTGCCTTAGACAGCAACGGTGTTTGGCCGGAAGACAATTTGCGCAAAGGCAATTATATTTATGGTGAAGGTTACCCCGAAGGCATAGAAGAAGCCGTGCATCGCTATGTGGCGCGCTCATCCTCAAAAGCCTTTTTGGCACAATTGGAAGATATTCTTCATGTTGAAAAAATGCAAAATCTTCCAGGAACCGATAAAGAGCAACATCCAAACTGGCGTCGCAAACTCCCGGTCCCGTTAGAGCGTCTGGAGAGTGATATTGCTTTTGTGCGCAACATTGCAGCTATCAGAAAAGAACGCGGCTAAAAGCTCAAAAAAACCCGCTTAGAGCGGGCTTTTTTATGCTAACTCATCAACCTCTTCCACAACGGCGTTTTTTTCATACAGATGTTTCAGATAATTTTGCCCGCTGCGTTCTTTGCTGTCTTCTTGAATAATGGACTGATTATTATCATAAACACCCACTTTCAAATGACGATTATCCGGTTGCGGCTGGTCATAAACACCGCTGGCGCTTAAGGCTTCAATCGCACTGGGAATATAGGCTGTTCCTGATGAAATTTGGGGCTTATCTTCTTTTTCTTCATTGGGCGTGTAAGACTGTTTTGAACGTCCTTCATTATCACGCACATCATCACGGATTGATACATTGTTTTGGGTATCAACCATTTCAACAAAAGGCTCACCGCCTTCACCGTGGGCATAACCGCGTTCAACCCGACGGGTCGGAGATGCGGAGCCTGATACTTTTCTGGTCGGGGCTATACTCATTGCTTTTCTCCAATGATACTAACTATATGTTATCACGAAGAAAAATTTAAATCCACATCTTTTTTATCTATCAAGCATAAAAAAGCCGCCGACAAAGCGGCGGCAAAATAAATTCAAAGGCTAAAAAGACTATTCTTCATCTTTTTTTATCTTCTGTTTTTTCATTTTTGGCAGCAGTTTGTTTTTGTGCTTTTTCTTTAACTTTAGCTACTTTTTTCTCAAGTTCGGCCTTGCCTTTTTCCAAAAGCTCCATTGCCGGCTTAGACTTGCTTTTCATCAAAGCAACCCAACCGGGAACTTTGTCGGCATTAAAAATAACGACAAAAACCAAAATAATCAAAACCCATTCCCAAAATCCGCCAAACATTTAATTTCCTCCTTTTTGTTGCATTTTATTAAGCACTTCGGTCGCGTCATAAGCATCATCATAGCGTTCAATATCGCCGATAAGATTTTGATATTCTGCGGCCGCTGTTTCCAAAGTTTTATGTCCGATAATATCTTTAATTTTTTCAAAGCGATTGAGAGCGGCATCACTCATGATTGTGCAGTTTTGCGTCACTTGTACCAACTCGCTATAATCGCCGAAACAATAACAAACGGCATCGCATCCGGCATGCAAGGCAAGGCGAGCACGGCTGCCGATATCACCGCTGAGTGCGTGCATATCAATGGCATCAGACAACAACAAGCCCTTAAAGCCGATAATATCGCGAATAACCGTCTGAATAACTTTTGTTGAAAAAGTTGCAGGGAATTGGTCATCAATCGCTGTCAACAACAAATGTCCGGTCATACCGGCCGGCGCATAATTAAGACAACGGAAGGGATAAAAATCATTTTCCAAATCTTTAAGTGATGCGTTGATAACCGGCAGTTCCAAATGCGGGTCATTTTCGGCGCGTCCGTGACCGGGAAGATGTTTAATGCAAGGGCAAATGCCGTTGACTACATATTCTTCCACCATCAAATTACCGAGCTCGGCAACAAGCTTGGCATCACTGCCGAAACACCTGCTTTTCAAAACCAGATTCGTGTTCGGATAAGCCAAATCCAAAACCGGAGCAAAATTCAAATTAATAAAATTATCTTTCAAATCTTTTGCGGTTAAAGAGGTGTGTGCGAGCACGGCGCGCATAGCCGCTGTCATGCCTTTTTCCGCGGCAATCTTACCCAAAGTTTCTTGAGAAGCATAGGGCAGATATTGGGGGTCTTTAAGCCTTCTGACGCGGCCGCCTTCTTGGTCAATGGCAATCAACACGTCATCACGTCCGACAACTTCTCTGATTTCCTTAACCAGATTTTGCACTTGTCTTTTATCGACAATATTACGGTTAAATAAAGTAATGCCGAGCGGATTGGCTTTTGCCAAAAGAGATTTTTCTTCATCAGAGAGCTGATGACCTTTAACGGAAAGAATAGCTGCCAAAATCGGACGTGTCATGGCTGCCTCACAGAATCAGAGTCGAAACTAAAAATTTTGAAGTCTTAATCAGATAAGCACTGAACCAATCAAGGTTAAGGCCGATTTGCGTGCCGAGCGCCGGCAGAATAAATATAAAGACCAACAAGGCAAACATTCCCGCCTGTTCGGCATAAACATATCTTTTTGCCCAAGGAGCGTCCAACCAACCAAACAAGATTTTTGAGCCGTCCAGCGGGGGAATGGGCAAAATATTAAACACGGCCAAAACAACATTATACACGACCATGTTTAGCAAAAACAAATTAATCAAATCCGGCATGCCAGAAAGGTGAGAACAAAGTCTGAAAAGCAGGGCAGAAACAGCTGCCAAAAGCAGATTAACCACAATCCCGGCTGCAGAGACAATAACCGTATCACGCTTGGGATTCCTAAGGTTGTTAAAATTAACCGGCACGGGTTTGGCCCATCCCAAAACAAACCCTGCATGAGAAAGGATTAAAACGGCCGGTAAAAAAATCGTCCCGAACAAATCAATATGAGAAATCGGATTTAAGGACAATCGTCCGAAAGATTTGGCCGTATTGTCACCGAGTTTAAAAGCCGCATAACCGTGAGCCACCTCGTGTAAGATAATGGCAATTAAAATCGGCAATAAGCTGACTATTTTGACAATAACGGCCGCAATCATCTTATTTTTTCTTTACGATACAAGTTCCGCCCAAGGCCTTAATATCGTTACACAAAGTATCGGCATCGGCTCTGTCGCGGAAAGCGCCGGCTTTCAAACGGTAGAAAGTGCCTTTTTCACCCAAATTGGCTGTCTCAATTTCGTGAACCTGGCCGGAAAGAACAGAATATTTCTTAACCAAGTTTTTCCACGAAGTTTCAACGGCGGGTTTGTTGGTTGAAGACATCAACTGCACTTGCCAAGAGCCGACGGGAACTTCGTCCAATTTTTGCGTTTGGGTTTTTGCTGCCGGAGCCGGTTCAGCTTTTTTCGGAGCGGGAGCTTTGGCTTTTTCTTGCGCCATTGCTTCTTTTAATGAAACTTCTTTTACCGGAGCTTCCTCTTTAACCGCAGGTACCGGAGCAGCAACTTCTTTAACGACGATTGTTTCTTTCACCTCTTCAACCTGAGCTTTAGGTTCAGGCTTTGCGGCTGTTTCTGTCGGAGCTTTTACTTCTTCAGGAGTAGGCTTAACTTCCGGCAGTTTGGGTTCTTCCGGGGGGGGCAACAATTTTTCAACCACGGGAGTGTTGTCGCTTTCTTTCTTTTCCATAATATCATAGACGGTTTTATCTTGGTTCAAAATTTCCATACCGCCGGGTTCAACGGGTTGAACTTTAATGGCGCTTTGCGGCCGTCTGATAACCGGAATTTCAACATTGCTTTCTGAAGCATAGCGGGGAGACAAAACAAACCAACCGACAACACCGGCCAATGCCAAACCTGATACCGCGCCGATAAACATGCTTTTTGAGCGGTTGATTTCGTTGCGTTTTTCTTCCAGATTAATTCCTGAATGGTCAGCAATTTTCTGGCGGAATTCGTTTAAAAAATCCTCATTTTTATTATCTTCCGGAAGTTCCTGAAACATAACACATCTCCTGGCTATTAACTTACTTGTTAGCGCCAGTGTAACTCATAAAACTTTATAATCATTTAACAAAATGCAATATTTTTACTAAAAACGTGTATGAATATCATATAATTTTTTGTGTTCTTCAACCGCGTTCATGTCTGTCATATTGGCAATATAGGTGCAAACTGTCTCGGCAATTTCAACGTCTTTTGCGTTTGAAGATATTTTGTGCCTTATTTCTTCCGGCAGCAGTTTGGTGTTGTTTGTAAACAGGGAAAACAACTCTTCGACAATGCGCTGAGATTTCATATCCATACGGGCAACTTGCGTATTGGTATAAAAATTGGCGCGCAAAAATTGCCGCAATAAGGCAATATCGCTTTTCATGTTCTCGGAGAAGTCGACGACAAAATTCTTCTGTTTCGGCGCATCTTCAATAGTGCAAATTTTCATGCGTTTGATATTTGCTTTGGTGTTGTCCAAAACATCAAACACCATGCGGGCAATCATGTTCCTGGTAACGCCGTATATTTTCAAATTTTTATCCGTAACTTTCGGATATTTTTTTTCAAAATCCTGAAGAATTTGGGCAATAAAAGGAAGCCTGCCAAGCTGCGTCAAAGAAAACATATCGGCGCGGCAGCCGTCATCAATATCATGGTTTAAGTAGGCAATATCATCGGCAATGGCGGCGACTTGCGCCTCTAATTGCGGAAAGAGCTTAAGCTCAAAATTAAATTTTTTATCATATTCTTTCAAATAAGCATCACTTACTTTTTTTATCGGACCGTTATGTTTGACCGTTCCGGCCAAAGTCTCCCATGTTAGGTTTAAGCCCTCAAATTCCGGATAATGCGATTCGAGCTTGGTCATAATTTTTAAAGATTGAATATTATGGTCAAATCCGCCGAATTTTTTCATGGCGTTTTGTAAGCCGCGTTCTCCGGCGTGACCGAAAGGAGAGTGTCCGAGGTCATGGGCTAGGGCAATAGCTTCGCCGAGCTCTTCGTTTAGGTTAAGACTTTTGCAAAGCGTGCGGGTAATTTGAGCCACCTCAATGCTATGTGTCAGGCGAGTCCGATAATTTTTACCTTCATGGTAGGCAAAAACTTGGGTCTTACCGTCAAGGCGCCGAAAAGCCGAAGAATGAATTAAGCGGTCACGATCACGCTGAAAAGGAGAGCGAATAAAAACGGCAAAATCCGGATAAAGCCGCCCGCGGCTTTTTTCTGGGGTGAGGGCATAACTTGCAAGTTCCATGATTTTTGACTTTCCTAAATGATTTTCTTATTATACAATTGCATTAAATTCATAAAAAAGGGTTAATGATGAAAATTGCTACCTACAACGTCAATTCAATAAATGCCCGCTTAGACAATTTGTTGTCTTGGCTCAAAGCCGCACAGCCGGATATTGTCTTGCTTCAGGAGATAAAAAGCGAATACGCTTCTTTTCCTTTTTTTGAGCTGCGCGCGGCTGGCTACGATGCCAAAATATTGGGGCAAAAAAGTTATAACGGGGTGGCGATTTTAAGCCCGCATAAGATTCGTGTGGTTGCTGAGGGGCTGCCGGGTTTTGCGGATGATAATGCCCGCTATTTGGAGGCAGACATAACCATCAACGCGCAAGAATATAAGGTGGCGGCGGTCTATGCCCCAAACGGCAATCCGCCCTATAACAATCCCGATGATACCGAAAAATTTGCCTATAAACTCCGCTGGATGGAAGCCTTTTACACTCATGCGGCTGCTTTGTTGCAAACGCGCAAAAAAGTTATTCTCGGCGGGGATTATAATGTCATTTTAACCGACCAAGATGTTTATGACCCCGAACTTTTCAAAAACAATGCCTTGTTTCGCCCCGAAGTTCGCAGCCGTTTTCGGGCATTGTTGTATCAAGGTTGGTATGACGCCTACCGTCTGCTGTCTCCCGATACCGTTGCCTATACTTATTGGGACTATGCCGGCGCCGCTTTTAATGCAGACTTGGGGCTACGCATAGACTATCTTTTATTATCACCTTCCGCGGCTGATGCGTTGCAAACCTGTGTGGTTGACAAGACACCACGCGCGGCTGAAAAACCATCTGATCACACGGCGTTAGTCGCCACATTTAAGGAATAAGATGAAAAAACAGAAAGAAAAATTCAATTTACTGGCACAAGCCACTGCTTTTGAGGTTGTCGGTGTTTCCAAACGCACCGGCGAACTGCTTGCAGATACCAAATCTCGGGAAGAAAATCCGAGCCGAAGCAAAATCATTATCATAGATAACAGGCGGATTCGTCCGGCCTTGGAAGTCGGCGATTCTTTTATCGGCAAAATCCAAGAACGGGGCGGCATGTGGTATGTAAAAGCCATTGCCCGTTCGGCACGCGCGAATGCACCTGTTGAGAAAATATACGGCATCGTCGAAAAATTAAACCATCAAGCCTATGTCAAGCCGGCAGACAAGGGCAGCCGAACAACTTATCTTTTAGACAATCCCGACAGTGTTAAAAACGGTGATTTTGTTGCCATAACCTTAAACGGCAGCAAAAGGTTCAAACAAGCCGTTATTGTTAAAAATTACGGCACATATAATATCAACAAGGCGGCCGCCGGAAGCATTTTGGATAAATACAATATTAATCCGGTTTTCCCCGAGGCGGTAATTAAAGAGCTTAAGAGCTTAGAGCAGTGGCACAAAGACGGGCGTGAAGATTTAACCAAACTGCCGCTGGTGACCATAGACGGAGATGACTCCAAAGATTTTGATGACGCCGTTTGGGCACAAAAAACCGTGACGGGTTTTAACCTGATTGTTGCCATTGCCGATGTCGCTTTTTATGTGCGGCATTTAAGCGCGCTGGATAGAGAGGCATACCGGCGCGGTAATTCGGTTTATCTGCCCAATATGGTTATACCGATGTTGCCGGAGCTTTTAAGCAATGACTTATGCTCTTTACGCCCCAAAGAAGTGCGCCCGGTTCTGGCCTGCTATATGACCATAGACCATGACGGCAAGTTGACGGGGTTTAACTTCAAGCGCGCCTATATGCGCTCGGCAGCGAGATTAACTTATAAAGAAGTGCAAGAGGCTTTTGACGGCAAAAAAAACGCCCATACCGCCCCTTTAATGAAAACAGTCATTCAGCCCTTATACGAGGCTTATCAAGCTTTGCGTCAAGCAAGGCTCAAACGTGGAGCTTTAGAGCTTGATATCAAGGAAATCAAAGTAAAAGTAGATGACCAAGGGGGCATAAAATCCGTTGCGCCGGCAGAGGTTTATGACAGCAACCGCCTGATAGAAGAATTTATGGTTGCGGCCAATGTCGCGGCGGCTCGCTGCCTGCAAAAGCACAAACTGCCGATAATGTACCGCGTGCATGACAAACCTAAAGCCGAAAAACTGCAAGAAATAGAACCTTTGTTGCACAGCCTTAAACTGAAGCTTCCCGACCTTCCGAACCTCAAGGCCGGAAACCTGAATAAAATAATTGAAAAATGCCAAGACACAGGCTATGCGGCCGGCATTCATGACTTAATATTAAGGTTGCAAAGTCAGGCTTGCTATTCTCCTTATAACATCGGCCATTTTGGTTTAGCCTTAAGAGACTATGCCCATTTTACCTCGCCGATTCGACGCTATGCTGACATTTTGATACATCGCGCTTTAATAAAAGTCTGCAAAATGCCTGACGGCGGTGGCTTGGATGATACGGCAGATGACAAACTCTTTGCCGAGATCGGCGAGCATATCAGCACCACGGAACGCGCAGCGGCCGCAGCGGAGAGAGAGGTCACCGAGCGCTATCTTTCAGCTTATCTTGAGCCCTTATGCGGGCAAGATTTTGAAGTGCGGGTTACCGGTTTGACAACGGCCGGCGTTTTCGTGCGTATAGAATCTTTGGGGGCAGAGGGCTTAGTGCCGATGCGCACCCTACCGGATGATGATTATATGCTGATGCAAGGCGGCGCCGAAATGTTAGGGCGTTTTAGCGGCCGAACATTTAAGATGGGAGAAAATATAACCTGCCGACTGGTAGAGGCCGTGCCGCTGACGGGAGGCTTGAGCTTTAAATATGTTGACCCACAGGAGGGGACGGATTATTTTGTCAAAGGCCTGCGCGGTAATGGCAAAAAGCCTGTAAGATCCCAATCATCCGAGGGAAAAAAGTCAAAAGCCGGGAAAAATAAGAAAAAAGCCAAAAAAGAGAAGAAAAAAGATAAAAAGCGGAAGAAAAAACATGCTTAAAAAACTTGTTGTCCTCGGACTTCTGCTTGGCTTGCCTCTTCAGGTTAAAGCTGCGGAAACAGAAATTTATCGTCAGGCTTATGAGTTCGTTTCACAAAATTATGTTGCTCCTTTAAGTCTTGAAGACATAAGTATCAAAACTTTACAAGGGCTGCATGAGGCAGATGCAAATTTGCGTCTGGCCGATGACGGTAAAAGATTAACGCTTTATCATAAAGCTACTGTGGTCAGGAGCTTTTATAAGCCACAGAGCAAGGAAGCTGCTGTTTGGGCAGAGCTGAGCGCGGATATTCTTAAAGAGGCCAAGCGCGTTTCAAAAAAAGCCAAAAGCAAAGATTTTGAGCTGCCGGATATCACCTTAAAGGCTATGATAAAAACCCTTGATGCCGATTCAAAATACTATCTCAGCCCTGAAGATTCGGGTAAAGATTGGTCAAGACATCAGCGTCATTTTGCCAGCCGCGAAGAAGATGGGGTTTTATATATTAAGATTGTGGCCTTTAACAAACACACTTTTGCCGCTTTGCAAGAGGCGGTAAAAGAGCACCAAAAGGTTAAAGGCATTATTTTAGATTTGCGAGGCAGCCCGGGCGGGCTGTTGAATGTTGCCATAGATATTGCCGACGCCTTTTTGGATGAAGGGATTATTGTCTCGCAACAAGGCCGAGAAGATAAACCGATAAAATTTTATAATGCTAAAGAAGGTAATGAAATCAGTGATATTGCGCTCATTGTGTTGGTAGACGGCAAGACGGCATCGGCGGCCGAGGTCTTAGCGGCGGCTTTACAAGAGCAGGGGCGGGCAAAAGTGGTCGGCAGCAAGAGTTTTGGAAAGGGCAGTATCCAAGAGCTGAAACTTTTGCCCAATAATTCGGAAATTGCATTGACAACGGCTTATTTTTATACGCCTTCCGGACGAAAGCTGCACCAAGAAGGCATCCTGCCGGATATTTGCACGGCTTTTGCCAAAACCGAGCAAGAGGCAATATCTGCCAAAAACTATTCCTGTGAAAAAGAAGGCCGAGAAAACAAGCAACTGGATATTGACATTGCCAAGCGCCTCATAGCGGAAAAAAGCCATAAGCCGGTTCTTCTTCGTTAAAAAAACAAAAATAAGGGCTAAAAAACGGGTTTTTTTATAAAATTATGTTGACAGCTCTTAAAAAAAATGTATATTGCAACTCAAATGTTCTAAATTTGTAACCGATAAAGAGTATATAAAAATGGCAAAAGCAGTAAAAGTTAAAGTAAAATTGGAAAGCACGGCCGGTACCGGCACATTTTATCTTGCTGAGAAGAATCCGCGCACTCATCCTGAGAAATTGACTTTGAAAAAATATGACAAAAAGTCAAAGAAACATGAAGAGTTCGTAGAGAAAAAACTCAAGTAGTTTTTTTAAGAGCAATAAAAGAGGTACCGGGCGTCAGTCCGGTACTTTTTTTAGCTGTTATTTTCAAGCTCCAAAGGGTGAGCCTGATGATATTCTTTTTTAAGTTTTTCAATTTGGACATCGGTATAGCGCTGGGTCGTGGTCAGGGACGCATGGCCTAACAATTCTTGAATTGAGCGCAAATCGGTCCCTTCAGCCAGCAGGTGGGTAGCAAAAGAATGTCTGAGGGCATGGGGCGTCAAAGTATCAGGAAGGCCCAGACTGACCCGAATCTTTTCTAACTGCCGCTGTATAATTCTAGGACTTAACCGCTCACCTCGTGCGCCTAAGAACAAAGGTTCGTCATTTTTAATACGATAGGGGCATTCGGCAAGGTAAGCATTGATATTTTCACAAATGACAGGCAACAAGGGCACAATACGTTCTTTATTACCTTTTCCCTTAATGAGCAAAAAGTCATTGTGAGCATTTATATCATTAAAATTTAAGGACAAAGCCTCAGAGATACGCAATCCGCAGCCGTAAAGCAAAGTGAGAACCGCCTTATCTCTGAGGCCTTGCCATGTCTTTTTTTCAGATTGCAAGGCTTCGTCAATAACCTTAAAAGTGTCATCAATATCCAAAGCTTTAGGCAGGCTTTTCGGCAGCCTTGGGGCGGAAATAACGCCGATAGCCGAATTTTTTACAATTTCATTTCTTGCCAGCCATTTAAAAAAGTTTTTAACGGTAGAGATATTGCGAGCCAAAGTCGTTTTATCCAAATTTCTGGCGGCGCGGCTGGCAATATAAGCGCGAAAATCACGCACGTTTAGGCGTTCTAAATCTTTAAGTGAGGCGTCTTTCTTGCGATTCTCTGCCACAAAATGCAAAAAAGCGGCCAAATCTCTGGCATAGGCATCCAGCGTATGCAAAGAATACCTGCGTTCACATCTGAGCCAATCGCACCATTTATTAATCTCTTCAAGCAAATCAGCCGAAGCATGATAATCAATTTTTTGTTTCATATTCTCATGCTAACACTGATTGGTTAAAGAATGGTAATGACAGCTTGGGGATAATGAGGCAGGGTGCTTTTAATTTAAGAGCAATTTTGTTATTCTGAAGCGCGTTGGGAGAAAATTTTTGACAGAGATAATCGGTGTCCTTTTGCCATTGCCGTTTAATGAGCCTTTTGACTATAAAGCAGAGGCTAAAGTTGAGCTTGGCTCTTTTGTGCGTGTTCCTTTCGGGCGAGAGGAGCAAATCGGCGTTGTCTGGAAAATCGGACGCAGTTCTGATATTGAAGAAAGCAAAATTAAACCGATACGTGAAGTTTTTAACTTCCCGCCTTTGTCGGCAGAAATGCGCAAATTCATTACCTGGGTCGCACAATATAATATGGCCTATTTGGGCTTGGTGTTAAAAATGGTTATCGGTCCCAAAGCGCTGTTTGATGATAATAAGACCCAAACCCTTTATAAACTTTCAGGCAAAACTTTAGCAGAAGCAAAGCTAAAAAATTCTGATGCGCGTTGGCGCGTAATAGAGCTTTTAAAACATTATCCCTATACCCGAGCCGAGATTGCCAAAGGAGCAGGGGTCGGCCAAGCGGTTATTAAAAGTCTGATAGACGGCGGCGTGTTAGAGCCGATAAAAGTTGAATGCAAAAAAGACTTTGCCCGGCCGGATACCGCGCACCAAAAAGTAACCTTAACGGCAGAACAACAGCATGCGGCAGATTTTTTGTGCCGCAAGGTGGGGTGTGGTTTTTCGGTCACTTTATTAGACGGCGTCACGGGCTCGGGCAAAACCGAAGTTTATTTTGAGGCGGTAGCGGCGGCTTTGGCGGCCGGATATCAGGTAGCGGTTTTGGTGCCTGAAATTACCCTAACGGCACAATGGCTCGGCCGTTTTGAGCGTCGATTCGGTGTAAAACCGGCCAAATGGCATTCAGCTTTAGGAATAAGAGAAAAGATAGACACCTGGAAAGCGGTTGCCGAAGGACGGGCAAAAGTGTTGGTCGGGGCGCGTTCGGCTTTGTTTTTGCCTTACCAAAACTTAGGCTTAATGGTTATAGATGAAAGTCATGACCACTCCTTTAAGCAGGAAGATGTCGTAAATTATCAAGGTCGTGACATGGCGGTTGTGCGTGCGAGTCTTGAAAAATATCCGCTGATTTTATCAACCGCGACGCCGGATATGGAAACTTTGTGCAATGTGGAAGAAGGCAAATATGACGTTGTGAAATTAGAGAGCCGCTATGCCGTTGCCCAATTGCCTGAGGTGAAAGTCATAGATTTGAAGCAAAACAAGCCGCAAAAACTCAGCACGGGGCCGGGTTGGCTTAGTCCGATTCTGGTTAAGGCGTTGCAAGAAAATTTAGAAAAAGGCGAGCAATCCATGTTGTTCTTGAATCGCCGCGGCTATGCGCCTTTGACCATTTGTCGCGATTGCGGTTATCGAATACAATGTCCGAATTGCACGTCATGGATGACGGAGCACCGCCGCAGTCATAATTTAATCTGCCACCATTGCGGACATACGATGCCGATTCCAAAAGTCTGTCCCGATTGTGGGTCAGAAACCGGGCTGACGGCTTGCGGCCCCGGAGTCGAACGAATTGCCGAAGAGGTAAAACTGCGCTTCCCCGAAGCCAAAATTAATATTCTTTCCAGTGACATAACTTCGGGAATTAATGAAATTTCTCAAGTTATTAAAGAGGTTGAAGACGGCAAAGTTGACATTTTAATCGGAACTCAGATTCTCGCCAAAGGTCACCACTTCCCGGAGCTGACTTTGGTCGGTATTGTTGATGCAGACTTGGGCTTGATGGGGAGTGATTTAAGAGCTGCCGAGCAAACATATCAGCTGCTTTCGCAAGTGTCGGGGCGCGCGGGCAGGGGTGCCAAAAAGGGAACGGTTTATGTGCAAACCCTTTATCCGGAAAATGCCGTATTACAGGCTTTGGTTAGTCAGGACAGAAATAAGTTTATGGCGCTTGAAAAGCAGTCGCGGCGTTTGTTAAAAATGCCTCCTTTCGGTAAATTAGCCGCTATCATTGTGTCGGGCGCAAATCAAAATGCGGTAGAAAAAGCGGCCGCCTATTTGGGGCAAACCGCACCGAATACTGAATATATCACGACCTTGGGGCCGGCGCCGGCACCGATATTTGTTTTGCGTAATAAATACAGATACCGCCTCTTGCTCAAAACGGCAAAAAACATAAAAATACAAGAAGTTATAAGAGAATGGTTACGTAAAGTGCCAAGTTTTTCCAATGTACGGATTGAGGTAGATATCGATCCTTACAGCTTTATGTGAAAAAAGTTCATAAGTAAATTTTTTTTAATAAATTAGAAACTAATTATTATATATTATCTAAAGCATGTTAAAGAGGAATGGGTACAAACATTGAAAAAAATTTCTAAAACCAAAATTGCTTCTACTTACGCTCTGGCGCTCTACGAAGGGGCGGAAGAGCGTCATGCCGTAGAAACCGTGGTCAAAGACATGGAAACTCTTTCCGCCTTATTGCGAGAAGATAAAGATTTTGTAACTTATCTGGCTAATCCGCTCTGGGAAGTTTCTGCCAAAAAAGAGGCGCTTAAAGCTGTTGCGCCGAAGTTAAAATTGTCTTCCGAGACTTTGAATTGTCTGGATATTTTGGCTGAAAATGCTCGCTTTGCCGAGCTTGGCTTGATATTAGAGGCTTTCCGCAAAATCTATTATCAAAAACACGGAATTGAAGAAGTTGAAGTGTCATCGGCCAAAGCATTAAGTACGGCCCAAGATAAAAAACTGAAAAACGTGCTTGAGGAAATGCTTGGCAAAAAAGTAATTATCAAATATCAGATTCAGCCTGAGCTTTTGGGCGGTCTGCGTGTCAAATACGGTTCGTCAATGATTGACGATACCTTGGCCGGAAAATTAAATCGTTTAGAATTAGTTATGAAAGGTGGACGGTAATGTCTATACACGCAAGCGAAATAACCTCCATAATTAAAGAAAAAATCGCCGATTCCGGGGTTGACTTAGATGTCTCGGAAGTCGGACAGGTTTTATCTGTCGGAGACGGTATTGCTCGTATTTACGGGTTAGATAAAGTTCAAGCCGGTGAGTTGGTTGAGTTCCAGAGTGGCGTTAAAGGAATGGCGCTGAACTTGGAAGAAGACAACGTCGGCGTGGTTATCTTCGGTTCTGACCAAGAAATTAAGGAAGGTGATACGGTAAAACGTACGGATAAAATTGTAAGTGTTCCGGTCGGCAAAGAGCTTTTGGGTCGCGTTGTTGACGGTTTGGGAAATCCGATTGACGGCGGCGGCGAGATTAAAGCCAAAGAATTTAGTATGACAGAGGTTAAGGCACCGGGTATTATTCCGCGGAAAAGTGTGCATGAGCCTGTCCAAACCGGCTTAAAAATCGTAGATTCTCTGATACCGATCGGTCGTGGCCAACGCGAGCTGATTATTGGTGACCGCCAAACCGGTAAAACTGCTATTATTCTTGATACGATTATCAACCAAAAAAGAATTAATGATCAAGCCAAAGATGAAAAAGAAAAGCTATATTGCGTCTATGTAGCCATTGGTCAAAAGCGTTCAACCGTAGCGCAAGTTGTTAAAACTTTGCGTGACCATGGTGCGATGGATTACACAATTGTTGTGGCTGCTACGGCCTCGGATCCCGCACCCATGCAGTTTATGGCGCCTTATTCAGGCTGTGCCATGGGCGAATATTTCCGTGATCGCGGCATGCATGCCGTAATCTTCTATGATGACTTATCCAAACAAGCAACGGCATACCGCCAGATGTCCTTGTTGTTGCGTCGTCCTCCAGGGCGTGAGGCTTATCCGGGTGACGTCTTCTATCTGCACTCACGTTTGCTTGAACGTGCGGCCAAGATGAATGATGAAGAGGGCGCAGGTTCTTTAACGGCGCTTCCGGTAATTGAGACCCAAGCAGGTGACGTTTCGGCCTATATTCCGACCAACGTAATTTCAATTACCGACGGACAAATCTTCTTGGAAAGCAGCTTGTTCTATCAAGGTATTCGTCCGGCGGTTAACGTTGGTATCTCGGTAAGCCGTGTAGGTTCGGCGGCGCAGATTAAGGCCATGAAACAAGTTGCCGGTAAAATTAAATTGGAGTTGGCGCAATATCGTGAAATGGCAGCCTTCTCACAATTTGCCTCAGACTTGGATGCCTCTACCCGCGCTTTGTTGGAACGTGGTGCCCGTTTGACCGAATTGTTAAAACAACCGGTATATCATCCGATGCCGGTGGAAGAGCAAGTCGTTTCGATTTTTGCCGGCGTTCGCGGCTATTTAGATAAAATTCCGCTGCACGAAGTCAGAAACTTTGAGCAAAAAGCTCTGACGACAATCAAGGCGCAACACCCGAAATATCTTGCGGAAATTAAAGAAAAGAAAGTTATCAGCGATGAGCTTGATGCCAAGTTGACAAAGTTCTTTGACAATTTCCTAAGTGAGTTTGTCGGGGAAGAAAAAGCAGCATAGGGGTTGAATTATGGCAGGCTTAAAAGAGTTAAGAACACGAATTGAGTCCATAAAATCAACTCAAAAAATCACTTCAGCGATGAAGATGGTTGCCGCTGCACGTTTGCGTCGGTCGCAAGGCCTGATAGGAAAATCTCTTTTCTACAACAACAACCTGTTGGCTTCGGCCAACAGGGTGCTGTTTGAGCTGAAAAACAAAGAGCGTGAAAGCAATGTTAGTTTTATCTATCCGTCCATGATGCGTGGCCACGGAGAAGAAAAGACATATTTGCTTTTGGTCTTTGCATCAGACAGAGGGCTATGCGGCAGCTATAATTCACAAGTTGCCAGAGCGGCCATGTACCGTGTTGAAGAGTTGCTTTCAGTCGGAAAAGAGGTAAAGATTGTGTGCGTCGGCAAAAAAGGCGCAGACATCATGAAGCGCAAATACGGAAACTTGATTGTACGCACCATTGATTCCGTAGCCAAAAAAGGTGCAAAATATTACGAGGCAACGGATGTCGCAGATCCGATTCTTGAGATGTTTGACAATAAAGAAATAGATGTCTGCGAAGTCGTTGCCAGCCGTTTTCGCTCAGCCATAAACCGCGAGGTCAAAGTTGAGCAGATATTGCCGGTTAAGATTGAAGATTTTGAGTACAACAAAATGCACGCGCCGATAAACGTCGTCCGCGGTGCGTTTTATGAATATGAACCCGGCTTGATGGAAATTTTGGAAGGCGTATTGCCTTTGATTTTCAAGTCAAGCATATTTCAAGCCATTGTACACTCACAAGCATCTGAGCACGGAGCGCGTATGACATCGATGGACAACGCCACCCGCAATGCCAAAGACATGATTTCAAGCCTGACTTTGCGCTATAATCGCATTCGTCAGACGGCGATTACAACCGAGCTTACCGAAATTATAGCCGGCGCCGAAGCCTTATAGCAAGTTTTAAGGAGACAAGTATATGAGCGAAAAAAAGACCACAGCTAAGACAACCAGAGCCAAAAAAACGACGGCAACGGTAAAGACAGCTGCCGCAAGCAGCAAAAAGACCGTTAAAGCAGCTACCGCAAGCAGCAAAAAGCCGGTCAAAACAACGGCAGCGGCTGAGAAAAAAACGGTTACAAAAATAAAATCAGTTGCCAAAAAAGAACGCAAAACCGGAAAACTCGGTCACATTTCACAAGTAATGGGTGCCGTTGTTGACGTAAAATTTGAAGCAGTTGAAGATTTGCCCCCGATTTTAACGGCTTTGGAATGTGACAACCATGGCAAAAAATTGGTGTTGGAAGTCGCACAACACATTGGTGAAAATGTTGTCAGAACCATAGCTATGGATGTTACCGACGGTTTGGTCCGCGGCCAGGAAGTCGTTAATACCGGCGAGCCGATTGAGGTGCCCGTTGGTCCTGAAATGCTTGGGCGTATTATTAACGTTATCGGTGAACCCGTTGACAATCGCGGTGAGATTGAAAGCGAAAAATATTATCCGATTCACCGTCCGGCACCGGCATTCGTTGACCAATCAACCGAAACCGAGGTTTTAACCACGGGTATTAAAGTTATTGACTTGCTTGAACCCTACGCCAAAGGCGGAAAAATTGGTTTGTTCGGTGGTGCAGGTGTCGGTAAAACGGTTTTGATTATGGAACTGATTAATAACATCGCTAAAGGACACGGCGGTTATTCGGTCTTTGCAGGGGTTGGTGAAAGAACCCGTGAAGGTAATGACCTTTATCATGAAATGATTGAATCCGGCGTTATTGATTTAAATGGCGACAAATCCAAGACCGTTCTGGTATATGGTCAGATGAATGAACCTCCAGGAGCTCGCGCACGCGTTGCCTTAACCGGGTTGACACAAGCAGAATATTTCCGTGATGAAGAACATCAAGACGTTTTGTTCTTTGTTGACAACATCTTCCGCTTTACCCAAGCCGGTTCAGAGGTTTCGGCCCTTTTAGGTCGTATTCCTTCAGCCGTGGGCTATCAGCCGACATTGGGAACGGATATGGGTGCCATGCAAGAGCGTATTACCTCAACCAAAAATGGCTCAATTACTTCGGTTCAAGCCGTATATGTTCCGGCCGATGACTTAACCGACCCGGCACCGGCAACCACCTTTGCCCACTTGGATGCAACCACGGTTCTGTCACGTCAGATTTCTGAGCTTGGTATTTATCCGGCTGTTGACCCGCTTGATTCGACCAGCCGCATTCTTGACCCGATGATTGTCGGAGATGAGCATTATCAGGTTGCCCGTCAAGTCCAAGAGATTTTGCAAAAATATAAATCCTTGCAAGATATCATTGCCATTTTAGGTATGGATGAGTTGTCAGAGGAAGATAAACTGACGGTGGCTCGTGCACGTAAGGTTCAAAAATTCTTGTCGCAACCTTTCCACGTTGCTGAAGTCTTTACCGGAACCCCCGGCGTATTTGTAAAACTTGAAGATACGATAAAAGGCTTTAAGGGTATTATTGAAGGTAAATATGACAATATTCCCGAACAAGCATTTTATATGGTCGGTACCATAGAAGATGTTTTGGAAAAAGCCAAAAAGATGGAAGCTGCAGCCTAACATAAGTAAGGAT
>CALXWF010000022.1 GCA_944392285.1 uncultured Alphaproteobacteria bacterium | reverse complement strand
CGCCAAGGAGATTCTTAAAAATTAAAAAGGAAAACCCTCTTTCAGACGAAAGAGGGTTTCTTTTTTTTACTTCCGGCTCAGATATTTATCCAGCAACGGCGTGCTGCTGGAATTTGAGCTTGAAGTTTGTTTTACCTCACGCACAGGCTTTTGCGGTTGAACGCGACGTACCGGGCGTTTGGCTTCGCGCTTTTGAAGTTGGCGCGATTTTTCAATTCGCGGCCGGTGTGGCAACGGGCGAACCGTGGGCCGGTAGTTTGGGTGGGCATCACGGTATATCGGTTTATATCCTCCTCGATAAGGCGTCATATCCGGTCGACCGTGTTTTATGCTGTTTCCAATCGCTCTTAGGCAATGCCGTGTATGGTCCCAGGCATAGGCTGTGTAAGCTACACAGTCTAAGAAGTGATAGGTACCATGTAGCCAAGCCATGACTTTTTCCCATCCTTCAGAATAATTATATCGACGACAGGCAGAGGCCCTCGTTTCTATAATAGAACCGTCGGAATAAGCATAAAAGTTTCCTCGATTGGTAACAACCAACCAGCGCATCGTTTGTACACCACAAGTTGGACTAACATCTAAGATTCGCAGACTGCTCCACCCATTACGATAACAAGCAGCTTCAATCCGCGACATCACCTCATCTTCAATAAGATAAAAGGGCGTTAGCGTTCTGATCTCTGGGTAAGCTCGGTGTGTTATATATACATATGCATATTCATCATTGGTTTCAACCAATGCATAATTTTTATAACACCACTGACTTCCTCCCATTGTCAGCCCCTGTGGCAGACGGTAAACCTGCGCGCTTGCTGTCCAAACACCTAGTATCAGGACAACAAAAAGTAAAAATTTTTTCATATTTTTTTATTTTTTAATTCAACAATAATACCCCACAATAACTTCTTCACATTATTGAGGATAGCAGATTTAGCGCATTGAGTCAAACGCTTAAGGGTTACGCTTTTGTGAAATATGCGCAGATAGCGGCGGCAACTTCCGAGGCCGGATTTAGGCTCCCGCGAGAGCTAAAACCCGCCCGCCCCTCTTGCTCCAGCGGAAAAGCATAGCCATTGGCATATAGCGAGGCAACAAAACGAATATGTTTGTGAGAAAGCCAGTCTTCACCTTCAAAGATATAAACGGGTTTGCCGGTGCCGCAAGACTCACAACACATGCTTACGGAATCGCCGGTGACGATGATGTTGTCACAACAAGCCAAAAAGCCTAAAAACGGGTTTTCTTTATTCTCTCCCCAAAGATAGGTATAAGACGGAATCTCTGCCAGCTCACGCATGATAACCTCTTCGGCAGATTTGCCGGTGCGCTTGGAATCGGTCACCAAAAGCGAACCGCCGAAGTCTTGCTTAAACTTTTTAACCGCACGGCCGAGGCATGCGGCATTTTCTTCACTGAACGGGTGGCCTTTAATGGCGCCGCCGATAATTAATGCCGTCAAAGGCTTGGGCAGGTTTGCAAAAACCTTTTCCCATTTTTGGCGCGCTTCAGCCAAAACTTGGGGCGTAACACGATGCGGTGAACCGACGATATAGGTGATGTTGGGATAAAATTTTTTCTTTTTATCATGTTCGGAAACAAACACCATGTCCAGATCTTTAATGCCGCTTTTGCCCGGATACATTAATTGTGCAATTACCGTACGCCCGTGCGAGCGTTTTTTTATCCAGCGGGCAAGAGGCGCCGTGCGGCGGCTGGCCGATATGACCAAATCAGGCGCCGGCGCAGACAAGCCCTCTTTGCTCTCAGAGGTTATGCCCAAACAGCTTGCACCTTTAAGACAATTCGGCAATTTGGCAAGCGGGGTATATGTAATTTTTTTCTCAAACACCTCAAAGTCGTTTTGCAAAAATTGTGCGACACCTCGCGCCTGACCGACACTGCCCATGCGGTCGTCCAGTAAAAGCCATAGTGTTTTTTTCATTGTGATAACTCGCTTTTTTACATGGTCAAACCATGTTTTTGTTTTATAATTTAGTTGATTATAACGTTTTTTTCGTTCGGGGGAAGTATGAAAATAACTTATCTGCCGTTAATTGGTTTTATGTTCTTGTCTGCTTTGGCGTCTGATGCTCAGGCTTTTGCCGCCCGCAAGGAAGCCGAATATATCGCCACCTTGAAAGCCGTGGTTAATTATAAAATCAACGATGAGGAAAACTTGCAAGACATTGAGGCTTTGCGCCAAGATAAACGTTTTCTTCAAGACTTGCAGCAAATGCTCAATAAACTCACCAACAGCCGCACCAAAAACACAACCAACAAACGGGTGCAAAAAGTGCTCGAACAAGCCGGTAAAGATATTTATAATATTTTGAAATAATCTCTAAATTAAGCATTGCTTAATAAAAAGATGTTATCTTGGCACAAAGTCGGCAAAAGGGAGGTGCTTATGCCTCAGGTATCTCAACAAGCGCCCTCTGCTCCAAAAAGTCAAATATCGGAGCGGTTGGCAAAGTTGCGCGAAAGGGTGGCCCAAATGAAAGGGCGCGCAGACTCTCATAATTTGCCAAAACCAAAATCTCCGCCGCAAAACCCTAAAACGGTTAATGGCAGAGAAATTGAACTCTAGTCAGAAAGTGCATAAGATGAAAAAACTTTTGTTGTTGGTGTCTACCGTCTTTTTATTTGCCGCTTGTGTCGCTCATCAGGAATTTCGGCCGAATTTTAACAAATATGTTGATAATGTCGTGGTGGTTGAAACCTCGCCGAGCCATGTGGTTTATGAATATAAAAATATTCGCGTCGATGAACTGGCCATGCTTGCTGCCCTCTATTGCCAAGAGCAAAATGACAAAAAAGCTACACTCTCCGATGTGGTCTTGTATAAAAACAACGCCAGACGCGCCACCTTTATTTGTGATTATCAACAACGCCCCTAACTTGCAAAAAGCTTATTCTCTTCCTATATAACACCTGAGGAGAAAATTTTTGACAATGACAAAAAATTTGTATCATGTATTGGGTGTTTCCAAAGATGCTTCAGAGGCTGAAATAAAATCAGCTTATCGGAAGTTGGCGCGCAAATATCACCCCGATTTGAACAAAGATAATAAAGATGCCGCCGAGAAATTTAAGGAAATTTCTTGCGCTTATGATATTTTGGGTGATAAAGAAAAACGCCAAAAATATGACAATAATGAAATTGATGCCGACGGCAAACCGACCGGCTTCGGCGCCGGTTTTGGCGGCGCACAGGGGTTTGATTTTTCTTCAATCTTCGGGGAGGATATTTTTTCACAATTTGGCGGCGGTGCTCAAGGCTTTGGGACGCGACAATCTCGCGGGCCGCGCAAAGGCGAAGATATTGCCTATAGCATGAGGGTTGACTTTTTGACCGCGGCAAAAGGCGGTGAAACCTCTGTTATTATTCAGGGCAAAAATATTAATGTCAAAATTCCGGCCGGAACGCTTGACGGTCAAACCTTAAGGTTAAAAGGGCTGGGTCAAGACGGCTTTAACGGCGGCCCCAAAGGCGATGTTTTGATTACGATAAATGTGGATAAACACCCCTATTTTTCTTTGGACGGGCTTAATGTTTTGTTGGAACTGCCGATTAGCATGAAAGAGGCCGTGCTTGGAGCTAAAGTTACCATTCCGACCATCAGCGGTAAAGTTGTTGTTCACATTCCGCCTTATTCTTCAAGCGGGGAAAAGCTGCGCTTAAAAGGAAAGGGGATTAAAAACAAATCCGGACAAGGCGACCAAATCATCAGCCTGAAAATTGTCAGCCCGAAGACCAAAAATGCCGCTCTGGAAAAAGCTTTGGCCGACATGGGAGATGAATCTGTCAGGAACTTTTAATGCTTTTGGACGTGCTTAAAGATTTTGAATGGCTTAATGAACCCGAAGAAGTTTATTTCGGCGATGAGGGCATGAAAGTTAAAGCTCTGGCCGGCACCGATTTTTGGGTAAATAACCGCGCAAAATTTGCAAAAGATACTGGGCATTTTTTCTTTAAGCGTGTCTTGAAAGATTTTTGTTTGACGGCCAAATGGCGCTTTTATCGGCCGGAGGCCTTTGAACAATGCGGCCTCATGGTGAGAATCGATAAAAATAATTGGCTGAAAATTTCTTTGATGCAAGAAAATATGGAAAATCCACGTATCGGCACGGTGTGTGCCTCCGGCGGTTGCTCGGATTGGAGCTTGCACCAGATTTTGCCGGTTGAAGAAGAATTATCTTTCAAAATTCGCCGTGTGAAAGGTGAATATTTGTTATATTATTCCACTGATGGGGTTCATTATGTTTTGCTCAGACGCTCTGCCCTGCTTTATGACATGGACGAAGTTAAAGTCGGCGCTTATGTCTGCTCGCCGCAAAAAGAAGGCTTTGAAGCCGTGCTTGAAACAATTGATGTGGCTTAAAAAAAATCTCGGAAAATTCCGAGATTTTTTAATTAACGACGCTCTATCGACAAAGTTGTCAGCTGGGGTTTGCTGTGGGTTAAAATGCTTATGACCTTAACCAGCTCATTTTTAAGTTGCGCACGCTCACAAACAATGTCTACCATGCCGTGCTCTTTAAGATATTCGGCACGTTGGAAACCTTCAGGTAATTTTTCACGAATGGTTTGCTCAATAACACGCTGACCGGCAAAGCCGATAACACAGCCTTTTTCGGCAATGTGAACATCACCAAGCATGGCAAAAGAGGCTGAAACACCGCCTGTGGTCGGATCTGTCATAACGGAAATAAAAGGCAAACCTTTTTCTTTAACTTTGTTAACCGCTGCCGTGGTGCGCGCCATTTGCATTAAAGACAGAATACCTTCCTGCATGCGGGCGCCGCCGGAGGCCGCAATGGTAATCAACGGATAGTTGCCCTTGCAAGCAAGCTCTGCCGCTTTAACAATGCCTTCACCGACTGCCGTTCCCATGGAACCGCCCATGAAGAAAAAGTCCATCGCCGCAACCACACAGGTTATGCCGCCGATTTCTCCTTGGGCAACGCGAATCGCATCTTCATTGCCGGTGGATTTGCGATAAGTTTTCAAACGGTCGGTATAGCGTTTGGAATCCTTAAAATTTAAGGGGTCTTCAACAACGTGAGGTAAGGTAACCTCATTAAACTCACCGTTGTCAAAAAGCATTTTGAAACGTTTTTCAATGTATAAACGCAAATGATGGCCGCAACGCGTGCAGACATAATTGCTCTTTTTAAGCTCTTTGGAAAACAGCATCTGCCCACATTGCGGACATTTGGTCCAAAGGTTGTCATCTATCTCTTTAAGAGAAGTTTTTTGTATTTTCGGTCGAACAAAATCTGTAAGCCAATTCATCTTTCTACCATTCTTTTGTTAAATCTTGGGTTAAGTCTTAGCAGAGTTTTTATAAAATTTCCAGTTTAAATTACGCCGCCGTCATTGGTTGTGCCGTTGGCGGGCTCTTTGGGCTTGCGCTTGAAGAAACGCGCCAATTTTTCACGAAACGTGGGTTTGGGCATTTTGGCTTCAAGTTCTTTAAGAGAATTAAGATTCTCATGCAAGTCTTCAACTTCTTTAACAAGTTTGAGCTGTTCTTTACTGAGTTTGCGACATTGCTTTTTCTGTTGGCGCAAGGCTGAGCGAACCGGCGCATAAGACAACCAAGAAAAGAAGTTGCCCAAGATAAAGCCCAAAGCCAATAAAAAGACTATCGCAACACTCAAAGATACGGTTATTTCAATATAAAAGGGCCAAAGGTTAAAGGTGGCCATGTCGTTGTTGACAAAGGCAAAAACCAAAATAACAACCAACAGGGGCAAGCCGATAAGCATTTTAATGAAACCCATAACCGTGACCCTTTCTTTCTGATGTGTATTTATTTATTCAAAAGTTCATGCAACTGTTTGCCGGTTTTGAAGTGGGGGATGTTGCGCTCCTCTACTTTCACTTGCTCACCGGTACGCGGGTTTTTGGCCAGACGCGGTGTGCGCGTACGAACGGAAAACGCCCCAAAACCACGAAACTCAACTCTTTCACCTTTTGCTAAAGATGATGTAATTTTATCTAAAATAACCCCAACTATTCTTTCAACGTCTTTTAACAAAAGATGCGGGTTTTTGTTGGCAATACGCTCAATAAGTTCTGATTTAGTCACTTCTACCTCTTTTATTTATCAATTTATCAGTTTGTCTTTAAGTTAACGTTATTTAGCACATAAATCAATATCGTAATTTTAAAAAAATCAAAATTTTTCTGTTGACTTATCCAGAAGAGATATTCTTTGGAAAAATATTCTTTTGCTTCTTTGTTAAATGTTTTTTTAATTTTTTTGCCTATACTGAAAGAGTATGATATCATAAATCTATGGTAAGAAAAATTTTCTGTCATGCTGAACTCGTTTCAGGGTCTCATTGCAGAGATGTTGGAGTCGATAGTTGCCAAGCGCAAGTGCAATGCCGCGCGAGGCTTACGGGACGAATGAGCCCTCGGAGATGCTGAAACAAGTTCAGCATGACAATAAGGGAAAAGCCTAGAGAGTGGAAAGAATGAGCCAGATAAGCCT
>CALXWF010000021.1 GCA_944392285.1 uncultured Alphaproteobacteria bacterium | reverse complement strand
CCGAAAAATCCGGCATGTTTCAATATGTTGCCATTTGGGCTGCCAAAAAAGTCAAAGCCAACCCCAGAGGATTAATGGTTGTTTTGGCAATCGTAACAGCCTTTTTCTCAGCCTTGCTTGACAATGTCACCACGGTTTTGCTGATAGCACCGGTCACATTCCAAATCACCCGCAAACTCAAAATCAACCCTTACCCTTACCTGATATTAGAGATTTTTGCTTCTAACATCGGCGGCACGGCCACGCTTATCGGTGACCCACCAAACATTTTAATCGGCTCCGCCTTAAACTTGTCTTTTATGGATTTTCTAAACGAGCTAACCCCTGTTGTTGCCGTGACCATGGTTGTCTTAATCTTGGGCTTCAACTTCTTCTGGGGCAAAAATCTGAAAACCACGGACCAAAACCGCAAAGCCGTCATGAAAATCAGTGAAATTGACTGTATTACGGACTGGAGCTTACTGAAAAAATCCTTATTTGTTTTGTTCTTTGTGATCTTAGGTTTTATCAGTGCCGAACATTTGCACATTGCCAACGGCACGATTGCCATGTTTGGCGGCGCCGTTTTGCTATTGCTCTACACCATCGGCAATGACCATGAAGAACGCGACCACAAAACCGAAGAAATTTTTTCAATCGTTGACTGGACAACCATCTTTTTCTTCTCCGGCTTATTTGTCATTGTTTATGGCTTGGAAGAAACCGGAGTTTTGGCCCTCCTCGGTCAAAAGTTCATTGCCTTTACGGATGGCAGCATTGAAAAAGCAGCCCTGCTGATTATCTGGGTTTCGGCAATTGTTTCTGCCGCCATTGACAACATTCCCTTTGTTGCCACCATGATTCCGATGATAAAATCCATGGAGGAAAGCATGGGCGGTCGTGAGGCCATGATGCCGGTGTGGTGGGCTTTGTCTTTGGGCGCATGCTTTGGCGGTAACGGCACCTTAATCGGTGCTTCGGCCAACGTTATTGTAGCCGGTATGGCAGCCCGAGAAGGTCACCCGATTAACTTCCTAAGGTTTTTAATTTGGTCAATACCTGTCATGCTGATAAGTGTTGCCATAGCAACGGTATACCTTTACCTTAGGTTCTTCATGTAACAAAAAAATCCTCCCGAACGGGAGGATTTTTTATATCAATTATCAGCCAAACGCATTTTATTATATGGGCATAGACATAATTTCTTTATAAGCTTTAATAGCAGTGTCACGCACGGCAACAACAGTTTCCAAGGCAATTTCGGCATTAGAAACAGCCAAAACCACATCTTGAATATCTGCCTTTCCGGTCATGCCGCTTAAAGTCATGGCCTCACTTTTCTTAGATATATCAACGGCATTTTCGACTGCCTCTTCGACCATATCCTGAAACCCTTGAGGCGCAGCTGTTTTTTCTGCGGCGGGTGTCTGAGCCCCGATACGTCCTAAAGCTTGCTGATAAGCATTTAATGCACTGCTGATATTATTCATAAAAATTCCCCTTTATCTTATTTCAAAATATCTAAAACCTGACTATTCATGGTGCGAGCAGTTCTCATCACATTCAAATTTGCCTCATAACTGCGTTGTGCTTCTTTCATATCCATCATCTCAATGAGCGGATTAACATTCGGCAAAGAAATATAACCCTCGGCATCGGCACCGGGATGATTTGGAGCATATTTCTTCTCAAAAGGCGCATTATCTTTCAAAACCTTGTCAACTTTTACCATTTGCGCACCGGTTTCTCTATCAACATAATTCTTAAAAGAAACCACTTGCCGCCGATAAGGATCCTCGCCGGGTTTAACCGCAACGGAGTCGGCATTTGCCATATTTTCGGAGATAATCCGCAGCCTTTCGGCCTGAGCTTTCATTCCCGAAACGGCAATATCGGCACTGACGGATAAATTATTAGGCATAATCTTTTATATCTCCTAACTGCTAATCTTGGTATTGGCCATTTTAATCATGGTCCGATACTTGTTATAAATGGTAATCAGGCGCTCATATTCGCCTTTGTCTTTAGAAATCTCATTAAGTTGATCTTCAAGCACCACCCCATTACCGTCAATAGTCAAAGCTGTTGTCGGCTTCGGGGTATACAAACGCCCATTCAAATCAGCGCCGATTCCGCCGATATGCTTGGCATTTGTCACTTTCATAGGCAAATTTTTCTGTAATACGGAAGCAAAATCAGGTTCTTCAAGATCTTTAGGCAGATAACCGGGCGTGTTGGCATTGGCAACATTCGTAGCCAAAACCTTTTGCCTTTCAGTCAGATACTGCATTTTTTTTGCAGCGACTTGATGTAAAGACAGATCGTTCAAATCCATCAGCTATCTCCCCACATAAGGTTACGTTTCCCCAAACATAACCGACATCATGCAAAAATTGTGCCAAATCAAAAAGTTCTTGCCAAGAATAAGCCTAAGATTTACAATAATCCTTGCAACAAACTTTAAGGATTAGGCAGATGTCTGACACTGATAATAACAGAAATGAGCGACAAAACAATGCTGATAACGACTTGTCCCCAGATTATGCAATTGCTCTGGGCTACGAGCCGAGCAAGCATAATGCCCCTGTGGTTCTGGCCAAAGGTGAAGGACAAATTGCGCAAAAAATTATTCAAATTGCCCTAGATGAAGGGATAGAAATACATAAAGATGCAGATTTGGTTCAAATTCTTAAAGCCGTAGATATTGATGAAGAAATCCCGCTTGAAGCTTTTGCCGCCGTGGCTGAAATTATTTCTTACATCTACAGCCAAAACAACAAGACCTTAACGGCTGAATAAAAAAAGAGCCTGAGTTAAAAAACTCAGACTCCATCATCAAACCAAAATGAAAACCAACAAATTTTCAACCTCTGATTTCTCCACATACCAACCGCTGCAATAGAGGTCAAAAATCTGATTTTTCTTTGCGCCCGACAAGCTGGAGGTCCAATAATCCCCTTTTGCCAAAGGCTCTTGTCCGAGACTTTCGTATAAAGCATTCACTTTATCCAAATGCTCATGCAAATCTAAAAAACTCTTAACATCAGGAATTTGTAATTTTAACAAATATTCCTTTTGCCATTCGGCACAAAGTTTTTCAGCCTCAGGATATGAATAGCGCCCTTCGGGACGTTTAAGTGCAAAACATCTGTCTTTTATTTTATATCCGACCAGATATTCTTTTTCTTCTTGGGTTAAATTGGAAGCATCATCTACTCCAATTTCAAAAAATAATTTTTTCATAGCTCTATAATAATTAGTTAGACGTAACCTTCTTTTACCACAAATTAGACGAAAATCAACTTTTATTTTTTCTCCAAAACCGCCACAAAAAATCCGTCCGTTCCGCTGCTGATAGGAGATAAACGCAAATATTTCTCATTGACCGAAGGATACGGCGCTTTCAACAATTTTTGCCACAATTCCAGCATATTAACCACCCCGACATCAGAATGAAGTTTAAGAAAATTCTCAATATTTTCTTCATTTTCTTCCGGCAACACTGAACAAGTAATATAAATAATTCGTCCGCCGATTCGCGTGCGCTCATATGCGGTTTCCAAAATCTGCCGCTGCACCTTGACAATTCCGGCCAAAAGCTCGGGCGTGAGCCGAAATTTTGCATCCGGAGAGCGCCTCCATGTTCCGCTTCCCGAACAAGGAACATCAATTACAAAGCGGTCAAAATCACAATCATTAGCGGCCAAAATATCACTAAGTTCAATATTTGTGGCTTTAAGCCTTTGCATACGCGGTTTAATCGCCTCCAACCTTTTGAGGGAAACATCATGCGCCAAAATTTTGCCGCGATTTTGCAACAAAAAGGACATGGTCAAACTTTTGCCGCCGGCACCGCAACAATAATCCATAATTT
>CALXWF010000020.1 GCA_944392285.1 uncultured Alphaproteobacteria bacterium | reverse complement strand
CATAATTATATTTTCTAAAAACCCCGACTTCCTCCAAAAAACAAATTTCATCAAGATAACGCACAAAGACCACGGCTTTTTGCTTTTGCCGCACCAGTTTGTCAAGTAAGGCTGACAACATTTTGATTTTGCTTTCGGTATAAGTATAAATTGTCTGAAATTTTTGCAAAATTTCTAAAAAACAAAACCGTGATTTTAATGCCAAAAAACGACTTTTTTCAAAAAAATAATCACGCTCCTCCGCCTTGCTTAATTTACAATCATAATCAAAATAATTTATCTTAAACTTTTCCCTCAAGTTGCAATCATATATATAAGGCTTTATCAAAGCCATCAATTTTGCCTCATCTTGCAACCGCTTATCCTCGCAGCAAGATTGCCGCAAAAAACACTTTTCAAACTGCACCTTGCTCATTCCCAAATTCAAAGAAGTAATGAACTGCAACGGCGCATATAAATCACTCAGCCCCTGCACCAAAGGCAATCTGGCCAAAACAAGCCGATATTTAAACATCTTACTCATTGCCAACAAACGCTTGGTTCTCACTGCTTCAAAATTTTTAATCAAAAGCCCTTCATCAATAACGCAAAAAGCTGCTTCTTTGTTCACCAAATCATAAAGATGCAAATAACAATAATCAGACATGGATATACTCTCAGCTGAATAAAAATAAACATTCTTATTCAGCCGCAGAACCGAGCGCTCTATCAGCGCCCGATATTTTTTATTTGCCAAAGATTTTGCCGCAGCAATCCACACAACGCAGTCAAATTTATTCTGCAAAAACAAAATAAACCTAAATGCAGCCCGTAACTTTTCAATGTTCGTTTTCACAAACGACACACCGGCTTCATACATGGCAAATCTTTGACATACCATCAGATTTTCACCCTCAGGATGCCCATTTTTCATTGCTTGACACACACAATCACACGACATCGAGCATTATAATCACCCAAACATAAAATGCCACTCTTAGTTAAAAAATATCAACAAGCACACGGGTTAGACAAATAAGATTTTTATGATAAAAGATATTCGGGGCATAAAACGAATATCGGCGTGCATAAAAAAAACAGCTGAATAATATCAAAGAAAGATAAGGAGAAAGAAATTTGGACAATACGCCCTATAAAATATATAATGACAACTGTTTAGATATCCTGGCAAAACTTCCGGAAGAAAGTTTTGACATGATTTTCGCCGACCCTCCTTATATGCTTTCGCAAAGCGGCTTAAGCTGCCAAAACGGCAAATTGGTAAAAATTGATAAAGGACATTGGGACGTCAGCCGCAGTATTGCCGAAGATTATGAATTTCACAAAGCTTGGCTTGAGGCTTGTCGTCGTCTGTTAAAACCGGACGGCACCATTTGGGTATCAGGCACTTATCACAGTATCCACTCCTGTGGTCTGGCCATGATGCTGTTAAAATATCATATATTAAATGAGGTCGCTTGGTTTAAGCCCAATGCCAGCCCCAACCTCTCCTGCAAATATTTTACGGCCAGTCATGAAACATTAATTTGGGCCCGCAAAAGCAAATCCGGCAAGCATTATTTTAATTATGATGCCATGAAAAACGGCAATTTTCCCAAAGATTCATTAAAAAAACCGCATATGCAAATGCGCACGGTTTGGTCAATTGCTACCACTCCCTTTGATGAAAAGACTTTTGGTCGACACCCCACCCAAAAACCTTTAGCCCTGCTTGAGCGGATTATTACGGCCTCTACCCGCCCCGGAGATAACATTTTAGATCCCTTCATGGGCAGTGGCACCACCGGCGTCGCCGCGCTTAAGCTCAAACGCAATTTTTGCGGCATTGACACGGACAAAACCTATTGTGAGCTTGCAAAAAAGAGGATGGACGCCGTTTTACAAACCTCAACCCTGCTTTAAGAAAGCTTGAATTTGCGGCAAATGTCGTAAAGCGTCTTCCCGCCCCAAATCATACATTTGCTTAACCACATTTAAATCTTTTTCCATTCGGCTGATTTTAATAACGCGGCTCGGACACAAAACAAACGCCTTCCCCGCCTGACGTTGCTTTTCAACATAATCAAGCTCCTGATTATAATGCCAATACCGATTTTTAATTGCCGCAACAAATTTTGGAAACTTACGATACACCAAAGCCGCCAGCCAAGCACCGCAAGAGGGCTTTTTGCGATATCCGCTCGGTCTGGTCAAGACTACGATATTTTTCTCATAGCCAAGCTGTTCAAATGCAGCCAAAGGAATACTGTCACAAATACCGCCGTCCAAAAGTTTTTTGCCGCCGACTTCCACGATTTTTGACACCATCGGCAAAGACGCCGAGGCACGCAAATAATCAATCTCGGCTTTCAAATCATGACACAAAATATATTCGGCATTTCCGCTTTCAACATTAGAACAGGTAACATAAAATTTGGTTCTTGATTTTTTAAATGCCTCATTATCAAACGGGTCCAGAAAATCAGGCAAATCATGATAACAAAACTGCGTATCGACAATATTTCCGCTTTCAAACCATGACCGCCAACTCATAAAACGATAGTCATTTCCGTATTTCAGATTATAACGAATACTTCTGCCGACCTGCCCGGCCACAAAAGAACAACCATGAATGGCACCGGCCGACACACCGATAACCCCGTCAACCGCAACATTATTTTCAAGCAACACATCCAACACGCCGGCGGTATAAATTCCGCGTTTTCCGCCGCCTTCCAAGACCAAACCTGTTTTCATGTTTTTCTCCTTTTGCTTAAATATAAAAACAAAACTTCATAAAGAAAACCTTTATTTAAAAAAATTATACGAATTTTAACCTTTTAGGCGCTAAATAAAAGATAGAAAATTACCTTTATGCGAAAGGATGATGAATCATGTTAATAGATGAAGCCACTCTTGAATCTACCCTATTTCCCTATATCGGCTATGCAGCGGCCTTAGCCACGGTTTTAACCTTTGCCATTCAAACTTTTCGCATTTTATATACAAGAGATGTCAACAACCTCTCCAGTTATATGTATATTATGTACTGTCTCGGCGCCATTTGTTGGTTTGCCTACGGTGTCTATCTTGAAGCCTGGACCCTGGCCATTGCCAACCTCATAACCTTTGTTTTTGTCTTTGCCATTTTGTGCATGATTTTATATTATGACGCCGAAGATAAAATTGAACGTGAGCGCCGTGACCCGGAAACTTATCTGTCTAACATGAAATATTTTTATCAAGCCGTGCCTGAGAAAATCGGTCAAGCTCTGGCCCTTGGGCAAAACTTTTCCGTTATCGTACTTTCCTACGCCAATCATGAAGATATTTTAGCCAAATATGGCAAAAAATTCACCTCAAAGAGCGTCAAACAACTGGCAAAATGCTTGGACAAAGCCTTAAGAAACAGTGACATGATTGCCCGCTACAATGACACGGATTTCGTTATCTACCTTGACAACTGCGACAATAAGCTGGCCAAAATCGTTGCTACCAGATTACAAAACGAAATCAAAAAACTTGAGCTCAAACCGCAAGATAATACGGAACTTGCCTTTGACATCAATTTCGGTATCAGCGATTCTAAATCGGATAAAAAACTTGAAACCATCATAGACAACGCTGAAAAAGCCATGAAAACGGCAACCACGCGCAGCCGCATCAAAGTCTATACGGAAAAAAATAAATAAACCAAAATGCAACAGTTTTTAATTTCGAAAAACTCTCAAGACTTAATTGTCTTTTTCTCAGGTTGGGGATGCGATGAAAATCAATTCACCAACCTGCAAGACAACGAAGATGTTCTTATTCTATATGACTATCAAGACCTTAGTCTGGAGTTTGATTTTTCAAAATATCGCCACATTGACCTGATAGCCTATTCTGCCGGTGTCTTTGTGGCCTCTGTTTTACAAAAACAAATTCCAAGCCTTAGCAAAAAAGTAGCTCTCTGCGGCAATCCTTATCTGCTTGATGAAAAATTAGGCCTGTCTGCCCAAACCATTGAAATTTTCAAATCAATTGATTTAGATAATTATTTAGAATTTCGTCGGCAATATATGGTTGAAACCGAGGCCGAATATCAAAGCTACAACGACCTACAATCTTTAAGAAGCCTTGAGAGCTGCCAAAGCGAGCTTGAAGCCTTGCAAAAACTTTATCAACAATATAAAAATCAAATAGACCCTGATTTTGACCTAGCCTTAATGGCCGAAAAAGATGTGTTGTTTCGCCTATCCGCCCAAAAAGATTTTTACCAAGAAAAACTGCGCATCATCCCCAAAGCGCGACATCACATATTTTTCAAGTTTAAGAGTTTTCGTGAAATTTTAGAGTTTGATAAACAAAATGAGCATAAACAATAAAATACTTTTTCTAGCATTGCCGCTTTTTATAGCGGCTTGCACCTTAAACCCCGACCTTAAAACCGTTGAAGGAACCGTAAGGCTCGGACATGAGGTGCGCTCTTTTACCGACAAACAAAACAACCAAGAATATTGGCTGATAGATAAATCCGGCCGTCTTATCCAAGAATATAAAAAAGCAATCAACGGCGACATCATGAAATATCAACCGCTGCAAGCAAAATTGCGTGTTAAAGACCTTGGCAAACAAGAAGATGGCTTTGCCGCCGATTATGACGGCACATACGAAGTAAAAGATATTCTTTATTTGGCAAAATAATCATAAAAATCCGGTTGAATAATCTGCCAAAAAGAATATATACAAAGCAACTCTAATCATGTAGGAGAACACGAATGGAAAGCCACTTAGCCGTTATCGGCATTATTGTTGAAGATTATAACTCTGTTGCCGAACTAAACAAAATCTTACACGAACACCGCGAGCTGATTATCGGCCGCTTGGGCATTCCCTACCGCCCGAAAAACATCAGTGTCATGAGCATAATTGTTGATGCGGATGTTACAACCATAGAAAAATTATCACAAGCCATTTCCGCATTAAAAGGCATCAGCCTACAAACCGCAATTTCCAAAAACTGCACCTGCTAAACCACAATAATATCCAAGCTCTTATAGCGTGGCATATGCAACATCTTGCTTTTGTACAACTCGCGATATTTGTTCGCCGCACCGGTAGCCCGATTTATGACGAACACAAACCGACACCGATTTCCGTTTCCCGCTTCAAGCCTCAGATATAACAATCTTTGAACTGATTGATGAATTAAAGCAAATCTAAGACTTTGACATAGATTCACTTCGGAAATATTGAGATTGTTCTTGTGCATATTGGATAAAAAGTTGATAATCTTTGTTTTCCTCCAAGATAGAATTAAATATAAAAGCATATGAAGAATTTAATTCAAAAGTTCTAAATAAACTAGGGAATGGCCTAGTATCAACTTTTATGATTGCTCTTAAACCGCTAAGATTTAAATCGTAAGCATTTATTGTGTTTAAACGAAATCTTCCAGGCATTAGAATTATTTTCTTAATTGGAAATTCCATGACAGATGAGCGTTTTTGAAGCAATACTGCAAAGTGTTCATTATCACTATCATTTTTTAAGAAATTTACGACTTCTGTTTCAAACTTATCACCTAAATTGACAGATGAAAATTCTGGTAATTTAGAAATTGAAGCTCTATATATAACGGATATAAAGAAT
>CALXWF010000019.1 GCA_944392285.1 uncultured Alphaproteobacteria bacterium | reverse complement strand
ATTATAACGATTTTCCTGATTAGCTATCGCCTGTTTTATATCTAGCTGCCGACCGGCATTTTGGTTCCATATATTCTGCACCTTATTTTTAGCAAGCGGAAATACTTGCCGTCCAAACATCTGCGCTGATTTTACCGCCAACGGGAAAGCTGCTCCGAATGCCGCCCCGTCCAGAGCATCATCTCTAATGTTTCTGATAATATCATCTTTAGTCTCGCTTCGACCTAATCCGGCCAAAACCCCGGTTTCCCCACCGACCAAACTGCTGCGTGCCAACGTATTGGCAAAACCGTTCCCTTTGGCAATATACCCGGCGCCGATTTTATTCAACGGATTAACAAACCCCCCGCCAATCTGAAAAACCGCCGCCCCGACAGGATGTTTATTCTCGAACCGGGAGGCGCTGTTTAATGCCGTATCATTAATCTCATTATACCGATCCGAAAATGCCTGTAAAAAGGGCTTATCAGTTAATAAAGCATCCATTGGGGCTGCTCCAATAGCATTTATAACCCCACCCACTTTACGTCCAAATCCAAAACTTCCCCCCTTATCAGCCTGCGTTACCGCTCCTAAGGAGCTATCTGCCAGTTTTTCGGCATTATTGTATAAATATTTTCCTAAATCATTACCCGTTTTCATTGCCGAATAAACGGGCACGCCCATAATATCCGGCGTTACTTGTTCTAAAATATAATCAATCCCGCTAACAGCCTTTTTCCTTTTGGGTTGATAGGCCGAACCCATAATATCCGGCTCCAGCTGATTTAACACATAATCTATACCTTCACTCATTTTCATTCCTTTCTTAAAAAATATCACGTTCCCGAAACAACTGTCTCGGGAACGTGAAGAAAAAGGCCAAGCCTAGCGCAGACCGGCCTTTTTACCGAAGGCGGCAATCGTACCGGCTGTACCGGTTTTGAAATCAACATTCAACGAACCGTCTTTGTTTTCAAAGCGGGCCGCACGTTCGGCACTGATTAAAAAGGTGCCGGCGTCAAGGTCGATTTCCAAATCGCCTAAGATATTATTGCTCGGAAAAGCATCGCCCTTTTTCAAGATAACCGAACCGGCCGTGCTGATTGTCAGCAACAAATAAGCCGAGTTGTCTTTTGCCTTAAAAAAGTCTTTAATCACAGCCCCGTTGTCGGGAGTAATCGTTACCGGCGTAACTTTTGCTTTAGAAGCGGAAACCGACAAATCATCGGCACCATATTCCATACTGACAGTATCTCTTGCCATAACTTATTTCTCCTTTATTAAATGCTTAAGGTTACTTTGGCTTTAATCGTGCCGAGTTTATCCGGACGCGGACATCCGGTACCGAAAACGCCGGCGCCTTTAAAAGCCTGATTCAAAGATTTTTCACGCATATAAGCATGCAGTTTGAGCTTACGCTGTTTAACCGACGCCGTGGTTTCGCCCAAAACGCCGAACAACGGATAAACATTGCCTTCGCTGTCGGAAGCAATATTGTTAGACTCAAAAATCTGCCAACCGGCGAGTTTGCCGACATAACCGGCCTCGCGCTGTTTCATACCGGTTTCGGTATTAAGCAGTCCGGCAACCTGATTCATCAAAGCAGAAATTTCAGGCGGCAAGAAAGCACCCATTTTGCCGGTTTTCCAAGCTTTGGCGCGTTGGAATTCTGCTTTCATAACGCTTAACATATTGGCAACATTGTCTTTGGTCAAAACAATCGCCGCACCGTCGCTGCCTTCCTTATAAATACCGGCAACCGGATAAAGTTTGCCGATTTCCAAGTCAACGGCTTCAGCAAACTGATGAACGCCGTCTTGAGAATATTCATCAGCCAGAGCCATGGCTTTATCATTTTCGGCACCGTCGATTTGTGCGGCTTTGGCTTCATCGAGCTCAAAATTAATTGCCTTACCTTTATTAACTTTAACCTTAACGGTAGAGGCGGCAACTTTTTCAGGATCAGACAAATCGCTGCCGTCCCAATCGGTCATGGTAACCATACCGGGCAATTCGACATCGAGTTCGTCGCCTTTTTTCAAATTATCGGCATATTTGGTCGCCGAAAGTTTATCCAAAACCAGTTCGTTTTTAAGATTTTTTTCAAAACCCGTACTAAACACACTGGGAATTAAGACGTCTACAGACATTTATTTCTCTCCTCATAAAATTTTAATACTTTGCGATTCATGGTCTCAATATCCTTAATTGAGTGCCAATCTTCGTTATCATCATATCCTGGGGTGTAATCTCCCGTCGGACTTTGCAGCCGGGCAATCTGCGACCGATTTTCGGCCTCGGCTTTCATCTCGGCCTTAAATTTTGCGATTGCACCGGCTTCAACGGCATCAAGCAGTTTTTTAACCTTTGGCAGGCTGACATCTTGTCCAGCCAGACGAATGGCTTCAGCCACCACATCGCCGCGCCAGTTTTCTTTAAGCCAGTCCTGACCGGCCTCTTTTTCAAACGCCTTTAAGGCCTCCGAAATGCCCGAGTACATACGTTCTCTGCGGCCCAAATCATAATTTTTTGCCTGTTGCGTATTGAAATTTTGGCTGTTTGATGTTGCAAGAGCCACAAACATCGGCGGAAAAAGCTGCTTAACCGCCGCCAAATCTTGCGGATTGCGGGTCAGTTTATAGTTTTCGATAGCCGCCGCGGCCATTGGTGTACGCTCACCGGCCACCCCTTGCGTCAAAGCCCAAACATATTGGTTCAGCTCATAATCTGCCGCTTCCTGATATAACTGTGCCAAAAGCGCCCCTTCATCAGAAGACAGGGGCACCGCATTTTGCCGCAAGAAAGAGGATTGCGCCTCTTCTTTGGGCAAATCTTTGGCCTCTTGAGCTGCAGATGATGGCAAAACCTCATCTTTCGGCGCTGATTTTTCCACCGGCGAGAAGTCTGATGTATCTTCTGCGGGCGAAGCATTTTCGCTGGGTTCCAAAGCCGTATCAAACGTTTGTTTTTCGACGACCTCGGGGGTTTCGGCTTGGGTTTCCGAAGCCGACGCATCATAGCCTTCCATAGCTTTCTCCTTATTTTTCTGCTTGAATAAAATTATTGAGCCTGCTTTCGGCTTTTATCAAATAATCCAAAAGCAGACCCATGCCTTTAATATAGTCAGACGGCAGATTATCCGCCGCCGCCTCGACCATATAGTCCTTGCCGAAAGCAATAATAATCTCTCCTTCGGCAGAATTAACGGCATTGCGCAATGTCAACAGCCTGTCCCGAAGAACCTGCCGTTCTTTAAACATTGCCGCCTCCGTTAAACGGCAGTTGCGGAACAGCCGCCCCGACCGCCGTATTATTCAGAAAAAATCGGTCTGTATTTTCCAGACCGATTGTTTCCAAAACTTGTTTGATAATTTCGCGCTTGTTAAGCCCAAGGGTTTGGTCATTCCAAACAAACTTAAAAATCTCCAAAGATTCTTGGTTGGTTCTGAGTTTTTTCTGGATACCCGAGCTGTCGCTGTATCGATAATCATAATTTCCCTGACGAATATCATCTCCGATTTCGGCCAGCACTCTGGCGCCGCTTTCATCATTTATAAAAATTCTTTCAGCGCCGGATTTCATATTTGCCTGCAAATCGGCAACTTTGGTCACCATCGCCACAATCAAATTTTGCTTAAGCAAATCAATATCTTTGGCCAAGCGAGTGGTTTGCCCCGCCACCTTAACATTAATTTCGGTTGCGGTTGCTTTGCTATATTCTTGTTGTCCTTGCATATTGGGAAAGATACCGCTGACCAAACTGGTTTCCGATTCCAAATAATTAATCATTTGCGAATTATTAATCAGCGGCACCGGAATACTGACAATCATATTCGGATCATCCATACCTTTTTTATACTCAATCACCTTTCCCGGCTCGACATCAATCACCGCCTTGTCAAAAAAACCTTTCGGCGCATATCTCATGGGATTGGCATTAAGCTGCTGCACATCATTTTCCAAATTGGCTTTGGTTTCCATATCTTTGCACAAATCATAAATACTAAACAAAGTCGGAATCCCGCGTTTGGTTTCAGGGTCGCGCTGTGTGGCGGCATTAATAATCGGATTAATAACAAACTGGTTTTCTTCAAACTGCGCCAAATAACGCCGACCGACCACCGTTGCCGACCAATTACGCAGCACCGTGCCGTCTTCCAAGACATAATCGCCGAACAAACGCAACACCTCAATCATATTGCCGTTAACAATTTCATCAAGTTTGGCTTCTTCGTCTTTATCATGCTCGTCTGCATGCCCCTTAGAGGTCATTTCCTTAATTTCCGCCAACTGCGTTTTGCTCAAAGAATAGAGGCGGTTTTGGGCAATGGCATCATAGCTTTCCATTCTTTTAATGATTTTTATGCCTTTGTCCCATTCTTCATCATTATCGGGGTTAATCGCCGGATCAAACACCAAATTCAGCGGGTTAATCGCCTCGACATAAGCGCCGTCATACACCACTTGCTCAAAATAGCCGTAAGCATCTTCCGGCCTCCCGCGAATAAGACTGAGCAGACCGTTAGCCTCAATTTGTTCGCTCAGGCTCATTTTGCGGCGAATAAGTTTTACTTTTCTTTTCCAACCGACAAACAAACAAGCCTCGCCGATAACATCCAAATGCTCCACCGCCGGGTCCAATTGTTTGCTGATTTTCATTTTATCAAAACTATCAACCAAAGCGGCTTTTTGCATTTTGGCATTTTGTTCGCTGAGGGCATCGCGGCCGCTGACATCAAACATCTGCTCGACATTGGCATATAAATTGTCCCAAATATAAGCCTGATGCGTCTGAAAGAAAGAATAGATTTTGTTCAAAAAAATCTGGCTTTTCCACGAGGCTTTGCGAGAATCATGCCTATCTTCCAAATAAATTTCTTTTTTCAGCAATTTATAAATATTTTTTTGCCGGGCGCGCACATCGTCAAATTGCTCAAACTTTGCGCCGATATCTTTGGCAATATTTTCAGCCTCGCTCAAGCTGAGCTTGCGGGGCTTATTTTCATTTTCAATAGTAAATTCAAACATTTATTCATCCTTTTCCCAAATCGGCCAATAATATTCGGCACAGTAAGAAACCGCGTCAAAAATATGACCCAAAAATTTAAGACAGTTTGTATTATCGCTTCTGATTTTGTCAGATGTCGGCAGCTCAAAACTTGAGGTACCGGGTTTATATTTAAGATTCACCATATTATAAATAAGCCACTTACAACTTGGATGAACCTTCAAATAACGAACGGCGTCATCTGCAAACACCATTCGGTTAAAGGCATTAACTCTGGCCGCAATCGGCGGATTACTCCGATGAATTTCAATCTCAATGTTTTTATCGCTATAGCCGGCCTTAAGCAGGGTGTTTTTCACGATTGCATAGTCCGAATATTTGCTCTGCGTCTTACGATAAGAGCCTGAGGCATCGCCATTTAAAATAATCCGCCCCTTATGCGCGGGATAACGCCGCACAAACTCATCGGCAGCATCTTGGGTTGTGGCGTTTTCCATCACAATTTCATCAAACACAAACAATTTGTCTTTGGTTTTGTGGCAACACACCCACATCATCGGGTCAACGTTAAAATCCATACTCAAATGCAAATCCATATCGGCACAGTAGCGGATTCTCTCATCGACATTATCTTTGTCCCAATATTTCACCACGCGGTTTAAGTTTCCGCCGCGCGGTTTGTTCAAATAATCGCGTTCATATTCTTCGGGTTTATTAAGTTTTTTAAGTTCGGCCCTTTTCAAAAATGCCGCCGACAAAAAGCCCAAATGCGCAACTTCGGGATAATTAACCTCGGCAAAATAAGTTCCTTGCGGGGCACTCATGGTATTATAGTCAAGCCCCAAGGCTTCTTCGACCGGCAAATCATTTTCAATTCGGTTATAAATCACCATCAAGACCACGCCGTCTTTACGCAAAGTCGGCAGCAGCACGTCCCAACAAGCCTTAGAAACCGCCTGAGCTTCATCCACCACGCAAATATCAACATTTGCAATACCCTTAATAGCCTCCAAACTGCTGACATTGCGGTCTTTTAAGCCCATAAAGAAAATTTTTGAGCCGTTTTTATGCCGAATAGTCTTAGAATCATAATAGAAACCGCGACGCAAAAACTCCCCGTCGACCAAGCCTGTCAGCTCGGCATACAAACTTTCGTTAATTGAGCGCATAATCTCGCGAAACACGACGGCGCGCTTATTTTTATGCTTCATCAAATCAAACAACACCGCCCGACAAACCGAGCCGGTTTTCATAGAGCCTCTGCCGCCCGTAAACACAAAAGTATCAAATTTTCCGCTTTCCAAATTATAAAGCGGACTAAACTTACGATAAACCTTCATAAAAAATCCCCACCTCAAAGCCCACGACGACGCATCATCGTCTTTCCCTATTTACCGCAACCTTTTGTACCTTTTTTTTCAAAGCGGCTTATTCAACATGAATAATTTCAAACGGCGTTTCATCAATATCAGAGTCATGCTCTTCATCATCTTTCGTCAACAACCCCGAAACCTTGGCCTTTGCCATAATAGCCGAGACTGCGGCAGAAGGTTTTTCCAGCTGCATGGCCAGTTCCAACACCTCATTAAGTTCACCGATAATTTCTTTAAGACTGACGGCGCCGCTCTCGACAGATGTTTTTTTCTCATCCTCAGCCGGAAGCTGTTTTTTCCCCGCCATAACCAAACCCTCCGATTTTTTGCATTTTACCTCCTTTAAAATAACAAAAGCTCCGCAAAGGGAGCATGAATAAAAAAGCGTCTGAACCCGATTGTTGCAGACGCCTTATGCATAGACTTCACTCAGTATAGTGACATATATAACATATTTGTCAAATAATGTCCCCCCAAAAATTGTCCCGACATTATTTTTTTATTTTTTATATAATCAATGTGTTAGATTTAATTTTTATGATTTTTGCGATTTTTATAATCATAAACCGCCGCCCACAACAAAGACGGAACGAGCAGCCAAACTACTCCGTTACCAAAATTTTCGCCATATTTTTCAAGCCACGACATCATCGGCGAGCCTTCATAAAAATATCCCCCAAAAAACAAAATATATGCCAAAATCAGAAATATCCAAATAAAATAAAAAAGCCAACCGATTGCCATCAAATAAATTGACAAGCGCGGATGTTTCTGCCCAAAAGCGAGTACAAATTTCGGAACATTATTAAACAACAGTCTGACGATTGACACAAAAAAGACCAACGTCATAACCAAAATTAACAAACTTACAAAAAAATTTTCCTTAAAAAAAGTCAAAGGAAATGAATATAAGCCATAAATTCCGCCCAATAACAAAGCTTCCTTAGAAAAAAGTTTCATATTCATCTCCTTCTTAACTTTTATATACTATATATAACATATATTATAAAATTAAAAATACAAACATTATTAAAAACATAATTCATCAATAGACTTACAACCTACAGCTGCTTGTTTAAGAAGAGTATTAACCAAATTATAATTAGCTCCCAATTTTCCTATAGCTCCCGCTCTTCTCAAAAGGAAATTATCAAAAAGTTTAAGCCCAGTAGATGGGAGTTGAGGCAGTCCTAAATCTAAATCTTGATATTCTACAAACTTCTTTGCTAAATTTACAGGCGTACAATAAGGATAACCTTCTCGAAGTTGCATATTACGCAATTGCAAATATTCATCCCCATATTCCTGTGTAAAATAATTATCTGCAGCATTCAAAGTTGCCGGAATGCTTTGTTTAATTGGTTTTAACATCTGTTGACGAAATACAGGGTCTAACATATTATGATAAGATGTATTTACAAATTGTCCAGCTTGTTGCCAAAATTCTGGATTCGTTGCCCTCTGACACATCAATTGCGCCCAATTTATATTCTCATCATTTTTTTGATTAAATTCCTCATTACTCATCATTAATCTCCATAAATTTAAAAACAAAAAAGTCCGGCAAAACCGGACCTGTAAGCACACACTTATCTCAGTGTATGCAAGTTTATAACATATTTGTCAAATAATGTCCCCCCAAAAATTGTCCCGACATTATTTTTTCATATAATCAATGTGTTAGATTTAATTTTTGCGATTTTTATAATCATAAACCGCCGCCCACAACAAAGACAAGCCAGCCAAGACTAAAATAAAATCACAAAATACGGCGCCATATTTCTCTATCAGCCTTGCCTGCGGTGTTCCATCAACCAAATATCCGCTATAAGTGCCAACGAGTAAAACGGCCGGAAATATCCAAATAAAATAAAAGAACCAACCGACTGCCGTTAAATAAATTGACAAGCGCGGGTGCTTCTGCCCAAAAGCAAGTACAAATTTCGGAACATTATTAAACAACAGCCGAAGCATTGAAACAAAAAAGACAATCTCAATAATATCTAGCAAAAAATCTACTATTCCGTTTTCCCTAAAAAAGCTCAAAGGAAATGAATATAAACCATAAATTCCGCCCAATAACAAAGCTTCCTTAGAAAAAAGTTTCATATTCATCTCCCTGATTGTGAATTTTGCTTTATCATATAGAGGCAAAAACAATTAATCAACTATTTTTAGACAAGCAATTCACCATAAGTTGCCGCACCGACACGGTGTTTATTTAAATTTCCGAGGCCTGCGATAAATATATCCCAACATTTTGCCCAAAGCGCAATTATATTTTTCGCTCAGCGTACTGCGATGATGATTAAACTCACGCATAATAATTTTCCACGGCACACGGCAAGCGCGCATCCAGACCAATTTTGTTTCCTCCGGTGAAAGCGGCTTATACCATTCCAATATTTCATCCATAAGGCTGATTTCTTCCGCACTCGGGCGCATATGTTTCGGCACCGGCTCCCAGTCGGCAATCTCTGCTTGGCTATGTTTAATCTGCGGCCAAAAATTTTTATATCCGCTCACGCTTGAATAAGGCAGTCTTTTCATAACATTTGCGGCAAATTCCAGTTTTTGTTTTAATTTATCCAAATGTTCCAACATTTTTAGTCCTTTTCGCGCAAGTTCAAAACATCATGATAATTATGCTGCAGCGTATTAACCAAATATCTGAGCATACTGCCGAATTTGCTGCTCTGAGCAAAATTTTTCACTTTACGATAAAATGTCGGCTTTTTAACAATCTTCATCGCAAGTTTCATCAAAGCCTTTTGTTGCCAAAAATACTCGCTGAAACCGGCCATGGCACACCATTGGCAAAATCCCTGATAAAAAAAACTCGTCTCATCAAAGAAAAAACTCAAAGCGTCATTTCGATTTTTTTTCGTGGCACCGTCATTTTCATCGGCCACCAAATCATTGGCGGTTCTTTCCAAAATCGCCCGCACAAAATTCAAATACGGGTCACAATAAATCATATTGGTTTTAATCCCTTGTGTTTCATTTTTCTTTTTTCTGCCCATTATCACGCGCCTTCTGCTTAAGGGTTACACTCACACCAGCCGTCGCAGGCTGATATTGCCGTCTTTAGTGTCCGTCACCACCAAAATAGCCGAGGTCAAATCTTTTTCCCAATCGGCATTTGTCAAAATCATATCTCCGCGGCGCACATAAGCCGCCATCGGGTTAAAATAGCCCGGAGCCATAATTTCTTCCAAACTGTCCGAAGAAGAATAACTCCACAGCGTAAACCCGCTGGTATAAGAGGCCACTCTGAAATTGTTACTGCTGCAAACCATTGAAAAATCCTTTCAAAAAAACAAAGTTACCAATCACACCTCCGACAATATATGATTTACTATATACATGTCAATATGAAAAAACATATTTGCAGAATAAACCATTTCATATATACTCTGCACTTGTGGATAACCGAGGAGAAAAAGATGCAAACAAGCAATCCGGACATCATCAGAGAGAAGATAAACCAACTTATCTTAAACTCGGGCTTAAACTATCGGGTTATTTCGCTGATGATGGGCAAAAGTGAAGCCTACATGCAACAATTCATCAAACTGCGCTCGCCGCTTCGGCTCAAAGAGATAGACCGCAAAAAGCTGGCACAAATTCTTCATGTTCCCGAACAAGAGCTGACAGACATTCCCCTCTCCGCCCCTTCGGCAGACACGAGTGCCGAACTTGATTTTAATACGCTGACCTTAATTATCACCGAAATAACGAGCTGGCTTAGGCAACAAGACAAAGAGTTGGCGCCGGCAGATTTTGCCCGCCTCACCTGCCTCATATACAAAAAAGTCACCCAGCTGTCTGAAGACAAGAAAGCTGGGAAAATTAAAGACTTAATTGACACCTGGGACAGCCTTCGCGAAGTAATGTAAACAATCGGAGCCCCCAAAGATGACAACCGAAGATGAAATAAAATACATCCTTGCTGCCGCCACGCCCAAAAACGACAACAAAGCCGCCGCCAAAAAGCCCGAGCCTACGCCCCAAACCACTCAAATCAAAATTGACAAGTCTGTCAAAATCGTCGGCAACCACATCCACATTCTTTCCGGCGGCATTGGCATTGCCGCTGTTCTTTTGGCCGGATTAATTTTTTTTTCATGAGCAAGATTTCATATCCAACCGTTTTATAAACACCTTTGAAATAAGAACCCTGCAAAAGCAAATTGCCAAGATTGCCGCCTGTGACCAAGAACACCCCAACCGCCTGCACAACCGCCTCAAAAGAACCTTTCACTACAACTCATACAAAACCCTGCGCTACAAACAATATAAAGACATTCAAAAATTTTTGCGCAACCATCGCTGTTACACGGCGCCCGCCGAACTTCTGCCGCCAAAAGAGCTGCCCAAAACATTAGAAAAACGCAATATATAATTTTTCATATTGACAATATATGTTTAATCATATATACATTTTCTTATACACAGGATAGAGAAAAGAAAATGCAGTCAAATTTACTACAACAACTTGAGGACATTCCGGCTTTTTGCACCTTAAAGCAAGGTTTTCACCAAAACCTGAATGCCGATAATTTTTATTTTTCTCATTTTCTGCCTTCTACCGCTTCATCAGATGACGCCTCCGCCGTTACAGAGGCCATACAAAACCTTAGCAACGACCAAGAGGGATACTTCAGCGAATTTGTGCATGAAGACCGCATCCGTGAAGATGTAACCGAATTTATTCGCTTTATTTTTAAGGAGCTATATAAATGATTAATGAAGAAATCGAAAACCAAATCAACAACTACAACAAAGAGATGCAAAAAGCCGTTTCTCATATAGAAATTGCGCTAGACTTATGGGAAGAGACAATAGAAGATGCCGAACTTCGCCAAACATACAAAGAAACGGCGGCCGACATTCGCCGCGGCATGGAGCGGATATGCCGTCTGTGTCGACCGGAGGTTCGTCGCTATGTTGAAAACAACATTCGCAAACTTCTCTGCCGCAATCAAGAAATTGAGGAATGGCATCGCATCAGAAAAAATCTTTGTGCCACACGCAATTAACAAATTTTCAACTTATCAGCAGTAATATTGCAAACAAAGAGCATGATTATGCCCGTAAAAATAAGGAGAAAATAAATGGAAACCGCAGCCGAACTTTCTTTTACCTCACGTTATCTTCAAGCTCTAAAATCTGCTTTTAAATATTATGCCGCCTATTCCGGCAGGTGCAATCGTTTTGACTATTGGTCATTTACGTTAACCAACGGGGTTATAACCTTATTGCTGATGTTTTTAAGCCGCGAGCACATCATTTTTGCTTGGGGACAAATGGTGTACGGCTTCCTCATTTTTTCACCAAGTGTTGCCATTGGCGTCAGACGCTATCATGACAGCGAACTTAACGGCACCAATTTCTTTTGGATAAATTTTGCACTCTTGGTATCATTATACGGCGGGATGATTTATTTGCCGCTCTTAATTGTTGCCGCCATTTTTATCATCATTAACTTTTATTTTCTGGTCAGAAAAGGCACGCCCGAAGCCAACGACTACGGCACGGAAGACACCCGCCCCGAGCAAACATTTGAGAGCGCCGGCACGATAGTCTTTATCCTTTATGCTTTATTAATGGCAGGCTTAATCTATATCGGGCTTAATGCCAAAGACATCTACGTCACTAACAGTTACCAAACTGCCGCCCCGAGCGCGACCCTCCCCTTGGCGCAATAAATCCAAGCGAAAAATTATACGTTCAACCACCGCACACTTTACAGGCTCTGGCCCCTTTGGCTTGAGCCTCTTGTTTTGTTGTTTTAACACAATTTTTTGTACATCTTTCAGCCCAATGACAGCTTGGCTGATGGTATATATAAGTCTTCACATTCATAACCACGGGCGAATTATCTGCCGCGGCAACCGGCACAGCCAAGCCTAAAAGAACAAGCAAACACAAAATTTTTCTCATTACCCACCCCTCACATCAAATAACTTTCCCTACAAAATAATCGCAAACTTTTCAAAATCAAGAGCCAAGCCATACCCACACTTCTTTTCTATAGCTTCACACATCTTCCAATCCCCCTTAATCATTTCTTCAATATTTATATTTACACTAAAGACAAACGAATATTGAGGGTTAAAGATGAAAAATTTGGCTTACCTGTATAGTTGCTTCCTTGATTGTATTGATTAGCAGTGGCATTTATTGCTTTTATCACCCCCCAAAAACAGGAGATAAGAGCAAAGCCGTCCTCTATGTAGAAAGAGAAACTGAAAGACATAAACAAGACTGCTTTAAACAATCTTACCCCGAAGATTTAAGCACGATTAACATATACACAGATGAGCTAAAATGCATGGATAAAAATATCACCAATGCTTAAAAAAGGTCATTATTTCCACAATAAACGAGCTAGCCACAAAAGAAGATGCAAAACAAATGATAGCTGCTCTTAATAAGTTTGAAGACGGCACCCTTTCCTTGTACTGGAGCTTATATAATCGCGAAGATTTTGGCATAATGGGAAGAGAGGTTAATGATGCCGCACTTGGTCGCTATTACGAACTCCTATTGTCCGACATCATTAACTTTAAATATATTTCAACTTATCCTAAACCTTTATAAAACCTAACAAAGATAAAACTTTTTACATTAAGCACCGCAAAATATTCATAAAAAAACAAACAACGCCAATAATATAGTATAAAAAGGGGAAGTAGGACAGATTATAAGTAAAAAGAAGAGAGGTTTATGGAAACCTCTCTTCAACACTTATTTTATCGCTTATGAAGCAAATTAGGCCTTTTCTTCACGCTCTCGTTTAAGACTATGAATATATTGCTCTACGGCTTTTCTAATTTGAGCTGCAGTTTCTGCAGCAGCAGCTTCCGTATAGGCGGCCGCCAAATGATTTTCTGTTGCAAAATCGCTTGATAAATTAATGTCATTATAATAATTGCCTATAGCTCTTACCATATCATTAAAATGCTCCTTTACCTCTTTATTATTTTTAATATAAAAGCGGTCAAAAAGTTTATAAGCAACAGCTACAACACAATTATTCTGGCTATCATATGCCTTAAGCAATTCATCTGTAGAAAGGACATCAAAATCACCTTTACAATTCGCCAATTCTTCTTCCAAACCGCGAATAAAAGTATCTTCCTCGCCGGAACATTTGCTTGGCTCATAATTATAAGACGATGTTTTTTCCTCAGCCGCCCAAACAAATGTAGACAATGATAACATGGCTATTAATGAGAAAATAAATTTCATTTTAACACCCTTTCTATTTTCCGTTGTAATATTGAGGATATTTATTTTTTATATAATCGTCAACCATCTAAAACAACGACAGCCCCTTAATCATTTCTTCAATATTTATATTTACACTAAAGACAAACGAATATTGAGGGTTAAAGATGAAAAAATTTACTTTAATATGCAGCCTAATAACTCTGATAACAACTTCTTGCACTTTCTGGAATCAAAACAAAGAAGAAAAATTTGTAAATCCTGTCTTTTATGAAAAAATGATTTCTGCTTCACATTCAAATTTTGAAGTGCAATTAACCCCAACAAGTATTTATATGTTTTCTAGTGAAAGCTTTAAGTATAATTATACTTGTAAACTCATCAATAACCAAATGGATACTGTTAGTTTGGAATGTTTTAAGTATAACTACAAAAATGAAAAAGAAGAGACACAAGTTTTCACCTATACTC
>CALXWF010000018.1 GCA_944392285.1 uncultured Alphaproteobacteria bacterium | reverse complement strand
TAGGCGCGCGCCTATGGCCTTGGGCATCTAAGCTCGCCGCGGCACTCGTTCGTCCCTCGCTCGCTAAGATGTTCCCAAGACTTTGCAGACAAAAAAGCAACGTCGGTTGCTTTTTTACTTAGCAGTTGTCTTAAGACACGGGAGAGGCGGTCATGAAAGGATCTTCTAACCGCATTAATCCTTCGTTCCTTTCTGTTTACATAGCCCCTCTCCGACATCCAACCGGTGAGGGGCTTTTTTATACATACATTCCTGTTTCTGCCCTTACAAAAGCCCTTATACCTTAATGCTCAGAGCGCTCGAGACCTTAAACTTAATTGCCTTGTCGCTTAAGCTGTGGGTTCTCCCGTTGGTCGCCCGTCCCGCAGGGTTCAAACTTCGCCTGCGGCTCGTTTTCGCCAACTACCGTCTCCCAGTTTTCGCTGGAATTCGGATATAATAACGCTTCTTAATCTTTAAAATTTGAATTAGTCGTTCTTTTATTGAGATATACTAAAAAGCCAAAACCGGGCGGACATAGAACGTATAATCCTTATCGATGCTATAAGTATCGCCGGAACTCGGGACCAGTCTTACGGCAAAGTAATAATTGTACTCAAAAGACGACCAATAATATTCCCCTTCTGTGATCGTCGGTTTTCCCAAAATTTTCAAAGCGCTGTTAATCCCGGAAAAATTATTGGATAAAAGCTTTAATTCTTCCAGACTCGGTAAAAACCAGTCTCCGGCCTTGGTTCCGCTCGTACTGTAACTGTTGCAATATTCAGCGGCCGGATATGAAATATTATTCGCCTTGCCATAGGCCAGAATTGCCGCCGTATTGCTTTTCCCCGAAGTTCCCTGTGCCGCAGAACCTATTTCTTTTCCATCCCCGCCCCATGCAAGTTTTCTTTCATTCAAAGCAACTGCTAAACGATTTTCAGCGTCAAAAACGACCGCAATGGGGATGCGTGCGGCCGAGGCATTAGTATGACAATTTTTATCGGAATATAATACGGCTCCGGTATCGCAGGGAATAATTTGCTCCTGTGCTTTTGCTCCAACACAAAACACCTTATTTTCATCGAACGGGCAGACAAGCGTGTCTAAACCAGCGCAGTCGGTTGCGGTTTTGGTATAGCCCAACTCATCACACCTAGATGGATCCATACAATTTTGAGCAAAGGTAGTCTTTGCTAATAAAATCATCAGAAAAAGAGAGAAGACGATTTTGCTCATGATTATTCTCCGATTATGTATTTTCTATGCATTTTTATATCTTTAGTAAGACATTGCACAACGTACTTTTTGCGCAAAAATTTTACCTTTCACCTCATATACTCCATCGTTTCCTATAAAGCAACTAAGGGCGCGCGCTCGGTTTACTTCAGAGGAGGTCCAATAATGAAAACCTTCTTTTATATTTTTACCAAGCGATGATAAAGAAGCATTTATCGTGCTTAAATTAGTTCGCATGTTGGTTAATTCTTGGTGACTTGGTAACCACCAATTTCCAACACCGGCACCCCAAGTTGCATATGTATTACAGTATTCTGCTGCAGGAAAACCTAGTACCTTAGCCTTTCCATAAGCCAAAATAACTGAGGTGTTTTCTTTTCCTGAGTTCATAGAACAACCCGTAGGGGCACCACTCGTACAATTTGTTAAGGTATTAACATCTTCTTCAGGTCCCCATTTTTTTTCCGCTTCTTCCAAGGCTAAAGCATATCTCTTGCTTGTATCAAAAACCACTGCAATAGGAACCAAGCCAGAAGGCGTCCCTGTATAACATTTTTTATCTGAATAAAGAATATCACCAACAGCACATCCCTTTATAGAGGCGTTTTCAGTATCTTCAGAGTTAGAGCCAGCGCAAAAAAACTTAGAACTATCAAACGGACAAATTAAAGTCTCCAAACCCTTACACTCATCAGCCGTTCTGATATAGCCCAGCTCATCGCAACGAGAGGAATTGACGCAATTTTGCGCCTGAGCAGAACCTGCAAGTATGGTCGAAAGTAAGAGAGATAAAAGGGGTTTGTTCATGGTTATTCTCCGTTCCAATATTTTTCTTCATCAATATAATTTGCGGCACAACCGGTCGGTTTATATTTGCCGTCACATTCCTCACAAACGACATGAGCCGGACAAGAAGAAAGATTATATTCGGCACTGCAATTAGCTTTGCAATTTGAATAAAGAACATCTTCTCCGGACTTACATTCTTGAGCGCCGGGGGCGCCGCCGTTGTCACAATGTACAAAGCCGGAACCGCAGTCTTTGGGTTTGAGCTGATAATGGGTAACACCGTTACAGTCTATGCATTTGCCGCTTGCCTCGTAACCGTCTTTAATCTCCGTGTCGGGATAATTGGCGCAAGTATTGCAACATTCGCCATAAGAGGAATCATAACTGCAGCGTTTGTTTGGGTCTGGCTCCGTCCCTGCCGGGCAAGAATTGGTATAATTTGGGTTTTGTTCTTTGCAGGCGCGCTCGGTATCTTCTTCACAAGTTTGATATTTGCCGTCACAGGCTAAACCCGAGCCATAAGTCGGCAGCTCGCAAATCTTGTAGTTCTCCGGGCAAAGACAACGCGAGAAAAACAGAGAATTGAAGGGGCAACGTGAACTTGCGTCGGGGACCATTGGTGGTTTGCAAGAAGTCAGCGGATAAGACGAACAATCGGTATCTTCATCAAGAGAAAGGTCATTTTGCCGCCAATCGGGCAAAAAATATACTTTGGCAAATTGCATAGGCTTTGGCGACGTGGGTGTGTGAATGTCAAGCGAGAGGGGTGCTCCTAAAGCCGGAACCGCCCATAATAAAGCACATAATGTATAAAATGTTTTCCTCATTATTCTTCTCTCAAACAAAGCCAAAGCCTATGTTTTTAGAATAACAAAGCATCAAAATGCCCTCAATTACAAATTGAGAGCAAAACCAGACTATTTTCAAAAAAGTATATATTTACTGGACGCTTGATTTTTTGTCTAAAACTATGTGGCTGTGGCATTTGTTTTCATTTTATATAATAATATTAGCATTTAATAATATAAGGTTAGCCTAATATAATACATTACATTTTATGTAGTAAAATAAATTTTTCTTTTTTTTGGTTGCGTTTGCTTAAAGTTTTGGTGTATGACTAATATATAACGGCGTGTGTGGTTTTTGGTGAATTTCGTTGTTTATGAGATAAAATGGCAAAGCTCGTTAATAAAATAATTTTTGTTAATAAACGCAGAACCAGTATGCGCCTGTGCCTTAAGGAATGGGACGCATTAAACGAGATTTGCGAAAGAGAACATATTGCCCGCAACAAGCTGATAGAAATTATTGAAGATAAAAAAGACGAAGAATTGGGCCTGACTTATTCCACACGTTTGTTTATTGTGATGTATTATCGTCGTTTGGCTGCCCGAATGATGAAAAGGCAGCTTTCCGTGCCGGGGCATGATTATCGGCGCTTGGTTTCAATTTTAGATGAAATTACCGATTAGCTTTACCTTGAAAAAAAGATTGCTCCCTTGCATTTAAAAGTGTAAACATAAGCATTAAGAGTTTTGTGTTATTTTTTTCCGGCAGCAGAAAATGGCAACTGGTAGTATTGAACATGGCTTGGAGGTCTTGCGCTCCAATGTAAAAATTGCCCCCGAAAAACCCGGCGTTTATCGTATGCTTGGTGAGGGCGAAAAAGTCCTTTATGTCGGCAAGGCAAAAAATATTAAAAAAAGAATTGTTGCTTATACGCATTTTGACAAATTGCCCATTCGTTTGCAGCGTATGGTCGCCGAAGTAAAGCGAATGGAGTTTATTATTGTTGAAAATGAGGCTAAAGCTCTGTTGATGGAAAATGAGCTGATAAAAGAGCTTGAGCCGAAGTATAATATTTTGCTCAAAGATGATAAAACTTTTCCGCATTTGATGATTGATGTCGCTTCAAAGTTTCCGCGTTTGAGCAAGTTTCGCGGTAAAAGAAACGATAAAAATAAATATTTCGGTCCGTTTGCCAATGCCGGCGCGGTTAATTATGTTTTGGATATTTTGCAAAAGACTTTTTTGCTGCGCTCTTGTCGGGACGGGGTGTTTAATAATCGGCAAAGGCCTTGTCTGTTGTATCAAATCAAAAGATGTTCGGCACCTTGTTGCGGCAGAATCTCTGAAGAAGATTATGCCGAGTTGGTTAGAGCCGCAATTGACTTTTTGGAAGGAAAAACCACCAAAATCCAAGAAGAGCTTTCGGCTAAAATGATGGAAGCCAGTGAAAGACAAGATTATGAAACGGCTTTGGTCTTGCGTGACAGAATCCGCGCTTTAACAAACGTGCAACAAGGAAATAAGGTTGAGTACGGAAATATCCTTTCGGCCGATGTGGTGGCTTTGGCACGGCGCCATGATTTGGTTTGTATTGAGGTGTTTTTTATTCGTTCGGGGCAAAATTGCGGTAATGTGGCATTCTTCCCCAAACAAATTGACCAAGACAGCGATGCCGAAATCTTAGAAGCATTTTTGGGAAGTTTTTATGCCAACCATGCCGTGCCTAAAGAAATTTTGATTGCGCAGTTGCCTGAAAATCATGAGTTTTTGCAAGAGGCTCTTAAGGTAAAAATTTCTTGCTATCAAAAAGGCGACAAAGCCAAACTCATTAAAAATGCCGTTGAAAATGCCGTCGCCGCTTTGGAAAGAAAAATTGCCGAGCAGGCTTCGGTTAAAAGTAACTTGGAGAGTTTTCAACAAATTTTCGGTTTGCCGAGGTTGCCGAAAAGAATTGAAATTTATGATAACTCACATATCCAGGGAAGTTATGCTTTGGGTGCAATGGTGGTGGCAACGCCGGAGGGGTTTGATAAAAAACAATATCGTATCTTTAATATTAAAAACCAAGATATTACCAATGACGATTTTGCCATGATGAAAGAGGTGTTGGCCAGACGTTTTTCAAAATTAAGCCAAGATAATAAGCCCGACGTCATCTTAATTGACGGTGGCTTAGGACAACTCCATGCCGTGCATGAAAGTCTCAAAGAATATGACTTGGAGGGTATAGCCGTTATTGCCATTTCTAAAGGACCGGACAGAAATGCCGGTAAAGAATTTTACCATATGTTGGGACGCGAAAGTTTTGCTTTGCCGTTTCAGTCGCCGATTGCTTTTTATTTGCAAAATTTGCGTGATGAAGCGCACCGTTTTGCTATCGGTTCTCATCGAAAAAGACGTGCAAAATCAATCTATAAATCGCGTCTTGATGATATTGAGGGAATCGGCGCTTCACGCAAGCGCGACTTGCTGAATTATTTCGGTTCGGTGGAGGAAATCTCTCAGGCCGGTATTGCAGATTTGCAAAAAGTGGGCGGCATAAGTAAAAAAACGGCGGAAAAAATTTATAACTACTTCCATGATTAAAAAATGTGTTTTAATATGAGTCCAGATTTAACTTTTTTGATAGAGGATTGTCGACGTGTATAATCTGCCAAATCTTTTGACCATTTCCCGTATTGTGGTGATTCCGGTCATCTTCCTTTCAATCTATATCCCCGGCAAAACTTGGGCTTTGTTGGCGGCGGTTTTGTTTATTATTGCCTCAATTACCGACTATTTTGACGGTTATTTGGCTCGTGCCAGAAATGAGACCTCCGTGCTCGGCCGCTTGTTGGACCCGATTGCCGATAAACTTTTGGTCGCTTCGGCTTTGATTGTGATTTTGGCAAAACCGGATATGGTCGATACCAGACTGACGTTTATTCCGGCTATTGTCATTTTGTGTCGTGAAATCTTGGTCTCCGGTTTGCGTGAGTTTTTGCGTGAGTTTAATGTCGGTATGCCGGTTACACGTTTGGCAAAATGGAAAACAGGTTTTCAAATGACGGCCTTGTCTATGATGCTGCTGAAAGGTTTTTGGTATTGGGGCGGTATCGGAGAAGTTTTGCTGTGGGTCGCCGGTGTTTTGACTTTTATTACCGGATATCAATATTTCCAAAAGAGTGTTGATTATATTCGCAACTTGGAAAAAACTCAAAAAACCGCTGCTAAAAAAGTTGAAGCTCCCAAAGTTTCTGCCAAAAGTGTGGAAAAAACGGTTAAAGCTCCAGCTAAAAAAGTGGCTAAAGCTCCTAAGGCAACGGCTAAAAAAACGCAGAAGAAAAAGCCCGCCAAAAAAACTCAAACAACCAAAAAGGTGACAAAGGCCTAAGCCTTTTGGCCAGTCACGGGAGAAACAATGGAAAGTCCCAAAACACATATTTTGGTGGTGGATGATGATACCAGATTGCGCTTGCTCTTGCAGCGCTTTCTGCGTGATAATGACATGTTTGTTTCGGTTGCAAAAAATGCTGCCGATGCCCGTGAGATGTTAAAACATTATAAGTTCGACTTGTTAATTGTCGATATTATGATGCCCGATGAAACCGGGTTGGAGTTTTTAAGTGCTTTTCGACAAGAGAGTAATCTGCCGGTTATTTTGCTGACGGCTATGGGCGAAACAGCCGACAGAATCCTTGGGCTTGAAACCGGAGCAGATGACTATTTGCCCAAGCCCTTTGAGCCGAAAGAATTGGTCTTGAGAATTAAAAATATTCTTAAACGTACGCCTGCCGAAAAAGAAGCTACACCGCAAAGCCTTAATTTGGGTTTATGTTGCTTTGATATGCAGAAAAAAGAACTTTTAACCAAACAGGGGCAGATTGTGCATATTACCCCTGTGGAACAATCATTATTAAGTTTGCTGGCGCAAAAGTCGGGACAAATTTTTTCTCGCGAAAAGCTGGCAGAATTATTAGGTGCCGGACAGAGCCCCCGCTCCATAGACGTGCAAATTACGCGCCTGCGTAAAAAAATTGAAAAAGATTCTAAGAATCCACGTTATTTGCAGACGGTTAGGGGGAAGGGGTATATGTTGCTTCCCGAATAACAATTTGAGGGAAGCCGTGCTCTATGGACATCTAATACAGATTTTGCGAATACCTGCCATCCTCACGTACTAATTTGCACGCTGCGGTGTCAGGTTTCTGAAATCTTATTATATGTCTCATATATCGCAGCTTCCGTAAAAGTTTGTATTTTGGGCAACTAATACAAAACCTGTAAAGGGGTGGTTAGTCCATATTTGGGGCAACTTATACAAAGGCGCAAAATTTTTATTACCTACTGATAGGAGATGTTTGATGCATTTGAAATTTCCGGAAAAAGTTGAAGATTCTCTGCGTTATCTGAGATTAAAACTTTTGCCTAAGACTTTATTTTTTAGAACCATGTTGCTGATTTTTATCCCTTTGATTGTGGTGCAAGTGGTTTCTATCTTTGTGTTTATTGACGGTAGCTGGAGCCGCCTCGGTCGTCGTATGTCTAACAGTTTGGCGTCTGAGATTGCGGTGATGGTTCAGCTTTATGATAAAAATCCGCAAAGCCTGTCCAAACTCAAAGAAATGTCTAAAAAATATTTTGACATGGATATCAGTCATTATAACCTTCAAGAAAAAAGCCAGGTTGCATTAAATGTCAGCAAAGGGAATAAAATGATTACGGATTATTTGGAAACCGCCTTAAATGAGCGTTTTCCCAAAGCCGCAACCGGAATTTTTTTGGATAAATCTTCCAGACAATTGATTGTTTTGGTTGATGATGCCAAAGGCTTGTTTAAGTTTAGCGTTGATGAGAAAAAGGTCTTTTCTTCTTCAATGTTTATGTTTGTAGCTTGGATGATCGGAACATCAATGCTGCTCTTCTTGGTGGCCGTTTTGTTCTTGCGCATCCAGGTTCGCTCCATTGCCGAGTTGGCTCAGGCAGCTGAAGATTTCGGTAAAGGTATTGATAATAAAAACTTCAAGCCTTATGGTTCTTCCGAAGTTCGCAAAGCCGCAATTGCTTTTATTAAGATGAAGGAAAGAATCCAACGTCAAATCAGTGAAAGAACGCAAATGTTAGCCGGCGTTTCGCATGATTTGCGCA
>CALXWF010000017.1 GCA_944392285.1 uncultured Alphaproteobacteria bacterium | reverse complement strand
TTGGCAATAGAGACAGTTAGGTTCGATGTAATTCTTCTGGTTTTTCGCAAAATTATATGTTACAAAATATGTGTGATGAATATTTAAGATTGCGGAATGGTTATCAGAATTTTTAACTAGAGGATATTTCAGATGCAAAAAGTCTTAACACAAGCAAAACATATTGTCATCTTTATATTGTTGCTTACAATTATACCTTTAGGCTTTGTAAAGGGATTTTTTGCATATTTGAATTATGTTGAAGATGATGAACTTTCCCAAATGCTGGCGGTGACCGGTAAAGTTTATTATGATTTGTGTATGGATGCAGCTATTATAAGTTTTGTTCTAACATACTTGGCTGTGCCTTTTATTAAAAAGGCAAATCAGCCATAGCTGACTTTTATTCCCATGGTGCTGATGAGCTCGCATGCCTGATGAGGGGATATTGTTGCGCCGCGCAGTTCCGTGAAGTTTTGAGATAATATGATGCCGGATATATCCGTATTGGTGAGGTCGATATCTTTTAATGTTGTCTTGAATAAATTACTTTCAGACAAAGAAGCATGATTAAGGTTTATGTTTTTAATCGTGCAGCAGCTTAATTCGGAATTAATTAAAAATGTTTCATTTAGGAGCATGTTTTCAAGTTTGCTTTCATCAAAGTTATTATATTGTAAATGAGAGCCGATAAAATTACAGTTTTTAAATATACTTCCAATAAGATTGCATCCTGTGAATTTGCATTCTTCAAACCAAATGTCTTTCGCATAAAAATTTTCCATTTGGCAGTTGTTAAAAAAACAATTTGTAAATATAGATGTCATAAATGATGATTTATCAAAAGAACAATTTTTGAATGTGCAATTTTGAATTATTGTAAAAGAGAAATCAAGCGTTGAAAAATCTATGGAAGTAAAGTCGCCTCTTTCTATTCTTTTGTTACGGCAAGAACCGTCGCTGTCACGAATATCGTTCATAAGTTTGGGGGAAGGTAAGAAGTTTTCGGTGGCAAAAGATGGTTTTTTTAGAAGCATGTCGGCTCTCTTATTTTGGCTTGGTGATTTTATATTATTATTCTATTTTAAGCTAGTCAAAACTTGTAATAAAAGCAATATGAAAGATTGGTTTGTAAGTTATTGCAATCAAGGGTAAAAATGTTTGGGCGGTTCGGGTCGGAGTAAGCTGCCTTTGGGGCGGTTTTATGTTTGACTTAAAATAGAAGATTTGTTAAGGAATAAGCATAAATATTTATTATTATATATATGTTGTTATGAGTAAATTTTTGGCTATTGTTTTGTTTGTCGTTTTTATTCTCCTGTGTGTCGTTATTGTCAGATTTTTGGAGAATAAAGTTAAAAACATGATGCTTAAAAACGTGGCCTATGTTTGTTTGGCCATGGGAATTGCGATTGTGGTGCTGATTTTCCTGAATTTTGTTTTCGGAAGTTAGGCTATTGGTTCTTATGCCGTGTTATCATGAAGGGTAACACGGCTTTTTTATTTTAAATTGTTTTTAGTGTCGGAATATGTTAAACTAATAATAAAATTTGCCATAGGGGGAAATATGTTTTTTTCCAAACAGACTAACGACGCTCGGGCTGATTTAGGTGAATATTTACAAGGTTTTATCGCTCCTTATTATGATGAGATCGGAGAAGCGGCTAAAAAGGAATTGCTTGAGCGTATTGTTTCTGATGATGGAAATAAAAAATATGTGGCTAATCAAGAATATGGCGGAAAAACATCTGAATGTGAACAGTATTGTATTGCCAAAAACAACGAAGTCGGAAAAAGTGTTTTTGAGTTAGATTGTCTAAAAGATTTTCCGGATACAAATTCTTCTGAATTTGCGGCTAAAGTCCTTTCGGAGGATAGTTATGTACATAAAGCCATGCAAATAAAGGTAGAGAATTTAATTAAAAAATTTACGTCGAATAATTCAAAGGCTTCTAAAGATTTAAGAGGATTGCTGGAAAAAAGCGATGTCGAATATAGGGTGAGAAAAGGCTGGACTTATAACGGGAGTTGCGCTTTTCGGAAAGGTAAAAACGGTGAAAACAATAAAATCGTGATTTGTCTTAGTGATTGTATCAGCGAGCCGGAAAGAGAAAATATATTGCCGGAGCTTTTGGCTCATGAATTTGGGCATGCCGTGGATTTTAGTAAGCGGCCGGATAATCTGCGCTATTGTTATATGGATGGTTCGGAAACCGCAGCAGATTTGTTTGCAGCCTCGTTGTTGGCGCATGCTCATATTGAAGAGCGCGGCTTTTCTGATTTTATGGGAAAGGACTATCAGAGCAAATGTGCCAAAGGTGAGCCTACGGAAATGATGTATACCCCAAACGGAGGGTTTCGGCAGAATAATTTTGTAAAGGCAAGAAATGCTTTGGCAAAAGTTAAGACAAACGCAAATGTTTTTGAGAAACTTGCAGAATTGAGCGGGCGTTCTGAAGAGCAGAAGTCTTATGTTTCTTCCAAACAATCTTTCCATGTTGATTTGGCTATGCTTAATAGAAATACGAAATCAAGATAATATCATCGGGCTTTTTTATTTTGAGTGTCGGCTTATAACTTCTTGCTTTCAGGGTGGGGTATTGGGGCTTTTTTATTGTAAATGCTGGCAGTTGTTATGTTGGTGCAGTTGTTTGACAATGGCGCAATTTGCCAAAGTATCTTGACCGGAGCATTTGCAACGTAAATCTTGTAAATGATGTTTTAGCTCTTTTAAGGATTGTATTTGTTTATTAATTTCTTGAATATGAACATCAATCATTTTTCCGACCCATTCACAGCTTTGTTGGTCATTTTTATCACAGGAAATGAGCCGTTTGATTTCATCAAGGCTCAAGTGGTGGTTGCGGCAATGCATGATAAAGTTTAGACGTTCTAGGTCTTTGTCGTTATAAAGTCTGTAATTGTTTGAAGTGCGCAGACCTTTAGGAAGAAGACCTTTTTGTTCATAGTAACGGATAGTGACTACTTTGCATCCGGCCTTTTTTGCAAGTTCTCCGATTTTCATAGGCTAAATTTCTCCTAAAATTTTTTCTTGACTCTATAGTAACTATAGAGATTACGATATGTCAAGTTGTTATGATGTGGAGATAATTTATGCGTATAAGCTATGTATGGGCGGTCTTGTTTTGTTGTGGCGTCATCCCTCAGACAGCCGTGGCTTTGGATTATGCTCAAGCGCTTGAGCAAGGCTTAACAAACAGCTCTTTTGCGGCAGAAGTTAAAGCTCGGAGGTTAAATAATTATGGGTCGCAGCTGGACGATACTAAACTTTCTAACCCTGAGCTTGAATATGAATATAATATTGATGGGAAAGAACATGAAGTGACATTTTCTCAGCCGTTTCGCTTGTCGGATATTACTTTGTTAAGGCTATCTTACCGTGATGTTCTTAATGAATTGAATTCTGCTCATGCTAAACTTGATTTGTTACGTATTTATCATCAGATTTCTCGTTTATATTATGATTTGTATATTTTGCAGGAGCAAAAAAAATATAAGCAAGAGCATTTGGATTTTTTGAATAAAGTAAGTTATATTGTTCATCGGTCTATTAATCACAATAATTTGAGTACGGCTGAAATCTATGCCTTTGATGCCGATATTTTGTCGACACAGGCAGAGCTTGAAGTGCTCAAAGAAGATTGTTCCAACGGACAAATTGCTTTTGCTAGGTTTTTAAGTCTTCCTGAGCAAAATCTTAGCTTGAGTCAGCCGCCAAAAATTGTTGTGTCTGTTTCACTTAAAAAAATTTTGGAAAATATCAGTGCATATCCGTCTCAGCAAAAAATGTTAGAGTTACAGCAAAAGCAGGCAAAAGATCAGCTGACTATTTTGGCACAAGACAGATATGCTCCCATAATCAGCCCCAGAATTGTGTATGGATATAATCGCTTAGAAAATGAGGATGACTGGAAAGTCGGTGTTTCTTTGTCAATTCCGTTGTGGAATCGACAAGAGGGAACTTATTTTGCTTTGAAAGCTCAGGAAAAATCAGCAAAAATGCAGCTCGCCAGTTTGAGAGATGTTTCTTTTGAAACAGTTGTGGCAAGAGCATATAAAAAGCTTTCGGTGCAGGCTGCGGCTGCTCATAAATATGCTAAAGTGATTCTTCCTGATTATAAAAAGAGTGTTGCTCAAATGGAAGCAAGCTTTGCTAACGGGCGGTTTTCTGTTTTTGATGTGTGGCAAATTCGAGAAAAATATGTTAATGCGCAAGAGCAATATTTGGCAAGCTTGAAAAATGCTTTGGAAGCAAAAATAGAACTGGAAATGCTTATCGGTACAAGATTGGAGGATATTCAATGAAAAAAATTATTTTGGGAGTTCTGACGTGCCTTTGTTTGAGTTTTTCGGCGCAGGCCGGTGACGGTCATGATCATGGAAATTCTGCCTTTGAAAACCAACAGCTGAATGTAAAAGAATTTGAGTTGAGCGCAACACAAATCCATAATTTGCAGCTTCAGACGGCGTTTGTTCAGCCGTTCGTGTTTTATGATACAATTACGGTGCCAATGGTTGTGGATACAATGCATGATGCCGCTCCTTTGATACATGGCTTTATTTATGAAGGTCAAGATATTATGAAAATCAGAAAAGGGCAGTCAGTGGCGTTTACTTTAGATATAATGCCAAATAAAGAGTTTCAGGGAAAAATTGTGCGCTTGGAGGATATGATAGATCCGCAAAGCAGGCTTTACAGCGTTTATGCGGCCACAGAGGAAGTCTTTCCGCGAAATAGTCAAGGGCTCAAAGGTGAGATGACAATTAAAATAACACCGGAAGAAAAAGCACTCGGTATCCCGATAACGGCAGTGCAAGGAGAGTTCGGGGGGTATTTTGTCTTTGTAAGACATGGGCAACATTTTGAAAGACGCGAAGTTTTTGTTGGGCATAAAACAGGAAATATGATTGAGGTTGATGGCGTGCGTGAAGGCGAGGAAGTCGTTACTCTTGGTTCCCACCAATTGCGTTATGCAGCCGTTAAACCATTGGCGGCGCATGAACACAGTGTGAATGAAGAAACTCGTGAATAAAATCAGCACAGCTTATAGAGTAACAGAAAGGTTTTTCTATGTTTAATAAAGTTATTGAATTTTCATTAAGATATAGGGTTTTGATTGTTGTTTCGTATCTTTTTTTGTTGATTTATGGGGCGCAGACAATTTCAAAAATGAATGTTGATGTTTTTCCTGATCTTAACAAGCCTTCAGTTACTCTTTTGGTGGAAGTTAATGGCTTGGCTCCTGAAGAAATGGAAAGTCTGGTCCTAATTCCGATGGAAAATGCCATAAACGGTGCTACCGGTGTCACGCGTTTAACTTCTTCGGCAGAAGTGGGGTATGGTCTGGTTAAGGCTGAATTTGATTGGGGAACAGATGTTTATAAGGCGCGTCAGATTATTAATGAAAGAGTTAGCCAGATTCAGAAAGATTTGCCGACTGATACCAAAATTGCCATGACGCCGATATCTTCTATTATGGGGGAGGTGATGCTCCTTGGATTGACCTCTCCTGACAATAAGGTGTCCTCTATAGAGCTTCGAGATATTGCGGAACAGCAAATTAGAAAACGTCTTTTGGCTGTTTCCGGCGTGTCTTCTGTTAGTGTTATCGGCGGAGATGTTAAACAGTATCAAATTGTTTTGGATAAGTTGCAAATGCCTCTGCTCGGAATTACTTTTGAAGATGTTGTGCAAGCGGTAGAGGCTTCCGGTGTGAACGGAACTGGGGGCTTTTTAATCTCTACTTATGGGGAAGAACTGATTAGAACTCTTGGGCGGCCGCAAAATCTGGAAGATTTGAAAAATACGGTTATTGCCAAAGAAGGGCGTAACGGGCTGCCGGCGATTACACTTGGGCAAATTGCAAAGATTCAAATCGCTCCAGAACCAAATAAACGCGGAGAAGCCGGTATTAATGGTGAAAAGGGTGTCTTAATCAGTATTGCCAAACAGCCGGATGTCGATACGCTTAAGTTGACAAAAGCCTTAGATAAAGAAATTGATTCATTGGAAAAAACACTTCCAGAAGGGGTGTCTCTGGAAAAGGATTTGTTTAAGCAGAGCCGCTTTATTCAAAATGCGGTTGATAATATTACTTCTTCTTTGTTTGAAGGTGCCTTATTGGTGGCAATCGTTGTGTTTGTCTTTTTAGTTAATTTTCGAGGAACTTTTATCGTTTTGACGGTTATTCCATGCACCTTGATTTTGACAGCACTTGTGTTTAGAGCTTTTGGGTTCTCTATTAATACCATGACATTGGGCGGTATTGCGATGGCTTTGGGGTCATTAGTCGATGATGCTATTGTCGATATGCAAAATATTTATAAAAGACTAAAGGAAAATAAACTTTCTCAGCATCCACAACCGGTGTTGCGTGTTGTCTATGAAGCCTCAAAAGAGGTGCGTAATGCAATTATCTTTTCTACCGTGCTTATCTCTTTGGTCTTTTTGCCGCTCTTTGCTTTGCAGGGGATTGAAGGGAGAATTTTTGCTCCTTTGGCTTTATCATTTATTCTTTCTATGATTTGTTCTACCATTGTGGCTTTAACTCTGACGCCGGTAATGTCTTCCTATTTACTGCCAAAGGTTAAGACCCTCGGGAAGAGAGAAGATACATGCTTGGTACGCTGGATTAAAACTTTTCATAAGAAACTTTTGCGCCTTTCTTTTAAGCAGGCTAAATTGACTTTTGCTTTGTTTGGGTTTTTGTTGGTTGTCGGTTGCTGCATGATGTTTTCTTTTGGAAAAGAATTTTTGCCTCCTTTTAATGAAGGAAGCTTTACGGTGATTATTGCCTCACCGCCCGGAACAAATCTTGCAGAGGCATCTCGCGTCGGGCAAATGGCAGAAAAGGCCTTGTTAAGTATTCCTGAAGTTGAAACAACAGGACGAAAACAAGGTCGTGCCGAATTAGACGAACATGCTCTCGGGGTTAATATTCATGAAATCGAGGTTAAACTTAAAGAACAAATTAAACGCAGTCGTGCAGAAATTGAGGCAGATATTCATAAAAAGCTGGATATCCCCGGAACAGTTGTGAGTGTCGGACAGCCGATTTCCCACAGAATTGATTTTATTATTTCCGGTGTCCAGGCCGGGTTGGTCGTTAAAATCTTTGGGCCAGACAATGAAGTGCTGTCTGAGGTTGCCACTCAGATAGAACAAATTATGAAAGACAATAAACTCTTAACGGGTGTTCGTCGTGATACTCAAGTTCATATTCCCCAAGTGCGTATTCGATTTAACCGCAGCAAAGCCATTCGTTATGGCGTACAAATGCAGCCTGCTGTTGAGATTGTAGAGGCCGCCTTATCCGGAATCGCAATCGCGCAAATGCAGGAAAATGAAAAAATGTACGACATTGTTTTGCGTTTTAGTGATGGTATGTATCCAAATGACCAGACGATTGCACAAATACCTATCTCAACAGTTAATGGGGATATGGTTGCTTTGGGAACCATTGCCGATATTGAGCATATTAAAGGACAAAACGAAATTTCTCGTGAAAATACGACACGACGTCTTGTGGTTCAGGCTAATTTTGCAAGCCGAAATACGTCACATATTGTTGAAGATTTACAAAAGAAAATTAGTGAACAAGTTGTTTTGCCGCAAGGGACATTTGTGCAAATCGACGGACAATTTAAAACTCAACAGGAAGCATCGCGGAATATTTTGTTGCTTGGTCTTATGTCTTTTGTGTTGGTTTACGGCGCTTTATATATTAATTTTAAAAATCTGCAATTAGCTACGCAGTTAATGATAAGTATTCCGTTTGCTGTGTTGGGCGGAATTATTGGGGTGTTCTTTACCTCAAAAACAGTGTCCATTGCAACAATTATTGGTATAATTGCTTTGGCAGGTATTGCAATACGTAATGGTATTTTGCTTATTGATTTGTACTTAGAAAAACGCGCAAAACGACAAGAACCTTTATCTCAAAAAAGATTGATTTTTTTAACTCAAGAAAGGCTTGAGCCGGTTATGATGACCGCCTTAACTTCGATTATCGGTTTTGTTCCGTTGCTTGTTGGTGGCAGTGCTCCCGGTAAAGAGATTTTGTATCCTGTCGCAGTGGTTATGAGTTTTGGTTTGCTGACAACAACAATTTTAAGTCTGATCCTGACCCCCATAATCTACTATTTTTGGGGGGGCCAAAAGCAAGATTAATGCTAAAGTATGCTAAGAGGCGCCGGTCTTCTTTTGGTAGGAAGGAGAAGACGGAGCTTTGGCTTATAACTTCTTGCTTTTTTGATGGTTTTGCAAAATTGTTATTGCATTCTCAAAAATTATAGTTTATGTTTTGGGCAAATCTTATAGTATTTTTACTATACAATCTCGGATTTTTTTCTGAGGTTGGTGTTGTGTTAATGTTTTTTTATGGATAGGTTTCCATGGTGAAAGTTAGTCCGATACAGTTTTTCCGGCAGGTTAAACAGGAAATCAAAAAAGTTACCTGGCCGACCAGAAAAGAAGTGATGATGACAAGTACAATGGTTATGATCATTGTGGCGATTGCTGCGGCTTTTTTCTTTTTTGTTGACCAGATTTTCGGCTGGGTTGTTAAGTTAGTGTTTGGTTTGGGAGTTTAGTCTGATGGATGCTCGTTGGTATGTTGTAAACGTTCATTCCGGTTCGGAGAAAAAAGTGGCCGAATCGATTAAGGAACAAGCTGTTCTGAAAAAGATGGACGATAAAATTTTAGATATTTTGGTGCCGACCGAAGAAGTCGTTGAAGTTAAGAAAGGGGCTAAAGTTACCAGTGAACGCAAGTTCTTCCCCGGTTATATCTTGGTTAAGATGGTTATGACCGATGACGGCTGGCATTTGATTAAAAATAACCCCAAAGTTACAAACTTTTTGGGCAGCCGCAATAAACCTCAACCCATTAGCGAGGCTGAAGCTCAGCGCATTATCAGCCAAATGCAAAACGGTATTGAAAGACCCAAAACAGTTGTTGATTTTGAGGTCGGGGAACAAATTCGGGTTTGTGACGGTCCGTTTGCTTCCTTTGTCGGCTTGGTTGAAGAAGTTGATACGGAAAAGAATCGTCTTAAGGTTTCGGTTTCAATCTTTGGACGTTCAACGCCGGTTGAGTTGGAATTTAATCAGGTTGAGAAAATTTCTTAATTTGGATAAACAACAGAATAATCCCCTGCCGCGGCGGGGGATTTTTTTTCGTCAATAAAATTTAAGCCCCGGATTCCGGGGCTGGTTATGACTAAACGGCAAGGCGTGTATACTGCGCCCGGCTCTTTTTTTCTTTTTTTGCCCGCTCCGGCAAAAATTCGCGGGAGTTCCGCAAACAGATCGTTACCCTTTTGGTAAGAGGATTAAACCCCCTGAGCCGACATTCAAACCTCATTCCCGGATGATGAAGCCTATCCGGAGGGACAATGGCTTGAACATATTCATCAAGTTCAACGATTGTAGCCTGCGGCATACAGAGCAGAATGCGTCCGGTTACGATCTCACCTTTGGCGTGAACCCGAAAATAATGGTCAGCCGGCGTGTCGGGAATAACGCGAATTTCACGATTTTGGTCGGAAGCCTGAATACGCGTTATTCTGACTTTGACTTTTTTGTCCTCAGGGAATACATCGCTTAAGTCATAATCACCGAGAATACCTAAATCGTTGATATCGGCATAGGCGGTAAATCCTCCGGGAATCCCGAAGATGACACTGTTTTCGTCGGTAGTAATGACAACGGCCATGTAGTCTTTGCCAAGTTCAATTTCACTGAATCTGTTCATGAAACTGAGGGGAGCTTTAGAGTCCATAACTATATGATTTAAATTAATAATAGTCTGAGACAGAAACTGTCCGAAACATAATTTTGCCTCAATA
>CALXWF010000016.1 GCA_944392285.1 uncultured Alphaproteobacteria bacterium | reverse complement strand
GCCGACTGCCACATTTTTTCCAAATTATAAAAAGCCCGCACTTCCGGCCGAAAAAGATGGACAATCACGTCGTAGGCGTCGATCAACACCCAGTCGCCTTTGGCCTCGCCTTCGCTGACCGACTTAAAGCCGGCGGCTTTCAAATTTTCCTGCACCCTTTGCGCCAGCGAAATAACATGCCGGTCGGAGTTTCCCGAAGCCACCACCATTTCGTTGGCAATGGAGGTTTTGCCGCGCAAATCAATTACCACCATATCTTCGGCCTTGCCGTCCTCCAGACTGGCAACGACAATATCCAAAATCGGATTTTCTTCTTTTTGCACTTTTTCTTCCAACAAAATTTTCTCTCCTTGCAATTTTATTTTTTTACAGAGGCGACCAGCCCCCCTGCGGTGTTTCTTCCGCCGGTTGTTCTTCGGACTGTTTTTTCTTTTCGGCGACGTGGCGGGCGGTTTCGCGCAAACAATTTTCCACCCCTTTGCCGGCAATGGCCGAAATTACAAAAACCCGTCTGCCGCAGGCTTTTTCAAGCAGGGCTTTCTTTTCGGCAATTTCTTCTTCGGTTAAGGCGTCGCATTTGTTCAACGCCACCACTTCCGGCTTGTCCGCCAGTTTCGGATTGTAAAGCGCCAGCTCTTTTCTGATATCGGCATAGGCTTTGGCCGGGTCGTCCCCGGTTGCATCAAGCAAATGCAAAAAAGCCTGACAGCGTTCAATATGTTTCAAAAACCTGTCGCCCAGCCCCACGCCTTCGTGCGCGCCTTCAATTAATCCGGGAATATCGGCCAACACCAGTTCCTTTCCGTCCACCCAGGCCACGCCGAGATTGGGATGCAGGGTTGTAAACGGATAATCGGCAATTTTCGGCCGCGCTTTGGTAACCGCCGACAGAAAAGTGGATTTGCCGGCATTGGGCATGCCGATCAAACCGATATCGGCAATAATTTTCAACCGCAGCCACAACCATTTTTCTTCTCCCGGCCAACCCGGTTCGGCATAACGCGGCGCCTGGTTGGTTGAGCTCTTGAAGTTGGTGTTGCCACGCCCGCCGTCTCCCCCTTTTGCCGCCAGATAGGTTTGCCCCGGTTCGGTCATGTCGGCCAACACGGTTTCGCCGTCTTCGGCCACAATTTCGGTGCCGACCGGCACTTTGATGACCAAATCCGGCGCCTTGCTGCCGTTTTTATCCGAACCCATGCCGTTTTGACCTTTCTTGGCCTTAAAATGCTGGGTATAGCGAAAATCTATCAGCGTATTGAGATTTTCCACCGCCTCAAAAATAACGCTTCCGCCTTTGCCGCCGTCACCGCCGTTCGGTCCGCCGAACTCAATATATTTTTCGCGGCGAAAAGAAACGCACCCGGCGCCGCCGTCGCCCGACCTGATAAAAATTTTTGCCTGATCCAGAAACTTCATTTGCCGCACCTAAAAAAACAAAGGGGGTTTTTGCACCCCCTCCGCCGTTAAATTCCTCTCCGAAAACTATTCGGTAACTACGGAAACAAAAGTTTTGTCGCCGGATTTTCTGAAAGCGACCTTACCTTCCGTCAAGGCAAAAATGGTGTGGTCTTTACCCAGACCGACGTTTTCACCCGGATGATATTTTGTTCCGCGCTGGCGAATAATGATGTTGCCGGCAATAACGGCCTGACCGCCGGATTTTTTCAAGCCCAGACGGCGTCCTTCGGTATCGCGTCCGTTAGAGGTGCTGCCACCGGATTTCTTATGTGCCATAATTTAATCTCCCAAGATACTTGCCTGTTATGCGATTTCCGCAATTTTAACAATCGTGATGTTCTGTCTGTGGCCGTTTTTGCGACGATAATTCTGTCTTCTTTTCTTTTTGAAGACGATAACCTTATCGGCTTTGGCCTGTTTCAAGACGGTTGCTTTAACCGACGCACCCTCGACAAAAGGTTTGCCGACTTTGTCACCCAAAGCGAGAACTTCGTTGAAAACGATTTCGCTGCCTTCTTCACCGGCCAGCTTCTCTACTTTAATAACATCGCCGGAAGCGACTTTATATTGTTTTCCGCCTGTTTTAATTACTGCGTACATTGTATTTCACCTAAACTATTCAATATTTAAACATAAAACGTTGCTTGCAATATACATAGATTTTTAAAGCTGTCAACTAAAATTTCCACAAAAACTTAATCTTTATTTAAAATTCTGTAGAACTCCGGCTGCATAAACTTTCCTTGCCAGATTCCGAGCTTGCACCGGCGCGCGTCTTTTTCGGGCTCGGCATAATCTTTTGTATAACGCGTATAAGCCACGGCCCAACCGGCTGCCACCATTTCATGGTTAATATTTTTGCCTTTGCTGAAACAATCTGCCACCTCGCGATGATATTTATCCATGGTAATTTTATCACAACGCAAGTCATCACCGACTAATGAAATCAAATATTCTCGGGCTTTTAACCCGCAGGGATAATTTTGTTTATCGGCATTTTTACAGGTTTGATGATATTCCGGCGCATCAATGCCTGATAAGCGAATTTCTCTTTTTCCGATAAAGATACTATCCCCATCCACCACATAAATATCTGATTTTGCCTGAGCCAAAGAAACAACGCCAAGCATGGCAAACAAAACATAGCAAAAACTTCTGATTTTCATAAGACCTCGCTTTCCCAAGATAAGTATAAAGCAAAAAACTGTTTAATAAACTAAAAAAACTTTGGTGTTTATGAAATCTTTGCCTTATGATGAGGACAGATTAATTATTTATAAGGACAAGAATATCGTGTCAGGAAAATTATCGCGAATTTTAGGTTTAGCGGCAACAATCAGCATTCTGAGCGGTTGTCAGGCCGTTAATTTGCAAGAGTTTTTCAGCAACCCCGTCGGTTGGGCCAAAGGTCAAACCCAAACAACCGTCGCCACCGCGCCCCTGCAACCTTCAAGTTCAATTGTTGTTTGTCGGGCCAAACAATGTGCCCCGGCCAAACTTTCCATGTCACGAGAATATATATATAACAGCCTGCTACAGCTTTTTGACAACAATAATCGCCAAAAAGCCTTAATTTGTCAGGCAGACCCGGGCAGCCACGTCTGCCTTGAAAATTATGTCACGCTGCCGATAACCGTTGGCATTACACCGGCCTATATGTATATAGACAGCGTCAAAATTACGGATGTTTTGGTCGGCAAAGGCAATAATCAAATTAATTTGATATTAAACTACAACCTGACCTATAACGGCCAATCACCGGATTGTGCCCCGTCAAAATCCTTATTATTTGCCCGCAATGTCAACCATATTTTGCTTGAAGACAGCGGCTATAGTTGCAAAATGACTTCTGTCGGTCATACCACGGTAAAGACCGTTTTTGCCATAGATTATATTGACTTAGACTATGGCTTTATCGGTGGCTTCTACTCCATTGGTTTGTCCGGACCGGCCTATGGCGGCGGCAATGGCTACATGTTGTTGCGCTTGCCCAAAGACGCCTACCCGCTCAGCCCGCAATTAACCAATCCCAAACCCGCGGCGCAACCCCAGAGAGGCAGAAGCGGCAACCAAGCCTATACGGGCTCATCAACATTTTATCAAAGCTCAGACAATGAGAGCAGTACGACAAGCGGCGTACAGATATTTCCGCTTGAAAGAAAATAGTTAAATATATCTGCCAAAAAACGAAGCCTCTCATTATGGGAGGCTTTTCTCTCTTATCCCTATTCCTGTGACGAAGCTTTTTCCCCTTGACGGAGCATTTTTCCCCTTTCTCCCCTTTCCCCTTGACGGCGCGTCACTCTTTTTCTCCTTTCCCCTTGACGGGGAAAGGTTGGGATAGGGGTGAAAATCACAACTCCAATTTTTATATTAGACAAAAAACAGAGTATCCAATAAAAGTAAACATTATCTGTTTTTTTGTTAAATCTTTCTTTAATTTTTTTGCCTATACTGAAAGAGTATGATATCATAAATCTATGGTGAGAAAAAATTTCTGTCATTCCAAAAGTCACACCCTGCCGGCTGTGACATATTTGGAATCCGGAAAGACCGCTGCTT
>CALXWF010000015.1 GCA_944392285.1 uncultured Alphaproteobacteria bacterium | reverse complement strand
CATATATTTGGGGGTGGAAAGGTCTTTTTTTGTCTCGGCCAAAGTTTGTTCAATTTCTTTTTCGGTGGGCGTCTCTCCGGCCATGCGGCGGCGAACCAAGCGCAGCCAGCTTAAGTCAGCTTTTATTTGGTCGCGATAGGCGTTGTAATTTACACCGGCTTGTTCTAAAACTTTGCGCATTTGGCCGGGGGCAAGTTTGTTGCTCTTTTCAATGCCGGAAATTGATTGGCTGATGTCTTCTTCACTCACCTCTATGCCTTCTTTGGCGGCAGCTTGGAGCTTGAGTTTTTCATCTATGGCGGTTTGTAAAACTCTGGCGTTTATCATGCCTTGGGTTTGGGCATTCATCGGAATTCGCGTGCTTAAGACAAAGGCATTGGTGCGCGTGGTGATGTCTTGCGTGGAGATGATGTCGCCGTTAACTACCGCAACAATCGAAACAGAGCCCGCGGCTTTGGCGGTCGATAGTCCTATTAGTCCGGCAGTTATGGCTGCTATTATTCCTAAAAGTTTTTTCATGTTCCGCTCCCTTGTCCTATTTTGATCCGGCACCGCCTAGGGTTTTTAAGAAGAAGGTGGCCGTAATTTCATAGTTGGATTTTTCATAATTTTCATTATGTTCAAAATGCCGACGCCAACGATAAGAGTTGTCTTTTCTGACCGTGGTGACAAATTTGAAGCATTCATCCTCATAAATCAAGTCTGCCCCGTGTTCCAAAGAGCCGCCTTTGGGGGCTAAGTCTTGACGGTTATACATGTTTAGGCTCCAGTTGCGGCTGAGGCCGATGTTTAAGCCGGTATAGAGCTCTTTGCGCTCGTCATAACCTTCAAGCGTGGCGTTTTCGTTGCCTTGTAGGTAAATGTAAGAAATGAATAGACTTAACATTCTTGGACCCATGCGTGCCGTGAGTTCGCTGTAGTTAAGGTCAAAATCTTCACGGTTAAGACGAAAACGGTAGGCTAAGTCTAAATATTCATTCGGGTTGGCATAAATGCGGCCGACATAGTCGCTAAAGTAACTGTCTTCGCCATCTGATTCAGAGAAACTTTGGTCTTTTTTAAATTTGTAGCTTTGAGCTAAGAACATTGATGTTCTGCCGGTTTTTTCACCATAGGCACTCCAGTTAATGCCGTAGCTGATGCGCGAGCCGGTGTCATTGCGGTCATAACCGGCATAACGGTCCAGGCTTAAGATATTGGTGTCGTCTAATTCGGCGTTTTGGCTGTCTTCATTGGGAATCTTGTTGATTTTATTGCCGCCGTCCGGTGCTGCAACCGCAACAATGACAGGTTCTAAAATTTGGCGCGAGGTTTCGGTGGCGCGAACAAAAGGCATGCGCCATTCTAACCCAATCTGCGGGAAGACACGACCGACCGCGCCGCTGTATACTTCATCATCTTCATTAAGGTAGCTGTCTACATAATATAGGTCTGATTTTAAGGAGGCAACTAATTTATATTTTTCACCATAGGGGCTGGTGTAGGGGAGATTCCATGAATTTATCATGGTCATTCTTTGCGTGGATACGGTTTCTTCTCGAAGAATCGAGGCAAAGTTTAAGGTCGTTTTGGTGTAGGCGCCGTATTTGTTCGGTTCGCTGACGTTTTCATATTCCATCCAAGGCATGATATAAGGTTTGTCATAGTCGTTGAAACTGTTGTCATAACTGATGAGCTTGTAATAATAAGCCTCAACCGCCGCATAGTTGCGGTTGTCAAAACCTTGCATGCGGGCGCTGGAGGTTAACCAGGCGTTGTCTTGATAAAGCAGCGACATGTCTTGCAGATAGTAACGGTCGGAAATGTAGTTAATATCAGCATCGGCATACCAATAATCATTAATCTCATAGCGGCCTTTGGCAAAAAGGTTGCCGCGCTGCTTGTCATATTTATCATCACGAACGGTGCTGCCGCTTAATTGCAGCTCGCCGCGAGGGAAATATTTGTTATAATTGGCGCTCCAAACAATGCCTTGGTCCGTGCTCAGATAGGGTGAGAAGGTAAGGTCTTCATGGTCGGAAATTGCCCAAAAATATTTTGGTTGCAAATATGCCCCAAGATAAGAAGAACTTCCGAAGCTCGGCGGTAAAAAGCCCGAGCGACGTTTAACCGTGGGGTCCGGATGCGATAAAAACGGCAGATAAAATACCGGCACGCCTTTTATCTCAACAAATGCATGGTTGTAATAAACATCTTTCTTTTCGGCGTCATGTGTGACTTTGTGGGCTTTTATCTGCCACAGAGGTTCTTTGGTTTTGCAGGTGTCACAAGGAGAGTAAACAACTTTTTCCATCTCTTTGTTGTCCCCTTCAAGGCGACGAAACTTTTGGGCGGCAACACGGGTCTTATCTGCCATAATGACTTTAACATTGTCCATTTCGCCTTCACTCATGTGGTCTGTCAGCTCAACATAGTCTGAAAATACGACATTGCCGTCCTTTTCTACCAAAACCACATTGCCGACCGCCGTGACAATGTCATCTTTTTGATTGTAGATGACTTTGTCGGCAATTAAGGTTAGGTTGTTGCGGATGATGTTGACATTGCCAATCGCCGTGACGGTTTGCAGTTCTTTGTTGTTTTCCATTTCATCGGCGCTGAAGTAGATGTCGGTCGTTTCTTCTTCTGTCGGTTCCGAAGGGGTGGTTAAAACGTTGGTCAGGTTTTTTTGCGGCTCTAACATGCCGTAGGGTTTGGTGCTTTTTTCTTTTAAAATCGTACCTGCTTGCGGTTGTGCCGCCTCAAGCAGGGAAGGTGCCGCCAGAGCAAATAATAAACTTAAACAACCAAGCAGAGAGCGCTTAAACATCTGGGCTCCCTTCAGCTTTGCGGCGGTGCGAAAAATGTTGCGGATTGTAGAAAAACAATAAATATATGCATGCCGCCAAAGGCAAGATAAGGTTTAGGTATAACAGCGGCAGCCAGTATATGTTTTTGACGGCCAAATTGCCAAAGACCAAATCAAAGGCCTGAATTAATACCATGCCGAGAATCGAATATGAAATCAGCTTGGCTTGACCGCGGCGGTTAAAATTGCCGACCAAAAGGCCGGTACAGGCCAAAATGGCAAAAACCAAATTGTAAAACGGGCTGAGAAGACGCTTGTTCCCCTCAACAATATAACGATTGGCCTCGGGTTCCGATAATGAGGTGTCGCTTCGGGCGTTTAAGAGCTCAAACAAGCCTTTTTCTCGGACGCCGGCATCACGTTGTTTTTTGCTTTGCGGCATGCCGAAGTCAACCGAATAGCGGTCAAAGGTTAAGGTTGAAAATTGGCCGCTTTCTCGGCTCAGCTCTTGGCGGACGCCGTTTACCATAATGATTTTGGGGCCGGTATCGGTATAAATGACGCGCCCTTTTTCGGCGGAAATGGTGACTTTGCTTTTGGGATTGCGTTCATCGTTGACGAGAATCCCGGAAAGAGAACCGTCTTTTTCATGGGTGGTGATGAAAACCGTAAGGTTTAATTGTAATAAAGTGAACTCTCCCTCACGGAACATTAAATGTGATACGTCATGTTTGACTTGCCATTCAAGCTCATTAAAAGCTCTCTCGGCTGCCGGAATGCCGAAGTTGTAGGTATAAATGTTGAAAAGGCAGGCAAAAATGCCGACGATAAATGCCGGCTTGGCTCCTTGCCACGGGCTGATGCCGGCCGCCTTCATTACAACCAACTCACGGTCGGAAAGCATGCGATTATAAACAAATAATACGGCAACAAACAAAGATATCGGTGATAGGATTGAAAACAAACGCGGCATAAGCAAAGTTGTCATCTTAACAAAGATGCTGACCGGAATGCCTTTGCCGGTGATTAAGTCAACAAAACGTAATGACTGTGTCAACCAGAGAATCGACATCAGCGAAAAAGTAACCAGCAAAAATCCTACTAATATCTGCTTGGATATATATTTGTTTAGTTTCTTCATGAGGCGGATTATATACAAATATATTAAGAAGACAAACAAAATTTGCACCCGAGCCACAATATTTTACGGAGTCGGGCAAATGTGTATAAGGTTTTGATTTGCAAAAAAACTCCTTGAATAAGACTTTTTTTACGAATATCCTGTTAACATTGCTGAAATGAAATTTTTTAATCATAAGGAGGGCAAAGCAGAGATGACCGAGGTTTCACTTGCGTCGCAGGTCGCGGCAAAATGGCGTAAAAAGAGAGGGTCATTGATTATGGCCCTGCATGAAATCCAAGATGTTAAAGGTTATGTGCCTTGGGAAGATGCTTATCAGCTTGCCGAGGAAATGGGCGTGCCTTTGGCGCGGATTTATGAGGTTTTGACCTTTTATAACTTCTTTAAGCTGGATGCGCCGGGCAAGGCGGTTATCTCGGTTTGTACGGGAACAGCCTGTTATCTGAAAGGCAACGATAAAGTTCTCGAAGAATTTAAAAAAGAACTTAATATCGGCGAAGGCGAAAGTACGCCCGATAGAATGTTTCATCTGCAGTGCGTGCGCTGCGTCGGTTGTTGCGGTTTGGCACCGGTTTGTGTCGTTAACGGCAAAACATATGGTCGTGTCAGCCCCAATGACGTGCGTAATATCTTAGATGAATGGCGCAACAAACTTGATGAAGATGAAGGAGTAAAATAATGGCCGATATGTCCGAAATCGATAAAAGATTTGATATTCACGAAATCGCTAAAAACAAAAATGCCGAGTTGGAGCGCTTTGTCTGCAATATTTATTGTTGTCATTCTACGGGCTGTAAGTCTTCCGGCAGTGATGAAATTATTGAGTTGATTAAGCAAGCCTTGGCCGACCATGATGTGGAAGATAAGGTCAGAATCGTGCCGACCGGCTGTATGGGGCTTTGTGCACAGGGGCCTTTGTTGCGCGTGGAAATTAAGGGCCGCAAAGATGTGTTGTTTAAACGCTTGGAACCCTTGGTCGCTCGCTTGGTGATTACCGAATATGTGGTGCCGGCCTTGAATACGCCGATAGAGCAGGAATTTCCGGTGCCGGAATTTTTGCAACCGCATGTTTTGTCTTTGGATTTGCCTTTCTTTACCAAGCAAGAAAAAGTGGTGCTGAAAGAGGCCGGTAATCTCGACCCTGAAGATATTCAGGAATATATTGCCCACGGCGGTTATTTGGCTTTGGAAAAAGTTTTGAAAACCATGACCCCCGAACAAGTCGTGGCCGAAATTAAAAAGTCAGGCTTGCGCGGTCGCGGCGGCGGCGGATTTTCTACCGGTATGAAATGGGAACTGGCCGCCAAAGTTAAGACCGACGGCGACAAATTCATTATTTGTAACGGCGATGAAGGCGACCCCGGTGCTTATATGGACCGCTCTATTTTGGAGGGAAATCCTCATGCCGTTATTGAAGGAATGATGATTGCGGCTTATGCTATCGGTGCAACAGAAGGGTGGTTTTATGTTCGTGCCGAATATCCTTTAGCCGTGGAGCGTTTGGAAAAAGCCATTAAGGCCTGCAAAAAGAACCGCTTGCTCGGTAATAATATTATGGGAACGGATTTTAGCTTTAATGTTGATATTCGCCTCGGTGCCGGTGCTTTTGTCTGCGGCGAAGAAACGGCTCTTATCCGCTCTATTGAAGGTAATCGCGGAACCCCAAGACCCAGACCGCCTTATCCGACAGATAAAGGCCTGTGGGGTAAACCATCTTGCGTTAATAACGTTGAGACACTCGGCAATATTGCCCCCATTATCTTGAAAGGGGCTGATTGGTTTGCTTCTTTCGGAACGGAAACTTCTAAAGGAACAAAAGTTTTTGCTCTGACCGGGCAAGTCGAACATTCCGGCTTGATTGAAGTGCCGATGGGAACAACCATTAATGAAATTGTTAATGAAATCGGCGGCGGCGTGCCAAACGGCAAAAAACTTAAAGCCGTGCAAACCGGCGGACCTTCCGGCGGTGTTATTCCCGCGGCTTATATGGATTTGCCCGTATGTTATGAAGAGCTTAAAAAAGTCGGCTCCATTATGGGCTCCGGGGGTATGATTGTTATGGATGATTCCAGCAATATGGTGAATATCGCCAATTTCTACCTTGATTTTACGGTTGATGAGTCTTGCGGAAAATGCGCGCCTTGTCGTATCGGCGGTAAACAAATGTTGTTGCTGCTTGAAAAAATTAATAAAGGCAAAGGCACAAAGCAAGATATTGAAGATTTGCGGCGAATCGCAACAGCCATGCAAAAGGCTTCTTTGTGCGGTTTGGGTCAGACGGCGCCGAATCCGGTGTTGTCTACCTTGCGCTTCTTTGAAAACGAATATTTGGAAAAAGTCGGTGAAAAACCCGCCAATCAAGCTGCCGAGGAGAAATAAAAATGGTGAAGTTAAAGATTGATAACTATGATGTTGAAGTTCCTGCCGGTACCTCGATTTTGGATGCGGCGCGCCAAGTGCAAATTGATATTCCGACTTTGTGCAAACACCCTGATGTCGACCCTTCGGCCGGTTGCGGTATTTGTATCGTTAAAGTTAACGGGAGAATCCTGCGCTCTTGCTGTACGCCGGTGGCCGAAGGCATGCAGGTTATTACTTCCGACCCTGAAATCGTGAGCGTCAGACGTACCGTGTTGGAGCTGATTTTGAGCAACCACCCCAATGAATGCTTAACCTGTATTCGTTCCGGACATTGCGAGTTGCAAGATTTGGCCAACACATTCGGAATTGCACACTCAAAATTGCCGAGTTTGTGCAAAAAATTTGATAAAGACGAATCGACCAAAGCTATTGTGCTTGACCCGTCAAAATGTATTGTTTGCGGACGCTGTGTCGAGGTTTGTCAAAACCAGCAAAATGTGTGGGCGTTAAGCTACTTAAACCGCGGTTTGGCTACCAGAATTACGGCGGCCGGCGGTATCCCCTTAGCGGAAAGCCCTTGTATTAAATGCGGTCAATGCTCGGCGCATTGCCCCACGGGTGCGATTGTTGAATATGATGAAACCCAAAAAGTTTGGGATATGCTCAATAATCCCGATATTCTTACCGTGGTGCAAATCGCACCGGCCGTGCGTGTGGCCATCGGTGAAGAATTTGGTTATGATTTTGGCGAAAATTTGACCGGAAAAACTTATGCCGCTCTGCGCCGGCTCGGCTTTGACAAGATTTTTGATACAAACTTCGGCGCTGATTTGACAATCATTGAGGAAGCCTCAGAGTTTGTCAAACGCTTTACCACAGCGCCCGAGCAGTTGCCCTTAATTACTTCTTGTTGCCCGGCTTGGGTTGATTTGATGGAAAAATATCATCAAGATATGATTCCCCATTTCTCGACTTGTAAGTCGCCGCAAGCCATGGTCGGGGCTATGGCCAAAACCTATTATGCCGAAAAAATGGCGATTGATCCGGCAAAAATTCGGGTTATCTCAATTATGCCTTGTACCGCCAAAAAATGGGAAATCGTACGCAGCGAAGATATGAAGTCTTCCGGTTATCAAGATGTTGATGTTTCTTTAACCACGCGTGAGCTGGCTCGTATGATTAAACAGGCGGGCATTAACTTCCGCGATTTGGCTGAAGAAGAAGCCGACAGTCCGCTCGGGGAATATACCGGTGCCGGTACCATTTTCGGCACGACCGGCGGTGTTATGACCGCGGCTTTGCGTACGGCTTATTTCTATGTAACCGGCGAAGAGCTTGAAAATATTGAATTTAAAGAGATTGAAGGCCTTGAAGGGATTAAGGAATCTGAGATTGATATTAAAGGCAATAAAGTGCGTATTGCCGTTGCTCACGGTACCGGAAATGTGGAAACCGTTTTGCAAAAACTGCGTGATGCCAAAGCCAATGGCGAGGAGCTTCCCTATCACTTTATTGAGGTGATGGCTTGTCGCGGCGGTTGCGTCGCCGGTGGCGGCCAACCTCGGGTTATGATGCCCGGACAGCCCAAACCTCGCGGTATTACCGATGATATTCGTCGCAAACGCGCCCAAGGTTTGCTCAATGAAGACCTGCAAGCCAAAGAGCGCCGTTCGCACCACAACCAGTCTATCAAGACCCTCTACGCCGAATATCTCGGAACCCCCGGCGAAGGTAATGCGCACAAGTTATTGCATACGCATTATGTGGCGCGCCCCAAGTACCAAAGGTAAAATCCTGCTCTGTGGTCGTCTAATACAAAAACATCGGGGTAAAATTTTTAGTCACGTACTAGTTTGTACGCTCAAAAAATTTTCCCCTCGTTTTTTATTATCCGCCTCACATATCAGAATTTTATAAAAGTTCGTATAATGGTCTATTAGAGCAATTTTGCGCGGTCTCGAAAAATTCACGTACCTCTATGTACGCTAAAATTTTTCTCGCCGCTGAAATCACTCTACTAGACTCATTCTCCAAGCTTTTACAAAAGTTCGTATAACGGTCTATTAGAGCAATTTTGCGCGTTATCCGAACTTTTTAAGCTCGTATAATTATTCATCATTCCTTTCTGTAATTAGTTTAAGGGCGGTAAAATGGTTGTTTTAATTAATGCCTTAAGTCCGTTTTTTGATAAAAAAGCGGCGCGTCAGCTTTTTGAGCTTAATCAAAAAGCCATTGAAGACCAAAGGGGGTTTGAAAGCTATCTAACCCCTTGGTTCTTTAATATCTACGATGACAAAGGTTTTGTCGGCTGTATCTTTTGCTATCATGAAGATGGCAAAGATTGGGTCGGCGGTTTTGCCAAACGTAAAACGCATTTCTCCTGCTTAGAGGCCTTAAATCGGGTTAAACTTTGTTTTCCTGAGATTTATGCTTCTACCAGGCAGTTAAGTGCAAAAATTATTTTGCGAAAAGCCGGCTTTGTTCCAACAGACAAAGCCGGTATTTATTTGTGGAAAAATTTTTTAAAGGAGATTTAAAATGAGTGGCGGCGGAAGCAGCAGTAAAGTTACCATTCCTACAGTCAGCTATAGTACCGGCGGCCTTTATGGTTCGGGAACGGCCGGTGCCAGTAATACTTTTAAGGGAACCGATTTTCAAAACAATTTGGTAAAAACCACGGAATCGGCTATTCCTGCTTATTTACAACAATTAATTAACCCAAGTTATGACAGCGCAATTTTCAAAGCTCAGACCAGCCAGCGAAACCGCTTGGCCAATCAGTCTTTTGAAAATAATTTGATGAATCCCTTGGCCAGTCGCAATTTGACCCGCGGTTCTTCCATTAACCAAATGAGCAACGAATTTGCCAATAATCTGGCAAACCTTGAAGCAGATGCCATGGCCAATGAAGATGCAAGAGTCGGCAATGTTTTGTCGCAGCTGTTTAATTATTATCAAGTTCCTTATAACATGATGATGGGTTTGCAAAACAATGCAAACCAAATGGCTTTGGCACAAATGCAAGCTCAAGCCCAACTTGATGCCGCCAATGCTTCTAAACAAGGAGATTTGCTCGGTGGTTTGGCCCGAGGGTTCGGCTCAATGATGGGCGGCCTCGGCGGTATGACCGGCTCTTCCTCCGGTGGAGAAGGCGGCGGTTTTGATTGGGGTGATCTTGGCAAATTGGCCTTGCAGGCGGGGGCTATGTATGCGGCCTCGGGTTCGGATATCAGACTTAAAGAAAACCTCAAATTATTGGCAAATGTTGACGGTTATAACATTTATCGGTTTGACTTTATTAACGGCGCCAAAAATCAGGTCGGTGTTATTGCCCAAGAAATGCTCGAAATTCAGCCTGAAGTCGTCGGTGTTGATGATAACGGTTATTATTTCGTGGCCTATGGCCTATTACCCGAAAAAGTTAAACAAAAGATTGAAGAGTTCAGAACACAAAATTAACCCTGTTTTGAATGTTTTTCGTTTTTTATGCCTTCTTGCTTAAGAGAAGGTTTTTTTATGGAGAAAATATATGTCAGATACACAAAATAATTCTACGGCTGATTCCGAAGGAATCGGCTATGTTTTGAAACAACTGCTTCCTGATATTATGGCCTCAGGTCTTGGGGCAGGTGTTGCAACTTCAGGCTTGGTAAACATGCTTGGCGGCAGTCCGCTTGAGGCTTTAAGCTATGGGGCAATGGCCGGCGGTACCGCAAGTGATACTTATCGGGATTATTTGAAAAAACTTGAAGAACAAGAAGCCTTGCAACAATATCAATCAGCCCAAGAAGCAGCTTATAATCCGGCGAGTTTTGCTCAACGGCAACAAGAATATCGCAAGCAATTGCAGAATAATTATAATTTGCAGAGGCAGAATTATAATCGTTCTTTGCAACAAGCACTTGGCGGAAGTGGTGCCAATAACGGTTCGGTTTTGAGCGGATATCCGTATCAGCGCAGCCGTTCAGTCTTAGGATTTGGTAATTATTAAACATACAAGCCTTCAGGGAGCATCATATTTTAGATGCTCCCAATTCTACTTGACGGCTATTTTTTTTGATGTTACTTATTATTAGTAATTTTTTTGCTGGGAGGCACTTATGAGTCCTGAAGAAATATTGGTGACACAAGTTTTGTGGTTGGGGGTTATGATACCTGATTTGCTTATAACTTTGGTTGTGAGCCGTCTTTATGTTTGGGGTATGCAGAAAATATTTCATAAACCCTGTTATTTTACGGCAAATCTTCTGTCATTTTTGACTGTCGGCTCGGCCTTTTTGAGCCTATATTATTTTTATGCGCAAGATTTTTTAACGGTTTTAGCTTTCTTCGGAAGTGTTTTGACTCTGGCTTTGGCGCAATCGGTTTGGCTGGTTTGGGATTATAGGTATTTAATCGGTCGTTTGGCGCAAGAGAATAAAGAATTTGTTTCTGAGCGAAA
>CALXWF010000014.1 GCA_944392285.1 uncultured Alphaproteobacteria bacterium | reverse complement strand
CGGACGCTTACGAAAACTTTTGTTTTCTTGTTTTATATTTTGATAATCTTCTTTTTTTTGTTGGTAGTTTTCTTTGGTCTCTTCGATTGCTTGGTTTGCCTCTTGCGAGACATTTTTCATTTCTTGCGCAAAGCCTGTTCCGGTTGATTTAATATCACTGCTAAGACCTTTAGCCGTATCATCTATCGTGCCGGCCTGATTTGCAATATCTTGTGCTGAATTTTTTACACCGCTGTAGGTTTGATCCAGAGCATCTGCCGCTTGTGAAAAATCACCGGATTTTACCGCATCTATAACATTGCCGGCACTCTTAACCGTGTTGACTGCATTGTTAACGGTGTTTTTGTATGAGTCATATTGGTTTTTGTAGCTTTCGGCTTTGGCTTTGGCTTCTTCAACTTTCTTTTTGGCGGCCTCTAATTGTGCTTTGCGTTTTTCCAGCTTGGCCATGCGTTGTTCATATTTGGCTTTTTTGGCTTCTAACTTGGCTTTTTGTTCTTGCAACTGCCCCGTAAATTCGCTAAACGAGCTGGTGGCTTTGCCGATGGCCGCCCCAATTCCCTCAGAGCTGCCGGCCGCCGCCTGAACTTGTTTGAGCTGTTGCAAATAGTTCGTATTAGCTTGAACAGCTTGCACAATAGAGCTCATATCCGTTACCGGAAATTGCGCATAGGCAATGGGTGATTGCGCCAGAAAAAACGCTCCCAGAGTCAGTGTGATTAATCGGAATCCGAATCTTCTCATTTTGCACCTCCGGTTCATGGTCTCTTTTTGTAATAATATCATAAAAAAGCCTCTTTCTGTATGAACTTTTTATTAATTTACGCAATGTTCAAATACTGCGGAACAAAGTTTTCTTCGCCATATTCTCTAATAAGTTCTTCAACCAAGAGCACATTTTTGCGGCCGGAGTTGTAAAGTTTCAGATACGGGCCGAGGCCGCTTAAATCTACATCAAGAATTACGGACTCTCCGGTGGCCGGACGCGATAACAATATCGCATAGGGGAAATCTCGATAACTGCGGCCGAAAATAAAGTCTGTTTCGCTCTGAGTTAAGTTCCAGTTAACATAGTCTTCCGGCATGGCTTGAGGATTGCGGAAAAAGATGACGGTTTGACACTGACCGCGAATAACCTCACCAATGCCGAGCTTATCAATAATATTCGGCTGTTGGAAGGCACATAAGTAAGCCTGACGTTTTTTACGTCCTTCTTGCAAACCAATGACAAAATAGTCTCTAAACATCGGGTGTTTTAACATCGGCGCGGTTTCATCAATCATAATCAGCGAGGGAGCGCCGGTTTCGCCGGTTTCGGTCTGGATACGGTGCATGACATAACTGATGACCGCCGGCGCTAAAGTTTCGTCCTCAAAAATATGCGTGAAGTCAAAGGCCATAAAGCGTTTGCTCTTTAAATCCAAACTATCGTTGACGGCATTGAAAATATTGCCGTATTGATCCGGATTAACCCATTTGAACAGCTCACGACGCATATTGCCCGTCGGCGAAAAACAGCTCTTATACAAATTGGTCATAATGCGTTCTTCAGGGCGCAAATAGTCAAACGCCGTGGTGACGGCGCGCGCAATTTCTTTTTCAGACAAGGCGTCGTCTACCAAGGTTATGGCTTTCATCCAGCGGCGCAGAAAAGCGCGATTGGTGGCATTGTTGGCGCAGTCAAACGGGTTTATGGAAACATTTTTTTCATCACCGTCAAAACCAATATAAGCTCCGCCGATTGAACGCGTAAAAATTTCGGCACCGCGATAACGGTCAAAGAAGAAAACCTTAAGATCACGGTGGCGCATGGCTTGTCCGGCCAAGAATGTGAGCAAAGTGGTTTTACCTTGTCCGGTCGGACCGATAATACAACAGTGTGCAACCGCTGCGTCTTCCGATGAAACGTGAAACTGGAATCTGTAGGCGGACCCAGATGTGGTGCGGAAAACCGAGATTGCCCCCTTGCCCCAGTCGCATTTTGAAAAACCTTCCGAGGGTTTTTCAAAAGAAATGGCCGTGGCAACAACCCGTGATAAGTATAAATATGTGCGCGGGAAAGTTTCGTAAGTCGGAAATTGGTTAAAGAATGTTGCTTGTGCTACCCACCCTTCACGCACGGGAGTTACACCAAATAAACGACAAATTCTTTGAACCTCACTTTCGGCAAAGTCTATCTCTTCTTTGCTGTCGCCGCGCAAAATTATTGACATGGCATATTGGGTTAAGGCCTGATAATTGGCATCACTGTCCTCTATGGTGGATAGAGCCTCACCATATTGATTGACGACATCGGGAGAAAAACTCGTAATTAAAGCCATGCGTTGCTGTTGCATTAAAAGCGCACGCGCCTGAGGCTTAAACAGCGGTTTTATATTGTGTAAAAGCGTTAGTTCACAGTCTATGGCCAAAAGAGAAGCAACCATTGATTCATCCATATAGTCGCCGGAGTTGCGTATTCCCATAACGATTTCAAGTTTTTCTTGCTCGCCTGAGAAAAAGCGGATGATGCCTTCCTCTCCGGTAAAGTGAATGTGCTCAGCCGTTAAAAGTTCATTTAACTGTGCACCTTCAGCGCCGCGAACTTTGGGCAAGGGCTTGGTTATGGGATTGCATATTTTGGCAAAAACGCTCAAAGGGCTGTCTGTTGCCGGACTGTCCTCAGTTTCATACAGGGTTTTAACGCCATAATCATTTAAGGTTGCAAGCAAGGCTTGTGACGCATAGTTTAAGTCTTTCAGATTATCCGGACGGTCAGGAACCGAGAGCACAATATAGTGTGTGTTGCTGTATACTCGGTCCAAATTGCTCTCCCATACTTTTGAAATCGTTTCCAAAAGAGGATTTCCAAAATCACTCTCATTTTCATCGAGAGGAACTTTTTCACGCAAGGTGATAATACGGCAGTCAACCTGCATGTCTGACATGCCGTCTATCCAGGCTTTGCGCGCCTCATGCATGGAGAGAACTTTTTCTTCCGTTACAAAAGATAAATCTATACCCGTTACTTTGAAAACACGCGCCAATGAACCGTTATAGCATTTTATGGTTATGCCGTCTGATAAAAGTTTGTTAAAAGGCAAAAAGTCAGAAACCCGAGATTCACGCGGTTGCGGCAAAACCAAATGTCCGAATTTGGTTGCCCAAAATCCGGCAAAAGCCGCCGCCGAAATAAAGCCGATTGCCGCCACAATGACTTCTATATTACTCAAACCTTGAACGAATATCTGAAAAAAATCAAAATCAGGGCGCAAATTTCTTCCCCTTTCCTTTATACAAATTGGTCGTGTTAATGTTGGTCTGGCCAAAGGCTTGTATCATGGCCGAAATATGCGGCTCTTTTACCCCCAAAC
>CALXWF010000013.1 GCA_944392285.1 uncultured Alphaproteobacteria bacterium | reverse complement strand
AGCCCTACTTATAGTGGTTTTAATACTTCAATAGCGGCTGAATTCAATATTGCGCCATCAGATATGGTCACAACTTCCGGCAAGAATGCTGTTCTTAACGGGGCGTTCGGTGGAGAAGTGGAGGTGGGAGCATGTACTGCAGCTGCTTGTGGTGACGACCTTCTTCCTGAAGATAATAGCCATTCTTCTTATTTCTTTATTACAATGCATAATCTCGGCCGTGAAGCTTGTGTGTCTTTGGCCACTTCTGACTGGGGTTCGGACGGTATGATGGGAATGATAGTAGGCAACACGGGATATGGGGCCCAAGATTTGCCTCTGGGTTTGACTGCCGCTGGGGCTAACTGTGTCGCCGCGGCCTCCGGAACTTCCATTACCTGGATATATTACTAATAGTATGCAAAACAGCTCCTCAAGGCTTGCCGGTTTTATACCGGCAAGTTTTTTTGTGTGTTTTTTGACTGTTATGCCTGACGGAGGTGACGGTTTTTAAAGCGTGTCATGTTGAGCGGGAGCGAAACATCTAAGAGAGAAGAGATTCTTCGCTAACGCTCAGAATGACGACTAAAATGTCATGTTGAGGAGCAAGGCGACGAAACATCTCAAAGGTTCTTCGGGACTTGCGTCCCTCAGAATGACAATAAAAGGGGCGCTCAGAATGACGGTGCCCTTTATGGTCATGTTGAGCGAAAGCGAAACATCTCAAAGATTCTTCGAGACTTGCGTCCCTCAGAATGACGGTGCACGCTCTACCTGTCATGCCTCCGAATGAAATGAGGATCAGGCATCTTCCTTGTTGTCTTATAAAGTTAGTAAAACTTATTGACAATTTTTGCCTCAGCAACTACATTTAAGGTAATTCTTTGATGTTTTTTTACACAAAAAGGGCTAAAATGCTAGTTGAGTTCAAATTTCAAAATTTCAGAAGTTTTAAAAACGAGACAATTTTATCAATGGAACCTCTGACGCAAAACGGTAATAATATTAACTGCATCAGTACATCGCTTAAAAAAGTTCCTGAATTATACAGAACGGCCGCGGTTTTTGGCGCCAACGCATCGGGAAAATCAAATCTTTTGAATGCCTTTACTTTCTTAAAACTATTGATACGCAAAAGTTATCAAAATGAAAAAGATGATCTTTTACATGAAGAAGCCTATGCTCTGGATAATATGTCAGAACAGGCTCCGATGATTATTGAATTATCTTTTATCGAAAAAGAAAAATTTTATACATATAATATAGAATTTAATAGGACGACCGTTCTTAAAGAAAGCCTGTTTTACACTCCAATTGCCCAAGATGCCTCGGCACGGCAGAACTGTGTCTTTGACAGAACAAACACTAACGGCGAAAAGACCTTTAAAAAGATGAGCGGTATTCCACAGTCTTGGTCCGACGAGACTCTGGATAACAGATCTTTCTTATCTGAAATTATCAATAATCGCAACTGCCAAATTCCGGCCGTTTTGGACGCCTATGACTGGATTACCAAAAGAATGCGCGTCATCTCAAACAATATTTCGGGCTCATTGACACTTGAACTTATCCAGCAGGGAATGACGGAAAATGTTGTCCGGCATCTGAAAAATGCTGACTTGGGCTTAACCGATATTTCTGTCAAAAAAGTTGGTGTTGAAGAAATTTTGCAGGAAATTATATCCCAAAAAGGCGATAGCGCCCAAAGAAACAGCTCGCAAAAGATTATGACGGATTTAATCTTGAAAAGACTGCAATCCGAAAAAGCAGAGGTATTTGATATTAAAAGCACCCATTTGGCCGAAGACGGATCTTTGCGTACTTTTTCATTCAACGATATGGAATCGAAAGGGACTGATATTTTTTTGAAGCTGACCGGCCCCGTTATTGATGCTTTGGATAATGGCGGTGTTTTAATTGTTGATGAACTAGATGCTGCACTGCACCCCTATTTGGTTAAATATATCGTTGAGTTATTCAATAATCCTGAAATTAATAAAAACAATGCGCAACTTGTTTTTGCATCACACGCTCATTATCTGATGGACGGTGAGCATTTGAGCCGCGACCAGATTTGGTTTGTCAGCAAAGAACGCAGCGGCGGTTTTTATTCTGATTTGTATTCTTTGAGCGATTTTAAAATTGAAAACCGCAAAAATAAATCGTTCTATGATGCTTATATGACTGGTATATATGGCGCCGTTCCGTTTGTGGAGATGCGATAATGGCCCGCAGACAAAATAAACTGGTTCAAAACAGTTATCCTAAAAAACTTTATCATTTTGTTTGTGAGGATAAAGAATCAGCCGTGCATTATCTGGCCGGAATTAAACGAAAATATGCCAAACATATTGTGGTTAATATTGAGCACTCGGCGAAAGGGACAAATGCCACGGCTGTTCAGAAGGCCGCAGAAGCCACGCGGGACGAGCTGCAAAAAGACGAGCTTTTTGATGATGCCGGATATGAAGTTATAAGCTGCTTTGATAAAGACAAAAACGATATTGCCGACATAAAAGAAATTTTACGCAAAAACAATTCTGCCGGCAGTCATATGCAAACCCTTTATAACAGCCCTTGCTATGAATATTGGTTGATATTGCATTTTCAGGCAACGGCAGCGGAATATACCTCCTCCAAACAATGCATTAAAGAGTGTATGAGACTGCTAAAAGATAAATGTGGCAAAAATTATCAAGATGAAGCCAAGTTTAAAGCCGATACAAAAATTTTTGACGTTTTGGGGGATAAACTGGAAACCGCAATAAAAAATGCTCAAAGTTTGACTTTTGAGGCTCCGGAAAATACTTGTACAACCGCTCATACCGTATTTAAGGAAATGGAAGAGTATTATCAGCAAAAAGAACGACAGGAACAGAAATAATGAAGTTTTTTTGTTCGTTATGCCGCTAAGGTGCATTGCCCTTTTAAACTTGTCATGTTGAGGAGCAAGGCGACGAAACATCTTAGAGATTCTTCGCTAACGCTCAGAATGACAGGGAAGTGACGCTCGGAATGACGGTTTTAAAAGTGATATTATTGCACCGATGCTTGACAGGGTAGCGCAAAATCAATTAATATGACCACCGTTTTAACAACCGCAGGACAATTATTCATTATGAAAATCGGCGTTTTTGATTCCGGCCTCGGCGGACTGGTTATTACAAGAGCTTTTGTTGAAGCCCTGCCGGAATATGACTATGTTTATTACGGCGACACCGCCCGCCTGCCGTACGGCGAAAAAACCTCCGGACAAATACTTTCATACACCATTGA
>CALXWF010000012.1 GCA_944392285.1 uncultured Alphaproteobacteria bacterium | reverse complement strand
GATCAACACATTCAACAATCGGCAGAAAAGATTTTAAGAGAAACCATTGCCGCCAATCAAGACCGCAACATCACCCAAGGTGCGGTGGTTGTTTTGGGCAAAGACGGCGCAATCAAGGCTATGGTCGGCGGGGTTGACTATGAAAAGAGTCAATTTAACCGTGCCACTCAGGCATTGCGTCAACCCGGTTCAGCCTTCAAACCCTTTGTATATCTGACAGCCCTGCAAAAAGGTTTCAAACCCCAAGACACCATCATTGACGGCCCCATAAACATAAACGGTTGGCGGCCGGAAAATTATGATAAAAAATACCACGGCACGGTCACTTTGCGTCAGGCTTTGGCTCAATCCCTCAACGCGGCCACCGTTGCTTTAACCGAAGAGCTTTCGCGCCGCGCCATCATCTCCAATGCCGTCAAACTTGGCATAACCACGCCCATAGAGGCCACGCCTTCTTTGGCGCTCGGTACTTTTGAGGTAAAAGTTTTAGACATGGCGGCGGCTTATTCGGTTTTTGCCAACGGCGGCTATGCCACTTGGCCCTATGCCATAAAAGAGATATTCACGCGTGACGGCTACCAGCTATATATGCGCAACCCTGAAGACCCGCGCCGCATTATAGATGCCGACGATGTCGCTGCCTTAGATGATATGCTTTCCGCCGTCATAACGGAGGGAACCGGCAAAAGAGCGCGCTTGCCCATTCGAGCCGCAGGCAAAAGCGGCACCACGCAAGACTATCGAGATGCATGGTTTGCCGGCTATGCCGGAGATTATATAACCGTTGTTTGGCTCGGAAACGATGACAACAGCCCGATGAAAGGGGTCACCGGCGGCGGTCTGCCGGCACAAATCTGGAAAAAGATAATGCAAGAGGCGCTGAAACCGCACGACTACTAAGAGTTTCTTTCTTTGACCAACTCCAAGAGTTCCTCGCGGGTAAGGGCAAAATCTGAGGCAATCCAAATTTCTTCGATATCTTTCAAAATATCGCCGATACGTCTTGGCTCGCTGACACCTTGTGCCAAAACATCTTTACCCCTGAGCGGAAAGATAGGTACGACCATATCCCGAATAAAGACGATTCTTTGATGCAAATTTTCAATCGGGTGCAAATCGCTGGCAGATTGCAGCAACATTTTATCAATGCAAAAATCTTTGCCATGCTGATAGACCAAGCGCCTTAAAGTTTTGTCATCAAAAAAGTCTTTGCTGCAAATTTTTACCTCGGCCCAGCTAACAAAATGCTGACGCTGGCTTTTGCTCATTCTCAGGCGGTTGGCCAAATTTTCGGCCAATTCAACGTCCGGCTCATATAAAATAAACAAGCGGCGCAAAGCCTCATGTTCAAGCTCTTCTTTGTCAACCAGTTTAATTAAAAAGGCGAGCTTGTCGAGATTATGCGTTTCCGGCAGAATATAGCTCAAGATTTCGTTATCTTGCATAATCTTCAGCGTATTGACGACATTTGGGGTTAAAATAAGTTTTCCGAACTCATCGCGCAGTCTTTCCATAGAGAGGGTTTTCAGGCCTTCACGATTTTCGACACAGGCCTGCAAAGCCTTTTTATCAATCGGCCCTTTACCGAAAATCGAATAAAAGCGGAAAAAGCGCAAAATACGCAAATAATCTTCCTTAACGCGTTGCGAGGCAGAGCCGATAAAGCGGACAATACCGTTTTCCAAATCGCTGATTCCGTTATAATAATCAAAGACATTACCTTTTTCGTCGGCATAAACGGCATTGATTGTGAGGTCGCGGCGCGAGGCGTCTTCTTCCCAATCTGTCGTAAACTCGACTTCGGCGTGGCGTCCGTCGGTTTTAACATCTTTGCGCAAAGAGGTTACCTCAAGCAGATTATCATTAATAATTACGCCCACCGTGCCGAACTTAATGCCGATAGGCACGGTTTTAATTCCGTTTTCACTGCAGGCTTCCACCAATTCTTCAGGTGAGAGGTCGGTAGCCAAATCGAGGTCAAACCCTTTCATACCCATCAAGGCGTCGCGCACGGCACCGCCGACGAAGCGCAAGACACCGCCTTGGCTTTCCACGGCGCGAAAGAGCTTCAAAACCTTTTTATCGGGCATTAATGTATCAATATCAAGATAAGCGTCTCGAATCATTTTATCCTCTCAGACTTTTTTTTGAAAATTAACAGTTTTTATATAAATTTCAAATATATTAATCACAAATAACTTTTATTGTGAGTATAAGTCATGAAAAAACTTCTGAGTATCATAAGTCTTTTGGGTATATTTGCCGCTCAGCCTGCAGACGCGGCCGCGCCGAAATTATTGGGAGAATATAATGATTGGGTCGCCTATTATTATACCGATGCCGGCGGCACGGTATGTTACATGGCTTCCACCCCCAAAAAAGATGAAGGTCGTTACACGGTTCGCGGAGACATTTATGCGGTAGTAACGCACCGTCCGTCTGAAAAGAGCTATGACGTGGTAAATTTTGTGGCCGGCTACACCTTCAAACCCGGCAGTGATGTCAAAGTCAAAATCGGCAATCAGACTTTTGACAAACTCTTTACCAACGGTGACAAAGCCTGGGCCACCAGCGATAAGACGGACCGTGATTTGGTAGCAGCCATGAAACGCGGCAGCCGCATGATTGTTGACGGCGTTTCCTCGCGCGGCACCAAAACCAAAGACACCTATTCTTTGTCGGGTTTTGCCAGCGCATACAAGGCCATCAGCAACAAATGCCCGAGGAAATAGTTTCATGACAGCCAAAAAAGATTTAATCGGTCTCAGCCGCGAAGAACTGGCCGCCGAGCTTGCCACTCTGGGCGAGAAAGCCTTTCGCACCAAACAAATTTGGGCATGGTTATATCATCACGGCGTAACGGATTTTGCCGAGATGACCAACATTCCCAAAGAGCTCCGCGAAAAACTTGCCGCTTCTTATATCATCAGCCGACCCAAAATTGTTACGGAGCAAAAATCAAGCGACCGCACGCACAAATGGTTGCTTGAGTTTTCAGACGGACAAAGGGTAGAGATGGTTTACATTCCTGAAGAAGACCGTGGCGCGGTTTGCATTTCCACCCAAGTCGGCTGTGCGGTAAATTGCACTTTTTGCCACACCGGCAGCCAAAAACTGACACGCAATCTGACGGCGGCTGAAATTGTCGGCCAATTTATGCTTGCCCGCGATGTCTACCACGAATGGCCGACCCCGACCGATGAAACCCGCTATCTTTCAAACATTGTGGTTATGGGCATGGGAGAGCCTTTGCATAATGTTGACAATGTCATTAAAGCCCTCAAAATCATCGGCGATGGTGACGGCATAGCCGTATCCAAGCGCAAAATCACGCTTTCAACTTCGGGAATAGCGCCAAAAATTGAACAAATTGCCAAAGAGCTTGGGGTAAAGTTGGCCATCAGTCTGCACGCCCCCAACAATGAAAAACGCTCAAAAATAATGCCGATAAACCAAAAATACCCGATAGAAGAGGTCATGAAGGCTTGTCAGGCTTATCAAGGCATAACCGGCCGCCGTCAGGCCATAACTTTTGAATATCTGATGTTAAAAGACATCAATGACGGCAAAGAAGACGCTCAAGAATTGGTCAAGTTAATGCGCAAATACAATCTTGTTGCCAAGTTTAATCTTATTCCGTTTAATCCTTGGCCGGGCTGTGCTTATCAACCGAGTTCCAACAATCGGGTTCATGAATTTGCCAAAATACTAGAGAGCAACGGTTTTGCCGCGCCGATACGTGTTGCCCGCGGCCAAGACATTTTAGCCGCCTGCGGTCAACTCAAATCCAAAAAGCAAGAAAGCGAGAGCTAAAGTTTTTTAATGATTTCGGCCAAAACCGCAACGGATTTTTGCGGCGCTTTTTGCCAAAAATCGGCATATTGCGCGCTATGGTCATCGGTGTTGGCCGGTGTGTCGCTGATAATTCTAAGGCTCAAGAATGGGATATGATACAAAAAGCAAACCTGAGCGGCGGCGGCCGATTCCATATCCACGGCCAAGGCATCGGGAAATTGCTTTTTAATTTCGAGCAGAGGCTCTTTTTGCGTAATAAATTTATCTCCGCTGCAAATCAAACCTTGGCAGATTCTCTGTTCTGCAAGCCCAACTTCATCAACAAGGCTGAGCAAATGCGCATCGGCGGCAAATCTTGGCGGCAATCCCTGCACTTGCCCCCACAAATTTCCCTCGCCGCACCACACGTCATGATACACGGTTTCGCTGCCGGCCACAATATCGCCGACCCGAAGACTATTGTCGATTCCGCCGGCACAGCCGCTGTTTAAGACAAATTTCGGCTGATAGTTTTTGATTAATTCCAAGACCCCGCAGGCGGCATTAACTTTGCCGATACCGCATTGCATTAAAACCACGTCTTTGCCGCCGATTTTTCCCTCAATAAAAACCTGAGAGCCATGTTTTTTTTCCAAGACTTCAGACATCAAACTTTTCAAAAGTTCGGCTTCTTTAGACATGGCAACGACAAGGGCAATTTCAGACATGGCATAATCCTCAAACGGCTTTGTTAAACAAGTCTTTTATTTTATCAAAAAAACTTTTGGCTTCGGGCTGGCAGGCATCATCTTTGCTCAAAGAGCGAAATTCTTCAAGCAGCTCTTTTTGGCGTTCTGACAAATGTGTCGGCGTTTCCACGGCAAATCTGACAAACAAATCGCCGCGCATTTTAGAGCGAATAATCGTCATACCTTCGCCGCGAATTTTGGTTTGTTGGTTGCTTTGCGTTCCGGCTTCAACCTTAATTTCAAGGGGATTTCCGTCAATGGCCGGAATGGTAATGCTTCCGCCCAAGGCCGCACAACACATAGACAAAGGCACGGTGGCATAAAGGTTGGCGCCTTCACGAGCATAAAGTTTATGTGCCTTTACCTCAATAAAAATATACAAATCGCCGTTTTCGCCGCCGCGCAAGCCGGCTTCACCTTCGCCGCTGAGGCGCATTCTGGTTCCGTCTTCCACGCCGGCCGGAATTTTAATTTTAAGTTTCTTCTGCAAATGCGTAGCGCCCTCGCCATGGCAATCGGGGCAAACCTCTTTAGGCAGGCGGCCTTTACCCTGACAATGCGGGCAAACCGTTTCAACAATAAAGAACCCGCCGTGCTGAGCGCGCACTTTACCGCTGCCGTTACAATGCGGGCAAAGCGGGGCTTCTTTTCCGTCTTTGGTTCCGTGGCCGTTACATTTTTCACACACTTTGGTAGAAGGAATTTCAATTTCTTTTTCTACACCGCTGAAAGCCTCTTCCAAAGAGATAGAGAGGTTATATCTGATATCGGCGCCTTGTTCGGCATAACTATTTTGGCGTGAGCTTCTGCCGCCGCCCATAAATTCGGAAAAAATATCAGAAAAGACATCAGAGAACCCGCCGGTGCCGAAGTTAAAATCAAACCCGCCGAAACCGCCGCCCTGAGCGCCGTTAAAAGCCTGATGCCCATAGCGGTCATAGGCGGCGCGCTTTTGTTCATCTTTCAAGACCTCATAGGCTTCGTTAATTTCCTTAAAATGGAGTTCGGCCTCTTTATCGCCGGGGTTTCTGTCCGGATGATATTTCATAGCCAAACGGCGGTAAGATTTTTTAATTTCATCACCGCTGGCATCTCTGCTCACCTCAAGCAGTTCGTAATAATCTTTTTCAGTCATGACAAATTCGCAAATTATCTAAAAACCAAGTTTACAGACTATTTAGGTTTTTTATTTTGCAAAAGCAAGTAAAAAAGCAATAAAATT
>CALXWF010000011.1 GCA_944392285.1 uncultured Alphaproteobacteria bacterium | reverse complement strand
CATTGCAACGAGAACATTTTTTTTCAATTACATCGTAAATGGACTTGATGTGTTTTGCTAATTCGATATTTTCATTCCTACGAATTTCTTCAATTTCCATTTTTATATTCCTTTCTTTTATCAAAATTTTCAGGTTTTATAACTTTTACGTGCTTACCCCAAGTATAGAGGTGCCAGTCCATCTCACGTGCGCCGCCGGCCCGGAATTTAACTGTTAACGTGCCGTCCGGATTGCGGATTGTTTCTTGTTTAGGGTGGAATGTATATTGGGCCGCAGAATCAGCAACTTCAGCATCAAACAGCCACTCGACATCAAATGGCTTTTCTTGATAAACGCCAAAGGCTTGTTCGCTGAACTCCTTAAGCGAGAAATGAGGATCGCGCTTGAAGTATGTATTTAAGACTTCAATTTCCTTTATTTTATTCAAATTAAAATGACACATCTTGCGCTTTGTTGGATCCCAAGCAATTAAATAGTGCTTGTTGCCATACAAAAAGCCATAAGGGAATAGCTCACGCCAGTCCTTGTTGTGCTCAGAATCGTATTTTATTTTAATGCGGTTGCACGCAATAATTGCGTACCGGAGCTGTTTTAAGTGTTCTGTATTGATGATAATCTTTGGTCCGGGCCGGAAAGCATATCCCTCAGCTTCTAAAAGTGCCTCAGCATCCGGTTCTATTCTGTTTGTGGCATCTTTGCCGATGATGGCTTTTATTTTATGTAAAACTGTATCAACGTAATGCGCATCTATCATGCTTTTTGATGATAAAAGTTTGGATGCATTTTGTAGGGCATGGATCTCTTCCATAGAAAAATTGACCATTTCGCGGCCGGTACCCTTAGGTAAATACCAACGTTTTGTATTATAACGACCGTTAATTTCTTTTAATTGAGGGTATTTATCGGCGATGGAATCTTTCATACGAACCGCTGTCCGGAGGGAGACGTCATACTTTTCCATGATGTCCTTAAGGGAAACGCCGTCATCTGTGTCCTGCATCCACAAAATCAGGTCATTGAGCGTTTGCGATTTTTTATACATTTTCCGGCTCCATTTTTACTAATAGCGGAATGATTATACATTAAATCAATTTCGAATGTCAATTAAATTGATGTCAAAAAATGTCATAAGCCAGGATCAATAATAATATTCGTTATCCCAATCTGTATATTTGCCATATTCAGGAATGAATTTAACCTTTTCATAAGCACAAGAGCCATTTTTATTTCTTGAGACAATGCCCCGGCATTCATACTCGGTTTCAGCACATCTTTCTTTCCATTCTTTGTATCATTGCTGAAAGTGTGCATCAGTTTCGCGTTTTTTCTTTTCAGGTTCTTGATAGCGGATATCTGTTGGTAGCTAATTTAATTAAATAATATTTTCCCAGAATTTAACAGCTTTATCAAGCCAACCGGCGGCAGAAGTCTTTGTTCCCAAGCCAAAACCGTGTCCAAGGTTGGGATATTGATGAAATTCTGTTTTAATGCCTGCGTTAGTAAGGCTTTCCGCTCGGCGCTTCATCGCCAGGGGATTGGCTATCCAATCATTTTCGCCAACAACCATAAATGTCGGTGGCTGTTGAGATGTAAAATCACCGTGTCCGGTATAAGCCATAATAACTGCGGCTGGTCTTGGTAGATTATCGCCACCAAAGGCATTAACACCATAAGAACCGATATAAGCAGCCATTCTGGCACCTGCCGACCCACCCCAAACTGAATAATTATCCGTGGATATTTGCAATCCTTCAGCTTTTGCAAAAATATAACTGATAGCGGTGGCCAAATCTTGCATTGCCCAATCAGGCGAGCCACTCCGATATTTGATAACAAACGCATTATAACCTTGTTTGCTTAATTCTAAAGCCAAAGGAAAACCCTCGTGCAAAGAACCGACATAAGAAAAACCGCCGCCGGGGCAAATAATGGCAAAAGGAGCCTCGGGCTTGCCACGAAAAAAGAATATTCCGGTGTTTTTCTGCCGTTTGTCCTGCTCGGGGTAGATTTCATAAAAAACTTGTTTTCCGTGCCTTGTTTCAGCCAATAGATAATTCAGCGAAACCAATATATCTGTTGGGACAATATTGTTGTGGTAAGGCATTAGCCGGCCGATTTCACTTATTTTTACTTCCGGATTATTCCTGCTTTCATCGTCCCAAGGTAGAAGTTTCTTGGCAAAGCCTTTAAACTCCGGTGCCCTTAAAATATCTCCGACCGTATTTTGCTCTGAAAACATTTCATTATTACTTTCTTCCGCAGTAACCGGCAAGGAGAAAAATATCCCTGCCAGTAGTATGCTGCAGATTTTATTAAGCCTGTTTACCATTATGCAAACTAGTTTTTGCTCCCCCATAAACTGCAGACATCTGCATTTTATTAAGAGCTTCGTCTATCAGTTTTTCTTCTTCGGCAGAAAGCAATATATCTGCCGCTCCGGCATTTTCAATCAGCCGTTCCGGTTTGCGTGTTCCGGGAATTGGAGCAATCCAAGGCTTTTTGCAAATCATCCAAGCCAGCGAAATTTGTGCCGGCGTAGCGTTCTTTTCTTCCGCCATATTATGTAAAAGGGCTAACAGTTCCCGATTTTGTTCATAGGCTTCCTTTTGAAACTGCGGCATAACCGCCCGATAATCGCCTTTTTCATTAAATTTGCTTTCCGCATTATATTTTCCCGAAAGCAAACCGTTGGCCAACG
>CALXWF010000010.1 GCA_944392285.1 uncultured Alphaproteobacteria bacterium | reverse complement strand
GTTGGATAATACCTTGGTTTATTATGCCGGACATACGGCAACCGCTGCTGATATGGGCTTGCTCGCCATTTGTGGACCGATTTTCTTAATTTTGCTCTCTCATTTCTTTTTAAAAACACATATTGCTTTTGGACAAATCATGGGCTTAATTATTGCTGTCTTTGGCGTTATAACCATTTTGATAAAAGGAGATTTCAGCCAACTTTCACATTTTCGTCCGGTACGCGGCGATTTTATTATGTTGCTTAATACTTTTGGCTTTTCAGTATATTCTTTAATGCAATCAAAGCGCCCAAAAGAAATTTCACAAATTTCAATGCTCGCGGTTACGGCATTGGTCGGCGTCGTTATGATTGTACCTTTTATGCTGCTCACCGTTCCTGCAACTCGCCTTGAAAATATAAACAGCGAAGATATTGGCGTGATGATTTATCTTGGTATTTTTAATTCAACTTTTGCTTATTTATGTTGGAATAGTGCTTTGGCAAGGCTCGGCAACATTAAAACCGCCATTATATATTATCTGCTTCCGATTATCAGCGGTTTAGAAGCGTATTTGTTTCTTGGGCAAAAACTTTTTGCGGCTGAAATTATCGGAGGTTTATTAATTATCGTTGGAATTACGCTCGTAAATCTTAACAAAAAAGCTCAGAGTTAATCTCTGAGCTTTTTTAACATCAAAATCTCGTTGGGATAAAGCGTATAAACATTATAAACAATTCTATCCCCGACGCCGAGTTCAACATCTACTTTGGCTTTCTTTACGACCAAAAGCTTTCCTTTGTCATCTTCAATGCAATAACAAGGTATCGGCAAAAGCGGTATGAACTCTACAAACTCCATAGTGAAAATATCAATAATGTCAGTTTCTATGGGGTCAGAGGTTATCAGGCCTCTTGAGCTTTGAGTTTGTTCGTCTGTTTCTTCCGGACGCTTCAAATCCACACCATTGACTTTGCTGATTTCATATTGGCAAAAAGGGCTTATTTCGATGTCTATTTCATCTCCTTCAAACAAATCTATTCCGACTTTCCAACGGATTAGGTACAAATCTTGACCTGAGGTCGTTCTTATAACATAAGTGCTATAACCTTTGTAACTTGGCAGTTTTACATCATATAAACGTCTGATGGTAACCGTTTCTCCTTTGGAATCAGAATCTTTTGACTTGGAGCAAGCCGCAAATAACAGCGGCAAAATAAAAATAATAAATAACTTTTTCATAATATATAATTTTAAAATAATTTTCTGTCGGCACTAAAATAAAAAAAATTGTTCCATTTGTCAAAAAAAAGCTCTCTTAAAAGAGAGCTCTTAATAAAATCTTTTTTCAATCAGGCCGTTAAGCCTTCTCGACTTGCTTGTAAGGACATAGCGTGAGCGGCTTGCTGCGTTTTCTCAAAGGTATATTTGTTTTTATATATTTCCATATCTTTGCGAAAATCTCCGATTTTTCCGCCGGCTTTCAAATATGCCCCCATGGCAACAACCATATAATCTTCAGTCTTGGGCTTTATTAACATGGGCTCAACATCATCTAAATGACCATTAGCCTCCAGCTGCATTTTCTTACGTTCATACCCCGCAATAAATAGTGTCCTTTTGGGCGCCTCTAGTTTAATGCGAAGCTTGGCAATTTCATCATTACTGCTACGTTCGGGGAAGTCTTTATCCGAAAATTCTGTACCGCATGCATTAAATAGTGCATTAAAAATGGTTTCTTTGCGATTTTTGCCGTCGCCGTCTTGGGCTTCTATGGCAGAGAGGAAATCTTTTCCTGAATATTTTTCGGTTGTCATAATAAGACTCCTTTGCTCTAAGGACTTTATGGTTTTAATATAGCATAAAAATCCCCTCGCCTCAAGCACATTTGTTACGGTTTTGTTACAATTTTGTACTTGACAAATGCTTTTTTGTTGCTTTTTTGCCCCAAATTTTTATAATTTGTTCCATATTTAAAGGAGCAAAATATGAAAAGAATTTGCCTGTTTGCCGGTTATGACCGTGACGGTATTGTTGATGATTATGTTATTTATTACATTAAACACTTGGCTGAATTTGCCGATGTCTTTTATTATGCCGATTGTGATATGAAAGCAGAAGAACTGCGCAAACTTGACGGTATTGTTAAAGGCGCCTATGCCAAACGCCACGGCAAATATGATTTTGGCTCTTGGGGCGAGCTAATGAAAATTATCGGCTTTGATAAATTAAGAGAATATGACAGGTTGCTTTTGGTTAATGATTCCGGCTATGGGCCTCTGCATAGCTTTAAGCCCATGTTTGATGAAATGGACTCTAAAGACTGTGACGCATGGGCCATGTGCGGCAATAAGTTTATGATGAGCTTTTTTATCAGCGTGAACAATAAGATAATTAATGATAAAAATTTTGAACAAATTTTTACTCATATTGAGCCTTTGGCTAATAAAAATTTGGTTGTTCACAAATATGAGCGCGGTTTGAGCCGAATTTTGCAAGAACAAGGATACCTGCTTGATTATTTTATTAATCCGCAAAAAGTCAGCAATTTTTATAAAAATAACCGCAAAAAGCTAAAAGAATTAATTAATAAGAATATTCCGCTTCATGAGCGTATTTTTATGGATTTTCGCCCAAATAAAGTACGCCTTTATTCGGAAGATTATGTCGTTTTGATGATGATGGGAATGCCGATTTTGAAATCAATGTTCTTTAAGGTTGATGATAATATTGCTGCCCCGCACTGGCAAAAAGTGATTGTTACCGACGGCAAATATCCGCTCAGCTTAATTGAGAATCACTTAAAAAGGATGAAACTTGAACGCTCGGCCGCTCAAGCCGTTAAGAACAAGCTCAAAGACAAGTTAAGACGCCTCTTTTATGAGCACAAAATTAAAAACAACCGCTTAATTACCAAAATCTGCAAAATTCCTGTCTATTCAAGGGTGGTTACTTCTTCTCTTGAACGCGTTGAAGATTAAGGATTTATAAATTTCTTTGTTTTTAAAATTTGCCAATTCTTAAAGAATTGGCAAATTTAGTCTTATTTCTATCCCTCTATTTTATCAGCTCTTGCAGAATTTTATCTTGTTCAAGCAACAAAACCGCGCGCTCAAAGCTGTCAGGCTCGGAGAGAATCGTATAATAATTATTCTTAATGCTCGGTGCTAACTCTAAAGCTTTAATAAACTCAGTCTTATCAAAGGTATCTTGTTTGACAAAGTCAAAAAAGCCGGTGGTGGTTAAGATGTTCTTTATCCCTTCGGTTTCATGATTATTTTGCAAAAGCGCGCATAAATATGTGGCGATACCAACCTGCAATCCGTGCATTTTCGGCTTTTTAGATATTTTATCTAATGCGTGAGAAATAAGGTGCTCTGACCCACTGGCCGGTCGCGATGTTCCGGCTATTTCCATGGCAATACCACTGGTTAATAATGAATTGGTCAAACTGCGCTGAAACTCCGGTGCCATAATGTCGGTGCTGTGTTTTAAGAACAAAATATCCAACGAATTATAGCTCATCATTGAGGCGAAGTCATTGTATCTGGCTTGGCCGCGCAAAGCCGCTTCTTTCCAGTCTGTTAATGCTGTTACCTTAGATATCATATCTCCAAGCCCTGAATAAAAGCAAATTTTGGGAGAATTTTTAATAATGTCTAAGTCTACCACCACGCCAAAAGGAATACTTGATTTTACCGTGGTTCTTTTTCCGCCGACCAAGAGCGAAGAACTCGGGCTGCAAAAACCGTCATTAGAGGTTGAGGTGGGCATGCTGATATAGGGCAAGCGCAACAAATTGGCCGCATATTTTGCATAGTCTAAGGCCTTGCCGCCGCCGATACCAAGCAATGCATTGGTTTCTGCCGGCAGAGAAAAAGCAACTTTATTTATTTCTTCAATATCAATATTTTTGACAATTTGTTTGTAAACAACCTTTATCCCCTGCTCGGCAAAGCCTTTATACAAAACATCACCCAAAATATCTTCTATTCCTTCACCTAAAAACAGCGCAATGTTCATTAAGTCTTTGTCATAGAGATATTTTCCGACTTTGGCGGTTTTCCCGTAGCCGATTTTTAATAAATAAGGAATGTTTATCTGTTTGTTGATGTAAGTGGCGTAAGGCATTTATAAATCCTCCAGATAATTGATCACATCATTAAAGCTCTCAAACTTTTGTGTCTTGATGCCTAGCTCTTGACAGCGTTTAAGCAAGATTTTTTTGGCAAAAACAACATCGGCGATTTTTGCCGGCTCGACATCGGGCGGGCCGTCTCCGGCGTAGATAACCTCATATCCCTGCTCTTGCAGCTCTTTTACAACGGCAGCCTTTGATATTCCGACCGCCTCATCATAATAAGGTTCACCTGTCGGCGGCAGCATTTTTAGCCCGTTTTCTTTGGAATAAACACCATGATTGGTCACAAGCTTGATACCATAGTCTTTAATTTTATTACCTAAAAGTCGGTGTATATAATAGTCACAGCCGGCACTGACTATATATACGGGTATCTCTTTTCTCTTGCAGAGTTCCAGAAGATTGTAAAAAGTTTTATCCAAAGTTATGGTGTCCGTAAAAGAGAGCAACTCGGCTTCAGGAACCTTGATTTTGGCAAAAATGGCGTTGAGTGCATCAATGTGATGCATACGCCCTGCCATATATTCTTCCCAGGGCTTTAGCGCATCGGCCTCTAAATAATGATTGACGACATGCCAAAAAAAGTCATTATCGCTGATTGTGCCGTCAAAGTCCGTAACCAGAGCTATTTTTGACATATTCCCTCCTTGTTTGTTTTATTATTTTAGTTTAATCTTAATTGTTTTCAATAGCCTCTTTTTATATCTTTTTATTTTTACAAAGTTTTGTTATACTGTTTTTTAGTATTAACAGCAGAAGGTTTTTTAAAAATTAAATTATGACACTTTTGATATTTTTTGCCACGACGGCGATTGCTTTATCTTTTTTTTTTTCGGTTATTTATGTCTCTCT
>CALXWF010000009.1 GCA_944392285.1 uncultured Alphaproteobacteria bacterium | reverse complement strand
GTGAATGATAAATTCATTAGAGTAATGACTCCAAATGAATGGGGAAAATTGCAAGGCTTTATAAATTATGCTTTTAAGCAATCGGACGGAACAGATATGTTTTCTTTTCCGAAAGAAGTTTCAGATACTCAACAATATAAGTTATTCGGAAATTCCGTTACGATTCCCGTCATAGAGCAAATGGCTTATTTTGTGTTACAACAATTGAATGACAAGTTTCAGTCAAAAGAAGAAATAAAATGTGCTTAACCTGAGTGAGTTTGTTTTCAAAAAAATAAAAGTTTTATCATTTAAACAACTTGCACGATAATTTTAAAAAATTTTTTTTTGTTTTGATCATTTTTTTGTAAAAGTGATATTGACAATGCAAAATTTTTATTATACCCATGTTCATATCGATGGTGCCTCAATTATATTATAGAGGCATTCGGAAACCGAGTATCTTTTTTGTAAGTTCTTACTACTCGTAAAGTTCCTGAAGAACACCGGACAATATTGCGGTAATGGTGTTCCAGGAATTTTTTTTTGGTCATTTTTACCGCAATAAACTGAAACGCTTAGACCAAGGTCTTGTCCGCTGTGAGAGCAAATTTCACAGCGGACAAAAGCGAGGAAGTTTACGGTGATGACAGATTTGAGCGAGTAGTATAGAAACACACTATACTTTATTCTCATTCTTTTCTCTTCATTCCATCAAACGTTGCTAAGCTGTGAAGGTGCATTGTTCGTCCAGTAACATAACTTTAGGCGAAAGGGAAGGCCGAACAATGACAATTAACAGCGAAGCATATCACGAAGAAATACGATCTTCTTGTCCGAATCTTTCTGAAAAAGAAATTTCGGAAGCTGCTGATTCTTTGCTTCTAATTGCCAAGATACTGGCCGAAACGGTTCAGAATACTCCAGAGTTAAAAATTTTAATCACTAAAATTTAGGAGAATCGTAATGCTCGATATTAAAAGCAAAAATGTCTGTGATACCTGTGTTTTATTGGTGGATTATGCGGATATTGTTATTAATAAACTTTCTTGCTTCAAACCAAGCCCCGAAATTCTGTGGAATATGCACGGAGCTGAAGCAGTAACTTGTTATTACAATGCCAGATTTGATGATTTGCGATGGGGTTATTATCCCAAAGTTTCATTAAGCAGTGTTGTTCGATACGGTGGGTTTAGCGTTAAACTCAAAATTGAGTTTTCAGCTCCAAAGCTCCTTAATTTTCCACCAAATAATTTGGAAGAAATTGGCGATGCCGATTTTGACAATCTTATCGAAAATTTGGCGTCAAGGTTACGAGAAATGGGGATTGATGTTTTACCTCAAGCACTGCGATCCGCTCAAGTGGTAAGAATCGATTATGGCAAAAATGTTCCGGTGAATATCGCTCCATACGTAATTTTGCAATATCTAAACAAAGCCGATATCACACGCAGACTTGATTGCACCAAAGTTTCGTACAGAAATGAAGGACATTCATTACACTTTTTATCTCAACATCGAAATGTTGTTATTTACGATAAAATTAAAGACATTCAAAAAGCGCAGTACAATAAAAAACGTGCGGTGAATCCAGAAAATGCTGAAAGTCTTAATTTGGCTTTATTGGGTTCCAGCCAGTATCTGCGGATTGAAATTCAGCTTGGCAATTCAGACAATATTCGTAAAGCAATAAGCAAAGCGGGACTTCCCGTGCCAGAGTTAACTTTCCAAAATCTTTTCAATAGCCAGATTTGCCGAGCTGTTACATTGACTTATTGGAACGAAATTTTATCCGCCGTCAAATACTTGCAATTAAGTGACGAAGATGCAGGAGATTTGTTTAAACGCCTGCTGGATAACAAATACAAATTTCTTAAAGCCCTTCAGTTGGTCGGTTTGGTTACAATTCTGAAAAAAATGGGAAAACGAGAGTTAAAACTACATGCCGGAAATGTTTTCTCTCCTGCCATTTATGATCTTTTTCGAATGATTAATCAAATTGAGCCACGGAATAATTGGCTGCAGCCAGATTTAGAGGCAATTACTGCCGCTATCGATGAAAATAATGTAATAATTTTAAGAAAAGGAGAAAAAAATGACTGCCGCTAGATCCGCAATCATTATGTGCCGTATTTCTTCGGTAAAGCAAAACACTGGAGCATCTTTGATTGAGCAAGAAGTTATCTGTAAAGAGTATTGCCGGAATAATGATTTAAAAATTATAGAAAGTCAAATGGCAATCGAAAGAGCCTTTGCTCAAAGACGCCCCAAATTTGATAAGATATTAGAGATAATAGAAAAAGTCTCAAGCGAGCCAATTGCTTTGGTTGTCGCTTCTGCGGATAGGCTTGCCAGAAATTTTAACCATATATCGATATTAGATGTATTGGTAAAGGAAGAGAAGGTTGAAATACACTTTGTTAAAGAGGCTATGGTTATCAAGAGGCTTTCCGATGCTGATACAATGTTTAAATACAGGCAGTTGATAGCCAGTGCCGAGCATTTTTCTGCAGAAAAATCAGAAAAAGATAGAAAGGCTTTGCAAGACATGAGAGAAAAAGGCTTATACCCAGGCAAAGCCCCGATAGGGTACAAGAATTGTCGCCCAAGTTGGATTCCTTGGATTGAGTTTGATGAACAGGCTGATAAGGTTAAGTGTCTATTTGACATCTATTTGCAAACGAAAGTTGATATCAAAATGTTGCTTGAGCTTGCAAAGTCTATGCCGCTGTATACAACATCAGGTGCATTAATCAGTCGAAGAACACTGCTTCATTTATTGCAAAACCCTTTCTATTGCGGGCTGATGCGTAGTGGAGGAAAGCTTTATCGCCATAATTATGAGAGATTAATCAAAGAAGAAGTTTTCATGGCGGTGCAAGATAAATTGGCGCGAGAACTTCACCATAATGCTGAGGAAGGAAAAAATATGAAGTTGGCAGCATAGAGAAAATCAATTCAAAGAAGGCTGGATAATAAATCCGGCCTTCATTGACCTAAGGAATAATAAAACTTAAAAATAAATTTTAATAAAAAAATGAAAGGTAAAAACATGGGCAGAAAAGTCGTAAAAGTTGTAAAAAATGAAAATATAAAACACGCTGTTTTATGGATAAGAGTGTCAAGTCGGGAGCAAAAAGAAGGTTATTCACTTGATGCTCAGGAAGACAGGTTAAAAAATTATTGCGTGCAACGAGGGTTAACAGTGGTTAAGCAATTTACCGTAGTGGAAAGTTCGACCAGAGGAGAACGGGAAGAATTTTATAATATGATAAATTTTATCAAAAAATATAAAAATCCGGTTGCTTTGGTTTGTGATAAGGTTGACCGTTTGCAAAGGAGTTTCAAAGAATATAATGTTTTGAATGAGCTGATTGAAAAAGAAAAAATTGTCATTCATTTTAATACGGAACAATCGGTGATAGCCAAGAATGCTAAAGCTCATGATAAGTTGATGTGGAACTTTCGGATTACTGTAGCTCAGTCGCAAACTGATACAATGAGTGATAATGTAATAAGAAGTTTTGAAAAAATGCGTAAAGAGGGAAAATGGGCACATCATGCACCTGTCGGCTATAAGAATGTAAGAAATGAAAATGGAAATAGCGAAATTATTTTAGATGCAGATAAACATTTTATAATTACTCGCTTATTTAAAGATTTTTCAATCGGCACATATAATTTGGAGCAGATAACGAGAAAAGCCGCTGATTACGGATTAAAAATGAAAAACAGTAATAAAATCCATAAGCAAACCATACGAGGCATATTGAGCAATCGTTTTTATATGGGAGAAATGTATAGCGGCGGGCATTATTATCCACATTGTTACCCAAAATTGATAGATAAGGAGACGTTTGAGAAGTGCCAAGATATTTTGGAAGGAAAGGCTAATCATAAGGTTCAGAAGCATGATTATGTTTTTAAGGGATTGGTTCGTTGCAAAAAATGTGGCGGAATCATTTCGACGGATATCAATATACATAAAGCCAAAAAGAAAGGAGATGAAAAAATCGTTTATAAATACCTTTTTTGCCCGCAATGCAGCGGTTATCGAACAAGAGAAGAAAAAGGGGTTGAAAAAGTGAAAGAGGCGTTAAAAACGCTTAAAAACATACCTAAAGGCGTTGTCGAAAAAATGGTGGAATGCTTAAATGAAGAAATGTATAAAGATCATAAAATGGAAATAGAAGCCAAGAAGGCATTGGAACGACAAATTGCAGGTTTTACGGAGAAGGAGAGTCGTTTGATTGACCTGTATACAGAAGCTAGTATTACACAAGATTTATATATTAAAAAAATAACCGAATATAGACATGAAAAGAAAAAACTGGAAGAACGATTAACAGACTATAGTCATCTGACTAATCAAGGATTAATAACGCTAAAATACTTAGCAGGATTGCTTTTGATGTCAGATCAGATATGGAATTTTCTGAACAACGACAAAAAACAGCAGATTTTAAAATTACTTTGTTCGGAAATTTTATTAGACGGTAAAAATATAGAAATTTCAATAAGAAAGCCTATTTTAGCACTCGCTAAAATAGGCTCTTGTCAACTTTGGCTGGGGTGGCAGGATTCGAACCTACGAATGCCGGTACCAAAAACCGGTGCCTTACCACTTGGCGACACCCCAATAATAAAACGACTAAAGGCGCGAGCCTCAAAAGAGTATCTCAAAAGCAAGAAGCGCATCTAAAAAGTCTTGCTCTTAACCTCACTCGCCACATATCTAAGACAAAATTTTATAAAAGGCAAGAGTTTTTTTTAAGAATTTGCATTTTATCAAAAACTGTTAATAATTTTTTTGCGGCAATCAATGTCAAGTCGGCAAAAAACTCTTTTATTTTGCGGTTGGCGTTAAAATTCAAACTTCTTTTTATTCTCACGCGCTTGCAAAATCTCTAAATCTCTCTCTTTGGCGATTTTATCCAAGATGGTTTTTACCACTTTGTCAATTTCGCGGTTTTCGCGGTAATCAGCTTTGAGCGCAAAATTAACACGATCATCTTTCAAGAGTTTTATGGCCTTATGTTTTTCCTTGCTTTTGCCCGGAGCATAAACAGCAATGGCGTTTCCGCCGCGTTCTTTAATTAATTTCATTGATGGAATATCCGTCATTCCGTCGCCGAAATAAATCATACGATCAAAGGGAATAGGCCGTTTTTCTACCGGCATAAACTCATTAACGGCAATATCATCAATTTTGCGCAAGCCTTTATTGATTTTTGTTAAAAATTGTACCTTGATGCTATAGTTAATGACGCGTGCCGGCCAAACTGGAAGCCCTTCATCATTAAAGGCATAGCTGCAGGCAAACATGTCGGTAAAATGCTTGCGAATTTTTGAGCCGGCCAAAATTTCTTCATATCCTGATGATATTAAAAAATGTTCAATATTAAGGTTGAGCTCTTTGCCATATTCGTTAATGCGCTCAAACCAGTTTTCAACCCCTTGATAATATTCAATATTTTCGCCGCAAGTTTTTAAAAACTCACGCGTGAGGGGAATGTTTTTTTCTTGAGCGGTTTTCATGATATAATACATTGAGCCGGTGATTTGATCGGCTTCTTGCTCTTTTGACCAATTATTTGCTATTCGCCAAAACTTTTCAGGTTTAACGCCAAAAGCCGGAATAAGAGAAAAATCCTGCATATCGGCAGAGCTTAAAGTTTTATCAAAATCGTAGATTAAAGCAATTTTAGTATTTTTTTTGGCCATAGTCATGGTTCTCCGCTTGCATTATTGATGAAACTATTATAAAAGAAATAAGTTAAAATTTGCTATACAATAAAAAAGGAGAAGTAAAAATGCCGGCAACCACGATGGATCAGCTTGTCGCCCTATGCAAAAGAAGAGGTTTTATATTTCAAAATGCCGATATCTACGGCGGTATGCAGGGTTTGTATGATTATGGTCCGTTAGGTGTAGAGCTTAAAAACAACCTCAAACAAGCCTGGTGGCGTGCCATGGTTTATGAGCGTGATGACATAGAAGGGTTAGATGCCGCTATTTTGACCAACCGCAAAGTTTTGAAATATTCCGGCCATGAAGATACTTTCTCCGACCCGATGACGGATTGCAAAAAATGCAAAGGTCGTTTTCGCGCAGATCATATCAAAGACGGCAAATGTCCGAACTGTGGGTCAACGGAGCTTACCGAGCCGCGTCCTTTTAATCTGATGTTTAAAACCACGGTCGGCCCGATTGAAAATGCTGAAAATGTTGCTTATCTGCGTCCGGAAACGGCACAAGCGATTTTTACGCAGTTCCGCAACGTTGTTGACTCTACTTCTCGTAAATTGCCGTTCGGTATTGCCCAAATCGGCAAATCTTTCCGTAATGAAATTACGCCGCGAAACTTTATTTTCCGCGTTCGCGAGTTTGAACAAGCCGAGCTTGAATATTTTGTTCAACCCGGAGAAGATGAAAAATGGCACGAATATTGGAAAGAGGCTCGTATCAAATGGTGGGAAGAGCAGGGCTTGCCCAGAGAACATATTAATCTCTATACCACGCCGAAAGAAGATTTGGCCCACTATGCCAAAGCCTGCTATGATATTGAATATCAATTTCCGCATGGTATGGAAGAGCTTGAGGGAATTGCCAACAGACGTGATTATGATTTGGGTAATCATACCAAAGGGCAAGAAGAGTTTAATCTTGAGGCTCATTGTCATCCGAATGCCGATTCAACACAAAAACTTTGTATTATGGATGATAACAACAAATGGGTGGTTCCGTTTGTGATAGAGCCTTCGATGGGGATTGACCGCGGCGTTTTGGCAGTTTTGACTGAAGCCTATACGGAAGAAGATTTAGGTGAGGGCAACAGCCGCACGGTTTTAAAACTCAAAAAGCATCTGGCGCCGATTAAGGTTGCCGTTATTCCCTTGAAGAAGAATAATGAACAGATTATGAACAAATGCCACGAGATTAAGCAAAATCTTCTCAAACTTGGTATCGGCCGTGTGGCTTTGGAAAATACCGGCAACATCGGAAAAGCCTATCGTCGTCATGATGAAGTCGGCACGCCTTTGTGCATTACGGTTGACTTTGAGACAATCGAAAATCAGCCGGAAAGCGTAACCATTCGTGACCGTGACACGATGGCACAGCAACGCATAAACGTGGCAGATTTGCCAAATTATTTAAGAGAATATTTTCTTTAAGCTAAAGTCCCCGTGCAAACGGGGATTTTTAATTTAAAAAAGGAAAGCCCCTCTCTGGTTGCAAAAAGAGGGGCTAAAAGGGCGGCGGGTATGTGACAAGTTGTATGCGTGTATGTGCATGTGAATTTTGCCGCCCTGAAGAGTTTCAAAGGTTTAATAATAATTTATTCGATCGGATCTTTAGGGTTAGGATGTACTAATCCCCAAATGCCTAAGGCAATAACCGCGACCGCAGCTATGGCAATAATTGCAATAACCAAAAGTTTTCCGGTTTCCATAATATTTTTTGTTTTAGTTTAACAAAAGAATCCATCTTTTTATCGCCTCAAACCAAGACACAAGTCTTTCAATAATGAGTAAAACGACAAAAAGGAATAAAGCTAAGTTGGCCAATGCCGGCATAAGCGACAAGAGCACAACAAATATTATATCGCAATTTTCCATATATATATTTTTTTTAATGATTAGCATAATTATAATAAAGTAAGGGCAAATTATCAAATTTGTCTAAAACTGTCAATATTTTTTATTCATAAAAATTTTTAAGAACATAAAACATGAAAACATAGGATTTTAAGCTTGACTTTTGGCAAAATTGTGGCTATAAAACAGCAAAAATCGGATGATTTTTCATTTGATAAAAGAGCAAAACTTATAACACGCCGAGGCGTGCCGCCAGTCAGCGAGGGTTCGCACACTGGCGTGCAATAGTTTGTAGGCACTTGTTTTGAAACCGGTATGAAAGAGCAACGCGGCTTCGGGGCAGTGTGCTGTGGGTGATCGCTCAGGCCGTCTCCTGCGTGCAATAGTTTGTAGGTACAAGGGATGTTTGAAACATTAAGTGATAAATTAGGTTCCGTCTTTGCCAAAATTACCTCACGCGGGGTATTAAATGAAAAAGACATTGACGAGGCGATGCGTGAGATTCGCGTAGCTTTATTGGAAGCTGATGTTTCACTGCCGGTTGTAAAGAGTTTTATTGCGGCGGTTAAAGAACAGGCCTTAGGCGAGAAAGTTGTTCGTTCCATCCAACCTGGGCAGATGGTTGTAAAGATTGTCCATGATGAGTTGGTTAAGGTTTTAGGGGCAGACAACAGTGAGTTAAATTTGCACACGACGCCGCCTGCCGTTATTTTAATGGTAGGTCTTCAAGGCTCGGGCAAGACGACGACTTCGGCCAAAATAGCCAAGTTGTTAAAAGAGAAGCAAAAGAAAAAAGTATTATTGGTATCATTAGATATTTATCGTCCGGCGGCGCAAGAACAATTGGCGCAATTGGCAGGCAGAATTGGGGTGACTTCTTTGCCGATTATCAAAGAAGAAAAACCGGCCCAAACGACACGCCGAGCCTTAGATGTTGCGCGCAAGGGCGGGTATGATGTTATTATTCTCGATTCGGCCGGGCGTTTGCATATTGATGAGACATTAATGGATGAGCTCATTGAGGTTAAGAAAATAGCCGCGCCGATAGAAACATTGCTTTTGGCAGATGCCATGATGGGGCAAGATGCTTGTACGGTAGCCAAAGAGTTTAATGAAAAGGTCGGCATTACGGGTATTGTCTTAACCAGAATAGACGGCTCTTCGCGTGCCGGTGCGGCATTGTCGATGAAGATGGTCTCAGGCGTGCCGATAAAGTTTTTGGGAACCGGCGAAAAACTTGAAGAGATAGAAGTTTTTCACCCGGACCGTTTGGCCGGCAGAATTTTAGGGCAGGGCGACGTTGTTTCTCTGGTTGAAAAAGCCATAGAAAAAGTTGACCATGAAGAAGCCGAGAAGATGGCGCAAAAGATGCTCAAAGGCAAGTTTGATTTGGAAGATATGCTTGCGCAGTTGCGTCAAATGCAAAAACTTGGGAGTTTGGGAAGTTTAATCGGGATGATGCCGGGCCTTTCCAAGTTCAAGGATCAAATTGAGCAAGCCGGCGGTGATGGTTTGGTTAAAAAGCAAGAGGCAATAATTTTATCCATGACCAAAGCCGAGAGAAGAAATCCGGACATTATAAAGGCCTCGCGCAAAAAGCGCATTGCGGCCGGTTCTGGGGTAGAAGTTCATGAAGTTAACAAGCTGCTGAAATCATATGAGCAGATGTCAACGATGATGAAGAGAATGGGAAAGATGGGCGGCATGGGCGCTCTGGCATCCCGATTTATGCAAAAAAGTCCGTTAGGCGGGATGAATAATCTGCTTGGCGGCATGGGAAAAAGGTTTCCGTTTTAGCCATAAGGCGGAGATTTTAACATTAATCTAACTTATAAAGGAAGGATAAAAAAATGGCAGTACGTATCAGACTATCACGCGGCGGATCCAAAAAACGTCCGTTTTATCGTGTTGTAGCTGCAGATCAAAGATCACCTCGCGACGGTAAATTCTTGGAAAAACTCGGAACCTATAATCCGATGTTGCCCAAAGATCATGCCGACCGCTTCTTGATCAATGAAGAAAGAGTAAAATATTGGTTGTCAAACGGTGCTTTGCCGACTGAAAGAATGCAAAAAATGCTTTCACAATTAGGTCTTTGTGCTGCGCCGAAAATTCATGAACAGCCCAAAAAATCAGCTCCCAAAGCCAAAGCTGTTGAAAGAGCAAATGAGAAAGCCGCTAAAGCTGCCGCTGCTGCCGAAGCCGCTGCTGCTCCTGCTGCTGAAGAGGGATCTGCCGAATAAATTTCGGTTTAAGACGTTTTGTTATTTTTTATGTTAGCCGACAAAGGGTGATAGATGACGCAAGAGAAGAGAATATGCTTAGGTGCAATAGTCGGTGTCCATGGCATAAAAGGTGAGGTAAAGGTAAAAAGTTTCACCGAATATGCCGAAGACATAGACACATACGGCCCCTTAGAAAATGAGGAAGGCACGAAGCAATTTGAACTCAAAGTCAACGGACACTCAAAGGAATTATTAAGGGTCAAGATTAAAGGGATTGACGACCGAACCAAAGCAGAAAGTTTAATCGGGACAAGGTTTTATGCCAAGCGTGAAGTATTGCCCGAGCTTGAAGGCAAGGATGAATTTTATCAGGCGGATTTAATCGGCCTGGAAGTCAGACTTGCAGATGGTTCTGTTGCAGGTAAGGTTGTCGGAATGTACAATTTTGGTGCCGGTGATTTGCTGGAGATTAAGCCCAAAGCGTGCAAAGCGACAGAGTTGCTTCCTTTTACAAAATCTTACGTTCCTGAGATAAACCTTAAAGACGGCTATATTATTGTCGAATCTGTTTCCTTAAACTTTGCCCCGGATGATGAGGCTGAAGATGAAGGTTAAGGTATTAACCATTTTTCCGGAGATGTTTCCGGGCTTTTTGGGAATATCCTTAACCGGGCGTGCCTTGGCAGAGGGCAAATGGTCGCTTGAGGCGGTTGATATCAGAGACTATGCATTTGATAAGCATGGTTCCGTAGATGACACGCCGACCGGAGGCGGAGCCGGAATGGTTATGAGGCCCGACGTATTGGACCATGCATTAAAAGCCCACTATAAAGGGGGGCGGTTAATAAACATGTCACCGCGCGGCAAGCCTTTGACGCAAGAGTTGGTAAAAGCTCTGGCGCAAGAAGAAGAGCTGACGGTCATTTGCAGTCGATTTGAGGGAATAGACCAACGGGTATTGGACAAATATCAAGTTGAGGACATAAGTATCGGTGACTATATCTTAACCGGTGGCGAGCAGGCGGCACAAATTATGCTTGATGCTGTTATAAGGCTGTTACCGGGTGTTTTAGGAAATAGTGATTCGACCAAAGAGGAAAGCTTTGAAGAAGGGCTTTTAGAGCATCCGCAATATACCAAACCGCAAATATGGGAAGGTATGGCGGTTCCGGATGTATTGATGAGCGGTCATCATCGCAATATTGCAAAATGGCGGCAAGAACGCTCGGAAGAAATAACAAAACAGAGACGACCTGATTTATGGAAAAAATATCTTGATTCTAAACGGGTTTAGGTATATAGATAAGAAAATTTTTTACAAAGGGTAAAACTGATGAACATTATTGAGAACATTGAAAAAGAGCAAATGTCAAAGCTCATGGAAGGTAAAGATCTTCCTGATTTCAAACCCGGTGACACTTTAAAAGTTCACACCAAGGTTAAAGAAGGCGACCGCGAACGTATTCAGGTATATGAAGGTGTTTGCATTGCGCGTAAAAATGACGGCTTAAACTCTTCTTTCACGGTTAGAAAAATTTCTTTCGGTGAAGGTGTAGAGCGTGTATTCCCGTTATATTCACCGAATGTTGCCAAGATTGAAGTTGCTCGTATCGGTAAAGTACGTCGTGCAAAATTGTATTTCTTGCGTGCTTTGCGCGGCCGTTCAGCTCGTATTGCCGATGATTTGGCTGCAGCTGCAAAGGCAAAAGAGGAAGAATAATTTTCTTTTTCCAAAAATCTGAGCCGGAGCAGCGCAATCGCTCCGGCTTTTTTATTTCAAAGAAAAATAACATGTATCAAACAGAAAAAGACGATATTGCCCAAGAAGTTTTAGAGCTCTTTGCCGAATATGACAATGGGTTGTTTATAAGCATGAGCAACGCGGTGATTAATGATTATTTTGATGGTGTTGTTTTTTTTGAGGGAACAGAGGCGCACCAGTTATTGTCCATGCCGGAGATATTATGCGCATGGTATGCGGACGAAAGTCAAGGTGACATAGGGGCAGAGGATTTTTTAAAGAAAAATCAAATTGATAAATTTATGTCATCTAAAGATTTTTCAGATGTTATAAATAATAAGGCGCTTTTGCCTTTTTCCTTTATGCCGTTATTACAAAAGAAGCTGCCTTTTAGTATAAGTGTCAGACGTCTGGAGGCGCTTAATCGTCTGCAATATGTAAAAGCGAGGAAAGCCAGGTCTTTAAAAATGAATTCAGAGCTGATTTTCTCAGAACTGAAGAAGATAAGAACGGCGCAAAAAGAAAAAATTGAGGAACGCAAACGGCGCTATTATCAAGCGCATAAAGAAGAATATAAACTAAGATGCCAAAAATGGCGAAAAGAACATCCTGAAGAATTAAAAGAATGTTTGCGGCTTTATCGTCAAAACCGCAAAGAGAATATTGCTGAGATAAAAAAACGCTATTATGAAAATCATAAAGAAGTTTTACTAAAAAAGGCTCAAGAGTGGCGTCAAGAAAATAAAGATAAGGTAAAAGAAAACTCGCACGAAAACTACATGAAAAACCGTGAAAAACGCCTAAGTCAAAACAAAGAATGGGTAAAAAACAATCCGGAAGCGCGGCGTGCGCAAAAAGCACGTTATTATGCTGCCCACGCCAAAGAAATAGCGGAAAAAGAGGCAAGAAGGCGCAATGAAAAACGTTTCAAGACCAAAACCGGCAGCAAGATTTTGACTCTGCTGCAAGGAATTATTGCATCGCGCTCATAAACGGTAAATAATCGTTAATTTCAGTTGCAATCTTAAAGATTTGTTATTACTTTATAGAAAAGATTTATAACAAAGGAAAAAGCAAATGAAAAAATTAGCGGTAGTCGGTGTGTTAGATTCCACCGGACGAGAGATATTAAGCTTTCTGGAAGCTGATGGCTTTTCTGCCAAAAATTTGGTCGCATTAGATCACAAAGCCCCCATGGGAACACAGGTTTCTTATGGTGAAGATACGGATTTAGACGTTTTTAACTTAGACGATTATAATTTCAACGGCATAGACATTGCCGTTTTTGCCACACCGGCTCCGGTTTCTAAAAAATATATACCGGCAGCTTTAGCCGCAAAAACCAAAGTTATAGATTGTTCTGATGCCTATATGTCAGATTCGGATGTTCCGATGGTTTTGTTCGGGATTAATGATGATGCTTTGGAAACATCTAAAAAGGGGTTGGTTTCCGTGCCATCTCCCGAGGCAACACAATTATTATTGCCGTTGCAAAAGATTCATGCCCAATATAAAGTCCGCCGCATTATCTGCTCAACTTATACCTCAACTTCGGTCTACGGAAAAGATGCGATGGATGAGCTTTTTTCGCAAACCCGCAAAATTTATATGAATGACACCTTGGCCGATGATCAAAAAGTTTTTGGCAAGCAAATTGCCTTTAACATTATTCCTCAGGTTGGTGAATTTATCGGAGAAGAAACTGCCGCCGAATGGGTCTTAAATGTTGAAAGCAAAAAGATTTTGGGCGCAAATGTAAAAGTTCATGCTAATTGCGCCGTTGTTCCGGCATTTATCGGCAGTGCCCAATATGTTAATATTGAGTGTGAGCAAGATGTTGATGTCGCCGATGTTAAAAACTTGTTACAAAAGACCAAAGGCATAGTTGTCTTTGACAAGCAAGTTCATGGCGGTTACGTCAGCCTGACAGATGTTCAAGGGGAAGATGACATTTACATCAGCCGCCTGCGTCAAGATGCTTCGGCCGACAATGGCATAAGTTTTTGGAGCGTTTCAGACAACTTGCGTGCCGGTACAGCCAAAAACGTGTTTAATTTAGTAAAAAAATTGCTCAAAAAGTAAGAAAACGGGAGGAAGACAATGCGTAAACTGATTCAGATTTTGGCGTTTTTGGCTCTATGTGTTGTTTTCTTTCCGACAAATTTACGAGCCGAAGGGGTAGGCACGACGACAGCTGACGTTAATTATCCTTCCATAAGCAAAAAATTATCAAATATAGAAAAGTTGCTTAAAAAAGGCAAATTAACGCCGGATCAAATTTCAGAAGCCGTCAGTTATATAGGGGAAACGAGAGCCTCGCTTTTGGTCGTAAAAAAAGAGATAGAGCAAGAGCTGAAGTTTGTTGAAAAGCGCATAGAGGCTTTAGGAGAAGAACCTCAAGACGGCGAGAAAGAGTTGCCGGTTATTGCCCAGAAGCGTAAAGAATTTACAAATGAACTTGTGCTTGAACGAGGGAAAGTTGCCGAAGCAGATGTCTTGTTGGCCAAGCTCGATGAGGTAGAGATATTAATCTTAAACACGCGTAATCAAGCCTTGTTGCAAAACATTTTACTCCAGGAAGATTCACTTTTCTATCCATCGACGCTATATGCGGACACCAAGCTCTTTGTAGAATTTGCCTATGATATAATAAAATCTCCCATCACATGGTATCAAAATCTGGACAAAGCCGGAACGGATTATGTTCGGGCCAATTTGCTGCCGTTTGTCTTAATTGTTTTGGTTGCTTTGTGGCTTGGTATCTTTTTGCGCTTATGGATTATGCGCCATTTCGGTTATAATAAAGAGATAGAGCACCCGCGCTATGGCAAAAAGGTTATGGCCGCCATTGCCGTTGCCATTGCCTATGGGGTGATACCGGCCTCAATTATCGGCGGCTTCTTGCTCTGGATGACCAGTACCAAGATTATGACATCGGGCTTTTTTGGAATTATTGTAAACAGCTTTTTATTTTATTTATTGTTGGTTATTTTAGCCAAAGCCGTAGCACGAGTAGTTTTGGCGCCGTATAATCCGGCTTGGCGTCTGGTAAACGTAAATGATGAAAAAGCCAAACACATTGCTTGGGCCTTATATTACAGTGTTTTTCTGATTGGTATTGCCGAGTTTTTCCTCCATATTGCCAAAGTTGCAGGATATGAAGAAAATCTGTTATCATATTTAACGACTTTGGCATGTGGAGTAAAAGCCTTTTGTATTATTTTAATTACCAAACGCATTTTATGGGATGGTTTGCCGAGCAAAGATGAAGATGAAACTCTTGCAGAAGAAACCGAAGAAGATGAAGAAGAAAATACGCAAGCAGACTTTGCATTTAAGGTAATGTTTTTCATGTCGGTATTTGCGGTAGGTGCTTTCATGGCGGCACCGCTCGGCTATCCGTATTTATCAGCTTATATTTTGGATAATTTTATCATAACATGCATCATTTTAGGAATCTTTGTCATTTTAAGAAAATCAATAGATGAGGTTTTGCATCGTTTATTATTGCTGCGTTTCTGGACAAAGACATTTAAAATGCGTCGCCGTGTTTTAATAAAAATAGATTTTTGGTCAGGGTTAATCATTGATCCGTTATTAATTGTCGGAGCTTTATTTGGTATTTTGAGCTTATGGGGCGTTTCAACAGACATCTTACGCCAAATGTTATACAAGTTATTATTTGGTTTTAAGGTTGGCGGGGTCAACATCTCTTTATTGGCGATTGTGGCCGGAGTCATAGTCTTTTTCATTGGTTTGGGCATTGTCCGCGCCCTAAGACAGCGCTTAATGAACAATGTCTTATCAAAAATGGATATGGATGACGGCACGCGTCATTCTCTGGCATCAGGCTTTGGTTTTTTAGGCATAATAGTAGCGGCATTGTTGGCAGTAGCTGTAATGGGCGTAAATCTTACGAACCTTGCATTGATAGCCGGTGCCTTATCCTTAGGTATTGGTCTTGGCTTGCAAAATATTGTTAACAATTTTGTTTCCGGCATTATCTTGCTGTTTGAGCGCCCGATAAAAGTAGGAGATTGGGTTGTTGTGAACGGCGAAGAGGGAATTGTTAAGCAAATCAACATTCGCGCCACCGAGATAGAAACCTGGAAGAAAGCCAGTGTAATAATTCCGAATGCAGACTTGCTTTCCAACACTGTCACAAACTTAACCCATGATGACAAGTGGGGGCGTATAGAGATAAAAGTCGGCGTGGCTTATGATAGTGATATAGAAAAAGTAAAAGAGATATTATTATCTGTTGCAGAGGATCATAAGCGTGTTTTGAAAAAGCCGGCACCTTATGTAATATTTAGCAATTTTGGCGATTCGAGCTTAGACTTTGAGCTCAGATGTTATACTTCGGATATTTTAAATGGTTTAAGTCTGGCCAGTGACTTGCGTACGGCGATTTATTTACGCTTTGCGGCTGAACATATTGAGATACCTTTCCCGCAGCAAGTCTTGCATGTTGCTTCGGATGAAGCGCCGATAAAACCTAAAAAAACGGGGAAACGCAAAAAGTTATAAAATAATTTAAATAAGGGTTGCAAAATTTGAAAGTTTGTATATAAAACACATTGCAAGCCTATGCCGCTTTAGCTCAGTTGGTAGAGCAACGCATTCGTAATGCGTGGGTCGGGTGTTCGAGTCACCCAAGCGGCACCATAACACCATAGCCCCCGAAAGGGGGCTGTGGTGTTATGGTATCAGGGGTGGTTCGAACACCCGAAGAAGGGTGTTTGACTACCAGGCGCAGGCGGGCGGGAGAACGCCGGTGCCCGAGAGGGCAGCGCCGCAGAGGCAACTCAAGCGGAGCGCCGAGTAGTCCCCAAGCGGCACCATCAAAGCCACTAAGGCTTTGAGGAAAATTCCACACCACAACCCCCGAAAGGGAGCTGTGGTGTTATGGTATCAGAGGGGGACTTGAACACCCGAGAAAAATCTCAAAGGTAAAGCTTGAATATATCTTAATGGTTGTTATATATCTATTAAAAACAACCAAAGAGATGTTATGCTTAAGCGCTTTCTTTTAATAGTAATATATTTATGCTTTTTTTCAGCTTACACCAAAGCTGCAGAGATTCGTGTCTATTTTTCGCCGTCGCCTTTGTGTGAACAAAATTTGATAAGCTTTATAGACAAAGCTAAAGTCAGCATTGATGCCGCCGTTTATGCCATAAATGATGAAAAAATCGTCCAAGCCTTAAAGAAAGCGCAGGACAGAGGCGTCAAAATTCGAATTTTAACTGACCGTCTGCAAGCTTCAAATAAAAACTCTAAGGTAAGAGAGCTATATAACTATGGCATTAACATACGCGTTCATAGCAAACACAAGATAGAACATAACAAATTTGCCGTGTTTGACAGTCAGTCGACCCTAAGCGGCTCATATAATTGGACCAATCCGGCCGGAGACAAGAATAGTGAAAATTGCATATTTTTTGTAGAAGACAGCCAAATATCTGAGACTTTTGCCAAGCGTTTTAATTATTTATGGCAGGTAAACAGTCAAGAAAAGTCTGATAAATGGTTTGCCAAACAGAAAAAGAAATTATTTGCGCACACTCTTTAAGCTAAGAAACGGAATAAAGCCAAATAAATAAATCTTGGTTTTAGATTTTTGGCATTTCCCTTTAAGCAGAGGAATAAAACCGAAAAGTTTTAATGAAAAATTTTGGTCTTTTGAAACCTCATTTTGATGAAATCTTTTATCCAAAAGTTGTTTACAATAAATTTCTTCCCAAGGCTTAAGCTCAAGATTTTGCATAACGTGGAGCAAAACATCTTCTAACATGGCATCATATAAAGGGTTAATTTGATGAGAAGCGGAACCTTGTCGCACCATATAGGTTGAAAGAACTTTTGGAATATAGCCGCAACGGAAATTCTTAGCCATAGGGAGCAACATTTGAGCATTTTGCCCGACCGGAGAAACATAAATACTGCGCGTAGGGTTTACGCGCAAAAAGTCACGGCTTCGCACCATACAAAAAGCCAAAGCCGGAAGATTTTTTGCCAGAATCAAGTCTTCAAAGAAGTTGTCACGCTCCCCATCCGTTATAACTCTTTTTTGCACAAAATAAGGATGTTGAGGATCTTCAACTTTAACATATTGTGTTTGGGCATAACAAAAACCGAATTGTTGGTTTTCCTCCAAAAATTCGGACATCTCTGTCAAAAAATTCGGGTGCAAAACATCATCAGAGTCAACCCAGGTCAAATAGTCTCCGCTAAAGACCTTAAGGCCGTGGTTCAGAGCATCTGCGGCACCGCCGTTAGGCTTTTTCAAATATACAACTTTCCATCCTTTAGCTTCCAGTTTTTCACGATATTCAAACAACACTTGTTCACTTTTATCGGTTGATCCGTCATTAACAAAGATATATTCCACATTCTCTGCAGTCTGTTTTAACAAGGCCTCCAGATGCGGGCGTAAATACGACTCGCCGTTATAACAAGGTGTAAGAAGTGAAATGAGGGGTTTATGCATTATCGGATAAATCCTAAAAGTTGATATATGATGAAAATCTAACATTAAAAATTTAAAAAGCAACAATTTTATCAATTATACATATATTTTATATTTTAAGACTAAACCTAAGGTTTATATGTTGGTTGAAAAAAACGGAGGAAGGATTACATACAAAGGAAAAGCAAAAGGAGATAAAATGATGGAGCAAAAAATAAATTTAAGTTTGTTGCTGGTATCCATGCTTGCTGCCTGCGCAACACCGGCAAAATATGATAAAATGCTGCAAAGTTGGGTAGGAAAAAACGAAGCGGCATTAGAACAAAGCTGGGGTGCACCGAACGGCGTAAAATATCTTGAAGATGGCGAAAAAGTCATTACTTATACCAAAGCAGAAGATGTTTATGTCCCTTCGGAATTTTATGTCTATAATCAAGGTTTTGAACCTTCAGAAGATGTTATTTATTCTCCTTTTGTAAATGACTATGATTTTTCGCCTTTCACTCAAACTTTCGGTTATGAGGTTGAAAATTATTGCCAAACCTCTTTTTACATAAAAAACGGTACGATAACCGGTTGGAAGTGGAAAGGAAATGATTGTATATGGGAATAGTGCTGATAAATTTATCGTTGCGTGGGTATTTGTAACGAATTCTTAACTTAAATATGTTCCAATTTCCCAAGCCGCAAAGACGGCAAAGCGAGTCTAATTTTCTAATCGGGAAAGACATATGGGGTTATTTATGGATTTGCAAAATCGCCTGAAAAGTTCTGGTTATTTATTTTTTTGTGCGATACTGTCTATCTATTTTGCCTTCCACGGAATCAGCGGTGACAGAGGGTTGATGCAATATTTTTACCTGAAAAACGAAATTGCTAAGGCCAAAGAAATTGCGCAGACCTATCATAATGAAAAAATCCGCCTTGAAAAAAAAGTGCGCTTACTTTCCAATACGAGTCTTGACTTAGATATGTTAGACGAGCGTGCGCGTGTTGTCTTAAATTACGCCGCAGATGATGAGTTTGTTATTTTAGACGAAGAATAAAGCCTTATCCCAAAATCTGTATAACGCCAAACGACACAACGGCAGCCATAATTCCGGCCAACACATCATCAAGCATAATGCCGAGCCCGCCTTTTATTTTGCTGTCAGCCCAAGAAACCGGCCAAGGTTTGGTGATGTCAAATAATCTAAAGAGCAAGAAGCCAAGTCCGTAGAGCCACAAATTTGTTCCGGCAAAAATAAGGGCAATACTTTGTCCTGCCGTTTCATCAATAACAATAAAACCGGGGTCTTGAATATTAACGGCTTTGGCATAATAATCGCTGGCCCAAACGCCGATAACAAAAATAACCAATATAAAGACACAAAGAGCGCTTATGCCGCCATAATATTGAAGCGCATAAGCAAAAGGCAAACTGGCCAAAGAACCGAAAGTTCCAGGAGCAAAAGGTGCCCGACCGCTATAAAACCAAGTGGCCAAAATTTCAGCAATTCTTGTTTTAACTTTCATAAAGACCTCCGAAAACTCATTAAATTACCCCAAATTAAGACGCAAAAATCAAAAGAAAACAAGGAATTATTTAGAGGGGTTGGATAAGTTTGCAAAAAAAGCTGTATTTTTAAAAATTTTTTGCTATACCTATACCATGATAAGAGATTATCGAGTGTAATTTTTAGATAGGAATTGGATGAATTTTTTTACTCCGGGGCCGGAAGATAGTTTTCCAACAAGCGACTATGCCGAAAAGAAAACGTTTTTTTCGCCAAAGGAAATAATATTCAGAAGCCAAGGACGGGCCAAAGTTTTCACCATCTCGTCGCGCCTCCAGACCATAGTTTTAACGCTTTTGGTCTTGTTTGGTGCGTGGAGCTTTTACTCATATTATATTTACAATCGTTCCGGCGTTATCATTTCATATAAAGATAAAGAGATTATTGAAACGCGCGATGCCTATGTCCAACTGATGACGGATTTTGTTACCTTAAACAAAAACATCAATGAAATGATGGCCTCTTTAGAAAAAAAGAATGCCAAAGCTGAAATTGAAAATTATAAAAAGCAGGCCTCCATTGTTGAAGATCGCATCAAGCAAATTACGGAAGAAAAAGAATGGCTTTCATCAGATGCATTATCTGAAAAGATTACCTTAAACGAGGCTCTTTTGCAAAGAGACATTGCCGCCTCCGAGCGTGATGAGCTCAAAGAACGCCTCAAAGAAATGGAAAATATTATCAAAGACATTAAAGCTGCCGAGTTAGATGTTTTGGAAAAGGTTGAGAAAATAGCGGCGCGCGAAGTCGGCAAAATTAAAAATGCCTTTAACAGCATTAATGTCCCCTTAAAGAGAAACGGTTTATATTTTAATGCCTTGGCAAACAGCAAAAAAGGCGCCAATTCAGGCGGTCCATACATTCCGGCTCCCAAACAACGCCTCAAAGATGAAAAATTAAATGATAAAATCTCCAAGATTTTTGAAGATGTAGATAAGTGGGAATATTATAAAGAAGTTGCAGAATATGTTCCTTTAGGCAAACCGGTATGGAGTTATTGGGTAACCTCACATTATGGCAGCCGTTCAGATCCGTTTAACGGCAAAGCAGCCCGCCACAAAGGAATTGACCTAGCCAGCCGTACCGGAAACAAGATTAAGGTTCAGGCCCGCGGCAAGGTAACGCGTGCCGAATATGCCGGCGGTTACGGAAATCTGGTTGTCGTAGATCATGGTAATGGTTTCCAGACCAAATATGCGCATATGCACAAAATATATGTAAAAAAAGGCGATTATGTTGAGATTGATGATGTTTTAGGCGAGGTCGGCAGTACCGGGCGTTCTACCGGGCCGCACCTGCATTATGAGGTGTTATATAAAGGACACTCCATAGATCCAATGCCCTTTATCAAGGCAAAAATATCTTAAAAGAGGGAATCATGACAAAATTTACAAAGCTTTTATATTTGAAATTTGCCCGTAAAATGAACAAAAACAGTTCAGGTGTTCCGGTTCCGAGCATTATCAGTGAGAACACCAATGTTAAAGGCGACCTTATCAGTGACGGTATCATTCATGTAGATGGCTGCATTGAAGGAGACATCAGCTGTGAGGAATTGGTTATCGGCTTAAAAGGAACGGTTGTCGGTACGATTACGGCCAAGAACTTGCAATTATACGGTGTTTTAAACGGCAAGGCCATCGTTGACAAGCTTTTTGTTGCCAAAACCGCAAAATTAGTTGGTGATGCAACACACACCTCCATTGCCATTGAGCCCGGAGCTTATATTGACGGGCATTGTATGCGCGCCAACGGGCCGATTCCGGCAGAGCAAGCTCGTCCGGATTTAATGTTGGTAGACAGTCGCAAGACCAGAAAAGCCGCAAAACAAGATTAAATAAGCAAACCCCGTTTCAAGAGCGGGGTTTTTCTTTATAAAAATTTTTTCATGGCGGTTGCTTTTTTGTTTGACCTATGTCATATATAGGCAAAAGGAAGTAAAAATGGCAAAAAAAACAAGCAAGAGCGCATACATTTCAACCGGACAGGTTGCTTACAACCGTCGCGCTTTTTTTGATTATGAAATAATAAGCAAATATACGGCAGGCTTAGCTCTAACCGGCACGGAAGTAAAGTCTTTGCGCTTAGGCCATGCCAATATTAATGATGCCTATGGCATAGCCCGTAACGGCGAGCTTTTTATTTCCAACATGAGTATTGCCGAATATGCCAATCGCGGCTATGAAACACATTATGAAAAACGCGAGCGCAAACTGCTGTTAAAAAAGAAAGAAATTATAGAGATAATCAATGAGCTGAACCGCAAGGGGTCAACCTTGGTTGCCATCAGCTTATTTTTCAATGATAAAGGCCGTGCAAAGTTAGAGCTTGGGTTAGGGCGCGGCAAACGCGAGTTTGACAAACGAGAAACCATCAAAGAACGCGATTGGAACCGCGACAAGCAACGCATCTTAAGCCGCGCCAATCATTAAGCTGGAAATACATGGATAAAGTTTAATCTTTTATTACGCGCTTGCTTTTAAAAAAATCTTTCAAAATTTGAGAACATTCTTCTTCCATAATGCCGCTATGGACAATCGGTCGATGATGGCAAGTCGGGCTTTGAAAGAACTTGACGCCGCTGATAACCGCTCCGCCTTTGGGGTCTGTTGCCCCGAAATAAAGGTTCTCAATTCTGGCAAAAGAAATGGCCGCCGCGCACATGGTGCAGGGCTCTAACGTCACATATAAATCACAACCTCGCAGACGATTACTGCGCATAGCCCGACATGCCGCCTGAATGGCCAAAATTTCGGCATGAGCGGTTGCTTCTAAAGCATGTTGGCTTAAGTTATGTGCCTCGGCCACGATTTCACCGCTGATATTATTGACAATCACGCAGCCGATAGGCACTTCATCAGCCTCTTTGGCTTTTTGTGCGAGTTCAAAGGCGCGCCGCATATAAATATTTTCGCTCATGATAATCCCTTATTGATTAATATCTCTTATTATGTTAGTAAAAAGAAAAAAAGGAAAGCATAAAATCACATGACTGAAAGAATAGCCAAATATATTGCCCGCAGTGGCATTTGTTCGCGCCGCGAAGCTGAGGTGTTGATTGCGCAAAAACGCATTACCGTTAACGGTGAAATTGTTACTTCTCCGGCATTAAATGTCACGGGAGACGAGAAAATACTTTTTGACGGCGAGAAGTTGCCGCAAACCGACAAAACCCGCCTTTGGCTTTATTATAAACCGGAAGGCTTGGTCACTTCTCATAAAGACCCGCAAGGACGGCCGACCGTGTTTGCCTCTTTGCCGAGCGGGTTGCCGCGTGTTATTTCTGTCGGCCGACTTGATTTAAACTCTGAAGGCTTGTTATTGTTAACCAATAATGGTGAGCTGTCGCGCAAGTTGGAGCTTCCGTCCAACGGTTGGTCGCGCCGCTACAAAGTCAGAGTCCATGGTCGTATTAATACCGAGGCCTTAAGCCGTTTGCAAGAGGGAATTACCGTTGACGGAATTAACTATGGCCCGATAAAAGCCGAAATTGAAACCATAAAAGGTTCCAATGCTTGGCTGATGGTAACTTTGTCTGAAGGCAAAAACCGCGAAATTCGTAAAGTCATGAAACATTTAGGCCTTGAGGTCGCGCGCCTAATTCGCCTTTCTTACGGGCCGTTTCAGCTCGGTGCGCTCAAACCCGGAGAAGTGAAAGAAGTGCCGCAAAAAGTCTTAAAAGAACAACTCGGAAGCAAATTTGAATTATGAGAATCATTGCCGGAAATTATCGCGGAAAAAAACTGCTTTCTCCCACGCGTGCAGAGGTGCGCCCGACGGCTGACCGTGCCAGAGAATCTGTTTTTAATATTTTAAACAGCAAATTAGATGCGCCATGGGAGCAGCAGCATTTGTTGGATATTTTTGCCGGCAGCGGTGCTTTTGCGCTGGAAGCGCTTTCCCGTGGGGCGGCTTCGGTTTGTTTGGTTGATATAGACATCTCGGATGCCAAAAAAAATGCAGCCCTGTTCCCCAAAGAAGCGGCTAAAATCTCTCTGCTTAAAGCTTCGGCCACGGCCTTGCCGCCGGCACCAAAAAAATTCTCGCTCTTGTTTAGTGACGCGCCCTATAAACGCGGGCTAAGCGAACCGGCATTAATCTCTCTGCATAAACAGGGCTGGCTCAGCCCTCATGCTCTCTGTGTGGTAGAAATTGAAAAAAATGAAGAACTTAATGTTCTGGAGCCTTTTGAACTAATTGACCGTCGGGTTTACGGTTTGGCGCAATTCCTCTTTTTTAGGTATGGAAAAGTCCTTTAAGACAACATTTTCAAGCAAAATTTTATTATCTTTATAGGCAATCGGAGCCGTTACCGTCATAAATTTGTCGTCTTTGTTCATTTTGAAGGCTTTACTGTTGAGCAAAATCTTTGCCACAAACACGCCTTTCCCCGGCAAAAATCCCTTATTCTCCATTTCATCCAAAAACAGGCTCAAAGCCTTGGATGAAGAGCGCAAATTAACTTCAGGGTGCAGTTGTTTGTCAAAACCGACATCGCCTCTGGCAACCAAGAGCAACGGCCCCCAGTTAACCACCAGTCTGCGGATATCAATGCCGCCGCCCAAAGTCTTCCAATTTTTCCAATCATTTTGGTAAGTATCGGCGCCATAAATCGTGCCGATAATATCAGCATTCACATACAAGCGTTCAATCGTTTGTGCCAAAGGATAATCGAGCAGAGCATTAAATGTAACATTACGAACATCAATATAATTTTCAAAAAAAGGTGCCAAATCGCTCACTTGCTGTACGGCCATGCGTCGAGAGGCAATTTGCACTTCGCCAATATCGGCAAAATCGCTTATTTTAACATTTTTTGCCAAAAAGATTGACTGCATCAAGCGGTCTGTATCATCCAAGCGAAATTCCCAAAATACCTCGGGCATACTGACGCTATACTTTTTCTCACCCAATTCCAAAAGCTGAGCTCCGGGCATGTTAAAAGTAATTTTGCGACTGTTAAACAAGCCCGTTTTAAGGCTCAATTCAGGCAATGTCCATACCGCGTGCTGCCCTTCAATGCGTGAATAAAATTGCAAATTTTTAACACTCATAATCTGAAACGGATTAAATGAGCTGAAATCAAGATCTTCATAAGCAAGATCATAACCGACACTTGTCAAAGAATTTTCAAGCCGAACAATCTCTTTGCGAATGGTTTTAATGGCGTCTAATCTTTCAAAACCCATCCACACCAAAGTATAACCGATAACCGCAAAAATCAGAAAAGACACAATCCCTGCCACATGATATCTGAGCTTGGCCAAGTTTTGACCTTTCAAATACAGCTTAACCAGAAAATTGAGCAACTTTTCTCTCATAATCAGTTTCCTTTTTGGGCTTCTTCATAAATTGCTTTTGCTTGCGGATATTTTTTTATGGCTTCGGCATTAAGCTCGGCGCATTTGGCTTCGATTCTTTTTTGCAATTCATCCATAAATTCTTTTTTCTGCAATCCTCTGGGCATGGGAGGCAAAAACTCAAATACAATTTTCCCCGGATGCCTTAGGAAAGAACGCTTGGTCCAAAAAAGGCCGGTATTTGTGGCAACCGGAATCACCGGCGCATCGGTGTTTTGATATAAAAAGGCCAATCCCGGTTTATAAGCGGTTGTCTTGCCCGGTTTTGTTCTTGTTCCTTCAGGAAAGATAATGATGGAACGTCCGTCATTTAAAAGTTTTTTGCTGTCTTTCAGCATCTTTTTCATGGCAGCGCTGCCGCCGGCACGATCAACCGGAACCGAGCCGTAAAAATAAATAGCCCAGCCAAACAGCGGAATATAAGCCAACTCTTTTTTGAAGATAAAAGTGGCTTTTTTCAAAAATGTTGTCAGATAATAAGTCTCAACGGCAGATTCATGTTTGCAGGCAAAGATAGCGCCCTCTTGCTGAATATATTGCTGCCCTCTGATTTCAATTTCAAGTCCGCAAATAACTTTAAGACACCAGCGAGAGAATATCAGCAAATAATCATTCCACAAAATAATCATCCATCTTTGCGGTACAAACAGCCCGAAAATTGAGCATAAAATCGAGCCGAAAGCAATGGTGCCGTAGCCGATAATGTTATAAATAAGAGAGCGGATATAAATCATCGTTACCTCGCAAAATCAAAAGTTCAGGCGTCGGCTCAACCAGACATATAAAAATTTATTATATTCCGACGCAATAAGTAAGAAGCTGCCCGGATTTTTCCACCATTTTTTTGCAATATTTTCCGAATAAACAGGGTGGATAATAATTTTCAAATCAGGGTTTTTTGCATAAAATTCTTCCAAACTTCTCGGAATATGATAATTAGATGTCACAAGCCTGATGGAAGAAATATTGTTTTTACGGAGCCACTCGGTTGTTTCAATAGCGTTTTCCACCGTGTTTGTTGCGCCGTTGCCGAGCAAAATCTCGCGTTTGGTTTTAATAACGACGTCTTTTCTTCTTTCAATATCTTGCAGCGAAATATTTTTTTCAACGCCGGAGATAAACAGCTTATCAGCCTTACCCTGATTAAGGAGCTCAACGGCTTCGGCGATTCTGTTTTTGCCGCCGGTTAAGGCAATAATGGCTTCGGTTTTTTCATCACTTGGTTTCGGATAATGGTTAATATGATAATTAAAAGCCCAAAACCCGACAAACCACAAAAACACGCCGGCCATGAATAAATATGCAATCAGTTTTTTCATTTTACATCATCTTTTGTAAAGTGTTTTTAACCGTATAATAAGCTGTCAGCATAGAGATTAAGCCGGAAAACAAAGGCAAGCTCAAAATAATGAGCCAAGAAAAAGCCGACAATCTGGCTTCGCTGATAATGCCGCCCTCAATTTGTGAGGCCAAGCCTGAAATCAAAAAGATGGTCGGAACCGCCAACAACACACCGATACAGCCGCCGACCAAGCCGAGCCAAGCCGTGCGTTTGGCATATTGTTGCGCAATATAAGCGTCTTTTGCTCCCATTTGGTGCAAAATCTCAATAATATAACAATGCAGGCCGAGCGAGGTTTGAGTTGTATAAAAGATTGCGCCGGATGTAATCAAAATTACCAAGACCAAAGCCGCCAGAGCCAGCATTTTTAAGCCGTCGGCAAAGCTGATGAGTTTGCTGAGCCAAAGTTTATGATTATCAAGCGAAGCATAAGGCGTGGCTTCGGCAAGTTTTTCGGCTGTTTGCGCAAAGTCAAGTGTTGCACCTTTTTTGAGCTTAACATCAATCAACCGCGGAATGGGCAGATTTTCAAGTTTAACCCCATCTCCGAGCCAAGGTCTGATAAGAGCTTGCAGTTGTTTATCTTCAAGCGGGCTGACTTTTTCAACCGCCTCAATAGTTTTGAGGGCTTCAATGGCTTTTTCCTGATGCGCCAGTGTTTGCGCGGTAGCTTTGGCTTTATCAATATTATTGACCGGCATAATCTGCACCGTCAAAGACCCGAGAATACTTTCGTTCCAATTAATCAACATGGCGTTAATAGACATAACGCCCGCCAAAGTCACCGCAAACAAAAAGACGGCAATCGAAATCATCACTTTCAAAAACGGGCTTGAACTGTCACTGTCAAGCGGGAGCTCTTGTTTACGTGCAATAAAGATAGGGGCTTGTTTAAGCATGGCTGCCGCCTCCCATTCCCGTAAGGTCGTTGGCATTATAAATCCGCAAACCGTGGTTTTGCAAATGCAGACGCGGATAAGCAAAATCAGAAATCAGCTTTTCGCTGTGAGTTGCAATAACAACCGTGGTTCCGAGTTTGTTAAGTTCAACAAAAAGTTTCATAAGTTTTGGGGCAATATCGTTATCAACGTTTCCGGTCGGCTCGTCGGCGAGCAAAATATCGGGGCGATTAATAACGGCGCGGGCAATGGCGATTCGCTGTTTCTCTCCGCCTGAAAGCGTTGCCGGCGTTGCTTGCATATGTTTGCTGAGTTCTACCCAAGAAAGGAGTTCAACCACTCTTTTTTTTACTTCTTGCTCTTCCATTCCGCACACACGCAACGGAAGTGCCACATTATCAAAAGCAGACAGATGGTCCAACAGGCGAAAGTCTTGAAACACAACGCCGATTCTGCGCCGTAACATGGCCAAGCTGTCTCGATTGGTGAAATTGACGTTTTTCCCAAAGACACTGACAATTCCGCGGCTGGGTTTTTGAGCCAAATACATCATGCTCAGCAAAGAAGTTTTGCCGGCGCCGCTTTTCCCGGTCAGAAAGTGAAAAGAGCCTTTTTTGAGAGATAACTTGATATCGCTCAAAATCTCCGGCCCCTGACCATAGCGGATGCCGACGTTCTGCATTTCAATAATAGGGTCGCCCTGATTAATCTTCAGCAATTTGTCAAAACTCCGATTCTCATATTTTTTCTATAAGATACAGTAAATAATCTATTTAATAAAATCTTTTTTTAATTTGATTAAATACTTTTTATGCCTATAGTAACAACAGAGGAAGAAAAATGCAGATTTGTTGTCCGAAATGTAAAACCGCATATGAAATTGCCGATAATCTGGCCGGAGAGCTTAAAAAAGTGCGCTGCGCCAATTGTCATGAAGTCTTTGTGCCTAAAGATTGTGAAATATCCATAAATCTTCAGGCAGAATCTTTTGATGACGATGTTGAGATTACGCAGGCACTCGCTGTTGAAGAAAGTGCTCCCGCCGCAGCCGAGCAGCCGTCATCGGCATCTGAAACCCAAACGGCAACAGAGTCTCCCGCGCAAGAAGCCCCCACGCAAAGTGACGACATTAAAGAAATGTTTGCCCGCCTTTCTGCCAAAACGGAAGAAGTTTTTGCCGCAGAAGCCTCCGTGCCTGCATATAAAAAAATCTGGTATCAAATTCGTGACTTTTTTGGCCTCAATCGTCGCAGCAATTATAAATATTATATTGTATTATTGCTGACCTTGTTGTTATTGGCATTATACAATTGGCGTTATGCGGTTGTGCGTCATGTCGCTTTTATGGAGCCGGTATATAGTTTGGTCGGTATCAAAGCCACCATCCCCGGAGAAGGGCTTGAATTTCAAAACATCACTCGCCGTGAATTTGAAAAAGATGATATTAATCATATGGAAATCAAAGGTTTTATCGTTAATACCACTGACCATGAAATCAAAATTCCGACCATCCATGTCGAGTTGTTAAATCGCGACGCCGAGTTCATTGAAGAAAAAGATATTACGCCGCCGCTTAATTCTGTTCAGCCGAACGGAAACGTGGCTTTTAACATCATTTTGGCCAAGCCGTCATCTTTAACCAAATATATTTATTTAACCTTTATTGATAAAGAAAATTAGGGAAGAAAAAACTCCGGCTTTCGTCGGAGTTTTTTATTGCTTATTCGTTTTCGGCGCGTTTTAACATCACTTCCGGTGCTTCAATACCGAGCAAGTAAAGAAGCAAGGTCAAAACATCGCGCACCAATTTTGCCATTTGCAGACGAGAAGCGGCCAACTGTGGCGTTTCGGCGCTGATAATCGGCGAGGCATTGTAAAAGCTGCTGAATGTTTGTGCCAGAGTATAGGCATAATCAGAGATAATGCTCGGCTCATATTCGTTCAACGCCCGATGCAAAGTATTATTTAATTGCAAGAGTTTCAGAGCCAACACTCTTTCTTCCGCATTGCTGATAATGATTTTGCCGAAAGCCACGTTATTTTCTTTGGCTTTGCGAATAATAGAGTTAATTCTGGCAATGGCATATTGAATATAAGGGCCGGTTTTGCCTTCAAATTTTGCAAAATCTTCCAAATCAAATACATAACCCGAGGCAATAGAATTTTTCAAGTCTTGGAACTTAATGGCAGCCACGGCAATCTGGCGGGTCAAGTTATCAATATAGTCTTGAGAATATTCCGGAGCTTCTTGAGCAGAAGGCATAGATTCGCTGACTTTTTCCTTAGACATCTCAATCAGATTTTCCAAAGTCATAACGCCGCCGTCACGGGTTTTGAAAGGTTTGCCGTCTTGGCCGTTTACCGTTCCGAAACCGATATGAACCATCTTAACGCCTTTGGCGATTCCAAGTTTGTCAACCGCCTCAAAAACTTGTTCAAAGTGCAAAGATTGGCGTTTATCGACAACGTAGATAATCTCTTCGGCTTTAAGTGTTTCCACACGGTCTTTAATGGTTGCAATATCGGTAATCTGATATCCGAAAGCCCCGTCGCTCTTAATGAGGATAACCGGAGGTTTGGGCTTGTTGCTTTCTTCTAAGCGCAAGATTCTTGCCCCGTCATCAAGCTCGGACAAACCTTTATCTTCAGCCAGTTTAACCACTTCGCCGCTGGCCTTATGCGCATCACTTTCACCGAGCCACAAGTCAAAATGAATATCCAAGGCGTCATAATTTTTCTTAATGGCGCTTACCGAGGCTTCACGCAGATGTTGCCAGACGCGGCGATATTCCGGGTTGCCGTCTTGCAACTGAGCCGTAATTTGTCTGGCATCTTCTTTAGCGGCTTCGTCTTCTTTGCAACGCAGGTTGGCAGCCTTATAAAATTCGGTAATTTCATCAATATTATAGTTAAGGGCTTTATCAAGATTACCGTCTTGTTTAATGATTTCGGCAATAATCATGCCCATCGGCGTTCCCCAATCGCCCAAATGCACGTCAGAAACCACCTCATTACCGAAGAAACGTTCGATTCTTTGGAGCGATTCGCCGATAACGGCTGCGCGCAAGTGACCGACATGCATGGCCTTAGCCACATTCGGCCCGCCGAAATCCATAACGACTTTTTTAGGTTCACTGACTTTTGCCACGCCAAAACGTTTATCTGCGGCAATCTGGTCAAGAATTTTGGCAATGGCTTCGTCTTTAAGCGAGAGGTTAATAAACCCCGGTCCGTCAATTGAAATCTTGGCAAAATCTTGGTCTTTTTCAAGTTCAGTGGCGATTTGTGCGGCAATTTCACGCGGGTTTTTCTTTTCTTTTTTTGCCAGAGCCAAGGCGCCGTTGCATTGAAAATCGCTCAAATCCGGACGATCCGAAACTTTAACGACGGCAAAACTGTTGTCTAACCCGAGTTTGTCAAAACAAGCGGCCAGTTTTTGATTAATAATTTTTTCAATTGATAAATTCATAAGTATTTTCCTCATAATTAAAATCTTCAGTGTTTGCGGGTTCCGAGGGCGGGGTTCCGACACACTTAAAAATAAAATGGTTGGGGGTAAAGAGCTTGCAGCTCATAATTTTTTGTTCCACGGGTTCGGCATGGCTTCCGGTTTTTTGTTTCACACATTCCTCATCGGCCAATTTTTTTACTTCGGCATAGTCGCTGGCCCATTTGTTGTAGCAAATGGCCGGTTTATCGGGTTTTGATAGGCCGATATAGAGTTTGTCCGGGTCGCTGATGCCGGCCTCGCGCCGCCGGTCGACATAAGGCTTAGCCCAAGCGCAACCGCTAAGATAAGCTATCAGCAGCAAAACAAACAATCTTTTTGGTCTGGACAATTTAAAAAACTCCATTACATTTAAGAAACTTATTAAACGTTATATATGAAGAAGAAAAAAATGCAAAGCGAAAAAAACAATTATATCGGAGATGATAAATTTTTAAAACTCTTAGAGCATTATAACTGCCCGACTCCTTTGTCGGTAATTAAGATGCGTTTTGCCGGCGCCGTCTGCAGTCCTAATCTGGAGCTTCGTCCGGCAGATGTCATATCTTCTTTGTGGCCGGAGGGCAAGACCCCCAGGCTTGAAACCAAAGAAGAGGCAGATTTGTTTTTTAAGTTTTTTATGGGTTTGTGGGATGAAATGTTTTCTTTGGTGGCTGAAAACAAAATAACCCTGCCGTCACACAAATTTTCTAAAGATGTTGAAAGTCTCAAACTTCAATGCGACATTCGCTTGGTAGAAGTTGAATATGGTTTTCTTGAAGGTTTTTGGGGTGGCAAACAAGACTTAAATTTGCCGGCCTACATTGCCCGTATGACAGATTCTTTAAGCGAATTATCTGGCGTTTACAATAGCTTAGGGAAAAAACTTGACAAAGGCAGTAATTTGGATGAAGTTGTAAAAGCCCTGAGCCACACGGACAAAATGGTAGAAAAGGCCATAGCCTTTATCATTGAAAATTCCGTGCTCCCGAGAATTGAGAGCTTGCGCAGGACAGTAAATTAAATAACACAAGGATTTATATCATGGATTTAATGGAAGGGTTATTAACCCGTCGCTCGATTCGCAAATATGATACAGAGCGCAAAGTTCCGCACGAAACCATCAAAGAAATCATTAAAGCGGCACAATATGCGCCGACAGCGCACAATCGTCAGCCGTGGGAGTTTTTGGTCGTTGAAGATAAAGAGGTTTTGGCGCATTTGCGTCATATCCAACGCTGGACCTCTTTTGCCAAAGATGCTTCTTGCGTCATTTTTGTTTGCGGCGATATCAATCAGTCTTTTAACCGCGACAAAGACAATGAAAAATGGAGCTTTGTTGATGTTGATTGCGCCATTGCAACCGAAAACCTGCTTTTGGCGGCTCATGCCAAAGGTTTGGGAGCTTGCTATTGCGGCGCGGCGCCGATGCAAAGAGTCGTAGATGATTTGAAAGAATATTTGCATCTGCCTGACAATATCAGACCGTTTGCCATTGTTCCGATTGGTTATCCGGCTGAAACGCCGAAACAACCTGAAGACAGGTATAAAGAAGAAAAAATCCATTGGCAAACATGGTAATCTCAAAGAGCGGGGGCAGAGTTTTCCCCGCTTTTTTAATCTTTGTCTTACGGGGGAAAAGTGAAAATTGTCTTGAAAAAAACAAGATTCATGTTACATTAGCAGACGATTTTTTAATTGATGCCTGTGCGGGGCGTTCCGCACTAAACTAAAAAGGATATAAAATATGATTCGTGTAGGTATTAACGGTTTCGGCCGCATCGGCCGTTTGGTTTTCCGTGCCGCTCAGGAAAGAAATGATATCGAAATCGTCGGTATCAATGACCTGATTGATGTTGAATATATGGCTTATATGTTGCGCTATGACACAATGCATGGCCAGTTCAAAGGCTCTATTGAAGTTAAAGACGGCAAATTGGTTGTTAACGGCAAAGCCATCCGCGTTACGGCTGAAAAGAACCCTGCCGATCTGAAATGGAACGAAGTCGGTGCTGAATATGTTGTTGAATCAACCGGTTTGTTCCTCACCAAAGAAAAAGCCCAAGGCCATATTGATGCCGGTGCTAAATATGTTGTAATGTCTGCACCTTCAAAAGACGACACACCGATGTTTGTCTGCGGTGTTAACACCGATTCTTATGTTAAAGGTACGCAGTTTGTATCAAACGCTTCTTGCACCACCAACTGCTTGGCTCCTATTGCCAAAGTTTTGCATGAAACTTTTGGCATTACCGATGGTTTAATGACCACTGTTCACTCCACCACAGCTACACAGAAAACCGTTGACGGCCCGTCTATGAAAGACTGGAGAGGCGGTCGTGCTGCAGCCGGCAACATCATTCCGTCTTCAACCGGTGCTGCCAAAGCTGTTGGTAAAGTTATTCCGAGCTTGAACGGCAAATTGACCGGTATGTCTTTCCGTGTTCCGACATTGGATGTTTCAGTTGTAGACTTAACGGTTAACTTGGCCAAACCCACCACTTATGAAGAAATTTGCGCTGCCATGAAGAAAGCCTCTGAAGGCGAACTCAAAGGTATTTTGGGTTACACTGAAGATCAGGTCGTTTCTGCCGACTTCTTGGGTGATGCCCGTACTTCTATCTTTGATGCCAAAGCCGGTATTCAATTAACGCCGACTTTTGTAAAAGTTATCAGCTGGTATGACAATGAATGGGGTTATCCCAACAAGGTACTTGACCTTGTTGCCCACATGGCCAAAGTAAACGGATAATTAAAAATAAAACAAACCCTCTTGGCGGGCCAAGGGGGTTTTGTTTTTTTTATAGGATAAACAAATGGAATATAAAACGATTGATGATTTGGGAAATTTGAGCGGTAAAGTCGTAATGCTCCGTGCTGACTTAAACGTTCCTATGGATGAGAATTTTCACGTTACCAACACGGCGCGTATTGACCGTACGGTTCCGACCATTAAAGAGTTGATGAGCAAAGGCGCAAAAGTTGTTGTTATCAGCCACTTCGGTCGCCCGGAAGGCAAAGGCGATATGAAAAACTCTTTAAGCCACATTGTAAAAGATATGGAAAAAGCTTTGGGACACAAAGTTGTATTTGTTGAAGACTGCATCGGTCCCAAAGTTGAAGAAGCCATTAAAAACATGAAAGCAGACGAAGTTTTGTTGCTTGAAAATCTTCGTTTCTATGATGAAGAGAAAAAAGGTGATGAAAAATTTGCCGCCGAATTGGTAAAACCGGCAGATGTTTATGTATCAGATGCTTTTTCAACGGCTCATCGCGCTCATGCTTCAATGGTTGCCGCAGCCAAATTACGTCCGGCGGCCATGGGTCGTTTGATGGAAGAAGAAGTTAAGGCTTTATCAAGCGGCTTAAACAATCCGACACGTCCGTTAATGGCTGTTGTCGGCGGTTCTAAAGTTTCCACCAAGCTTGACTTGTTGAACAACTTGGTTAAGAAGGTTGACAAATTGGTCATTTCCGGCGGTATGGCGCATACCTTTATGAAAGCCAGCGGCATTGACACGGTCAATGAGGCTAACTCTTTGGTCCAGATGGATATGCTTGAAACATCAAAAGAAATTATGCAGACGGCCAAAGCCAATAACTGTGAAATTATTTTGCCCAAAGATGTTGTTGTATCAAAAGAGTTTAAGGCTGAAGCCGAGCATAAAACTGTCGGTTTAGATGAAATTCCGGCAGAAGGATGGATTTTGATGGATGTCGGCGAAAAAAGCATATCAGCCATTAACCAAAAACTTGATGAATGCAAAACTTTGGTATGGAACGGACCTTTAGGCGTTTTTGAGTTAAAACCTTTTGACAATGCCACCAACAAGGTAGCCGGCCATGCGGCAGAGTTGGCCGAAGCCGGAAAACTGATGACGGTTGCCGGTGGCGGTGATACGGTTTCTGCTTTGGAAAATGCCGGTGTTGCTGACAAATTCAGCTACATCTCAACCGCGGGCGGTGCTTTCCTTGAGTGGATGGAAGGTAAAGAACTTCCCGGTGTTGTTGTCTTAAAAAAATAAGACAAGATAAGAGCCAATTAAAGCGGCGGCCAGGTTAGGGGCGCCGCTTTTTATTGCGAAAATAATTCTTGTTTTTTGTCTAAAATATGCTATGATAAATACAAGTTAAGAAAGGGGATTGTTATGGCCGGAGTGAATGTAATTAATTATAAATACAAAGATGACGGAGAACGCCGTG
>CALXWF010000008.1 GCA_944392285.1 uncultured Alphaproteobacteria bacterium | reverse complement strand
TAAGATAATTTTCAAAAACAGCGGCGGCACACGCCTCTGTTTGCGCCAAAGGAATTTCACTCAACAACAATCTGAATCTGTCAAATACTTTCACAATAAGATTCTGCACGGACAGTTCAATGTCTGTTTTACTGTCATTATCCCAATAGTGGCCATCTGAGCTCAATCTGCGCAACAAATAACGAAGATATACAATATCGGCGTTCAGTTGCTTAAATTCCAATAAATAATTTTTTTCATCCATAGCTTAATAATTTGCGTTATAACAACAGTATATAGACAAAAAAAAATATTATCAAGCAATTTATTTAGGCGGCATTTTGTTGCAAAATTTCCGCAATCGGACGATAAGATTTACGATGTTCGGGACAAATTCCATGACTTTTTAAGCCCTCAATATGCAAAGCCGTCCCGTAACCGGCATTTTTTTCAAAACCATAATAAGGATATTTTTGGGCTAATTCGCTCATAAGACGGTCACGATAAACCTTAGCCACAATGGAAGCTGCAGCAATTGAAAAAGAACGAGCATCTCCTTTAATAACGGCCTTTGCTGCACAAGGAAACCCCTTTGGCAAACGATTACCGTCAATCAAAGCAAATTCCGGCATCATGGGCAAAGCGGCGACAGCCCTCTTCATTGTCAAAAAAGTTGCCTGCAAAATATTAATTTCATCAATTTCTTGAGCCGAGGCCTGACCAATACCAATAAGGATAGAGCCTTTTTCTTGCTCTTCAAACAGTTTTTGAAACAACACTTCACGCTTTTTAGCAGTGAGTTTTTTTGAATCATCAAGTTGCGACAATAAATCCTTAGGCAAATTTTTATCTTTAATTATCACGGCTCCGGCGACAACCGGTCCGGCCCAAGGTCCGCGCCCTGCCTCGTCAATTCCGACAACCAAACAATTTAACGAATTTTCAAGTTCAAAATCCGGCATAGTTCATTCTCCGCCTTAAGTTTTAATAACAAAAACACCTTTTGTCAAATCATGAGTATAAAAAAGGGCGGTAAAACACCGCCCTTCTCTGAAATAAGATTATTATTGTTTATTAATCAACACAATCTCAACACGGCGATTCTGTTCGCGTCCGGCAGCAGTTGCATTGGAAGCAATCGGATTACTGGAGCCCAAACCGTCGGTAATAATGCGGTTACCGTCAACCCCTTGCAAGCGCAAATAATTTGAAACGGCGTTAGCACGGCGCAAAGACAAAGTATTATTCAAAGCGGCCGAACCTGTGTTATCCGTATAGCCGACAACCTGAACCATGGTTTTGTTATATTCTTTAATAACTTTGGCAACCGAGTTCAAAACCGGTTTAAAGGAGGGTTGAATTGTGGCTTCATTGGTACCAAAGGTAATATTTCCGGGCATAATTAAATAAATTTTACCTTCTTGTTCAGCCACCTGAACACCTGTTCCGAGCAATTCCTGACGCAATTTACGTGCCTGAATATCCATATATCCGCCGGTTGCGGCACCACCAACAGCACCAACGCCGGCACCGATAAGAGCCCCTTTTTCACCACCGACCAAAGCACCGATTCCGGCACCGGCAACGGCACCGATTCCCGTTCCCCAAGCAGTTTTAGAAACTTTTTGCTCACCGGTATAAGGGTCAATAGCGCAAGCCGCCAAAAAAGATACGGCAACCAAAGAAAGAACAGATTTTTTCATTTTTCACTCCTTCAACATTAACATATCTTGGATAATTTAAGAGCAATTACATCTAAAAAACAAGCAAAAAAGTCACGCTCAAAGCAATTTTTTCTCCAAATTATTTTTTATCAAATCATAACAAGAATGAATGATTTTTTCTTCAAAAGCAGAGCCTTCTTTGGTTAAATGATTGGGACCATGATTCATATAGATATAACCTTCATAAGGTAAAGAGGCATGACAAACTTTAACTTCCGGACGGCAATTCAAGAGCTTATCATCATTACACACAGCCAATAAATCAAACGGACGTCCCTGCCTTGCCTGAGCCAAGACCTCATATAGTTTGTTAATATTTGTTTCATCACAAACAATTTGTTCACCAAAAAAGTTCATATCATCAAAACAAGCCGTTACAAACAAACAATAACGTTCATCTTTAAGCATTTTTCTAAAATTTTCAATTCTTTGTGCCAGACGATGTTCAAATACCTCACGGTTATTTTCTTTTTCAGGAACATATTTAATATGATAACGTCGATTAACCCAACAGCCCATTTCTTCATCAAATTCAGAACCAACAAAATAATCCTTAAAATCACTGGCAATAATATCAATCACAGCCGGCAGATTATGAACGGCCAAATCAAACGGCATAGAACTCTCCCCCTCTGCTTTACGCCGTTTAATCTTCCAACAAGTGGTAATAATTCTGACAAAACAATTCAGCCCCAAAGAAACTAAAAAATATTTTTCCTTATCTAATTTTTGGCACTGAGAACTCAATTGATAAAAAACTTTTTCACCTCTATATGCTTCACTTTGCAAACAAAACTCACAAAAATAATTTAATTTTTCGCGCAAAAATTTCCGCCATGGTTTAATAATTCCAAGTAAACTCAATAAATTAACAACGATTTTACGAATCCGCATATTGAAACATCCTCAAATAAACGCATAAAGAATTATATATTTGTGAGTAACATATTATATATAAAAGTAAATAAATATTTAGAAATTCATCTGGACAATTTTTCCTAAAAAGTAAAATTTAATTTCCTCTTGACTATTTCACAAGATTACCTTATTTTCAAAACGATTTTAACGGGCCCATAGCTCAGTTAAAACTTTTTTATAAAGATTTATGTCTTAAGTAGACATTATCTTTCGGGCCCATAGCTCAGTTGGTTAGCTGGAGGAAAAAATATCTGCCCGACGGCAGAGATTTTGACGACAGGTGCCGCGCAGTTAGATTGCGAGCGAGTGACAGCGACGTGAGCAATCGTTACGAGCAAACGACAGGAGCGCAGTTAGCGAGGTTTTACCGAGCTTTACGAAGCGACTCAGGCCTGCTGTTGGAAAATTATTTTGTATTAGAGCCTATGTCTTAAGTAGACATTATCTTTCGGGCCCATAGCTCAGTTGGTTAGAGCAGGCCGCTCATAACGGTCTGGTCGTTGGTTCGAGTCCATCTGGGCCCACCAT
>CALXWF010000007.1 GCA_944392285.1 uncultured Alphaproteobacteria bacterium | reverse complement strand
AAACCAAAGATGAAGAAATCGCCCAAATTGCCTTAAACGAGCCAGAAAAGATTTTAAAACTTCGGCTTGATTTGCATAAGGGAGCCACGGCGGCGCAAATTCGTAAAGTTTTGGAATTTTTGCACTTAAGCGACAAAAGCCTGCAAAGCCTTAAAAACTTTATCAAAGGCTTGCACAAGGCTTTTGTTGAAACAGATGCCACCATGATAGAGATTAACCCGACGGGGGTTTTGCGTGACGGCAGCTTAATTGCCTTAGATGCCAAAATGTCTTTTGATCGCAACGCTTTATATCGTCATCAAGACATTTTGCGCTTGCAAGATGATTATGAAGAAGATGACAGAGAGTTGCAGGCTGCCAAATACAAATTTACTTATAGTGAGTTTGACGGCTCAATCGGTTGCATTGTCAATGGTGACGGTTTAGCCATGGCCGCGATGGATTCTTTAAGCAACCGCGGTGTCGGCATGGCTTGCTTTTTGAACGTTAAAGGCGGTGTTGACAAAGACAAAATAGCCTCCGGCTTAAAGATTATTGTGACCAATCCTAAAGTTGAGGGAATTTTGGTTAACATTTTAGGTGGTTTTCTGCGCTGTAATTTGATAGCCGACGGTATCATCGCGGCGGCATCGGAGGTTGGCTTAAACGTGCCATTGGTTGTTCATTTTGAAGGCACCAACAAAGATGAGGCCAAAGAGATATTGCAACATTCCAAATTGCCCATAATCATAGCCGATGACATGGAAACAGCCATAGACAAACTGATAAAAGCCGTTGAGGAGAATGACTGATGTCCATATATGTAAATGCGGATACCAAAGTAATCTGCCAAGGTATAACCGGAACTCAGGCCACTTTTCATGTGCGTCGCTCCATAGATTACGGCACCAAATTTGTAGCCGGTGTCACACCGGAAAAAGGCGGCACCACGCATCTTGGCTTGCCGGTTTTTAACACGGTAAGAGAAGCCAAAGCCGAAACGGGGGCCACGGCCTCGGTTATGTTTGTTCCGGCGCCTTTTGTTAAAGATGCCATTAAAGATGCCGCTGAAGCCGAGCTTGACTTGGTTGTATGCATTGCTGACAGTGTGCCGATAAAAGACATGATTGAGGTGAGAGAAATCTTAAAAGGCAGCAAAACCAAGTTAATCGGCCCCAACACGCCGGGGATTATCACCCCAGGCGGAGCACGCTTGGGCATTTTCCCAGAAAACATTCATCATGCGGGGCGCATCGGCATTGTATCTCGCTCATCAACCTTAACTTATGAGGCTGTGATAGAAACCAATCGCGCCGGCATGGGGCAGTCAACCGTCATCGGCCTTGGAGATGACATGATTATCGGTATTGACTTTATAGAGGTTTTAGAGCGTTTTATGCAAGATGACGCCACCGACGCGGTGGTCATGATTGGCCAACTCGGCGGCACTTTTGAGGAAGAAGCGGCGCATTGGTATAAAGAGCTAAAACGCAAAAAGCCGGTTATCGGTTTTGTTGCCGGCAATGCCGTTCCCTTCGGACACAAAATCGGCTATGCCGGAGACATCATTACCAAAGGGCATATCACGGCCCAAGACAAGATAGATGCCATGCAAGATGCGGGCATGACGGTTGTCAGAAAAATTACCGCCATTCATGAAGAACTCGGCAAACTCAAGATATAAGCCCAAGAATGAACATCTTCCGTGCCATATTAGACATATTTTTGCCGCCGCGCTGTATCAAATGCGGCAAAATCATCAGCGGGGATATCGGTGTTTGTGAAGATTGTTTCCGAGAGTTAACATTTATCGGCAAGCCTTATTGCAAAAAATGCGGCTATCCCTTTCATGAGGAACATTTACCGCGCAATTTTTTATGCCCGCGTTGCAACGGCGGCCAAAACAAAATATTTCGTTATATGCGCTCGGCGGTTTGCTATGACGAGGCATCCAAACCGCTGATTTTGTCATTAAAATTTATGGATAAGACGGACAATGCCATAGTCTTGGCACGTTGGTTAGCTCATGCCGGCGCAGATATATTTGATTCTGGTGTGGATATTTTGGTTCCGGTGCCTTTGCATTATCGCCGGCTTTTAAAACGCAAATATAATCAATCGGGCTTGTTGGCAAAAGAATTAAGTAAACTGACAGGGATAGAAGTCGACTACCAAAATCTGGTAAAGCACAAACACACCAAGCCGCAAGTCGAATTTTCCGGCAAAGAAAGATTAAAAAACGTCAAAGGCTGTTTTTCCTTAAAAGACAAAAGCAAAATAAAGGGCAAAAGGGTTGTTCTGATAGATGATGTTTTAACCACGGGCGCCACGTTAAAAGAATGTGCATTAGCTTTAAAACAAGGCGGTGCAAAATCAGTAGACGCCCTAACGGTCGCCCGCGTTGTCTTAGACTAACCCCGCTTCGACAAAGCCAATTATCGGACTAATGATTATGAGGAATTTAAGGAAATTTCACGCAAAATTTTTTTACTTAATGACCTTAGAGACCGTAACTGACAATTAAAGGTTATTTATTGATTTTTATAAACATATAGCTTAAAGTTATAAAAAAATTACTTAAATATTGAGGTTGCTATGAAAAAATTTGGAATATTTTTACTAGGTTTCATTTGTGGTATTGCATTTATATTCATTATTGGTGCATTAGCAAATAATAATAGTGGATTAGTTTTATTTGAGAAAGAAGGAAAATGTTTTCACACCAATAAATTAGAAGTTTTTCAAGCAATAAGCCCAGGAGAAGC
>CALXWF010000006.1 GCA_944392285.1 uncultured Alphaproteobacteria bacterium | reverse complement strand
GAACATCTTAACGAGCAAGGGAAACGAAGTGACCAAAGCGAGGTTAGATGCCCAAGAGATAGTCCTCTCCGGATGAAAAAACACCATGACTTGCGTTATGGTGTTTTTGGCGTCCCCGAGAGAACCGCTAAGCAAAAATGCCCTTAAATGGCATTTTTGTCTGCCAGGTCTTGGGAACATCTTAACGAGCAAGGGAAACGAAGTGACCAAAGCGAGGTTAGATGCCCAAGAGATAGTCCTCTCCGGATGAAAAAACACCATAACTTGCATTATGGTGTTTTTGGCGTCCCCGAGAGGACTCGAACCTCCTGCCCACAGTTTAGGAAACTGTTGCTCTATCCTGATGAGCTACGGGGACATGCCTTTTTTATAGCCTAAAATTTTTATTTGGCAAGAGCCAGTTTTTGCAAAAACTTAATTTGAATATCGGCAAGTTTCAAAACCGAGTCAATTTCAACATATTCTCCGCTGGCATGCATGCCTTCGCCGCTGCCGGAATGCATAATAACCGTAGAGCCTTTTACGGCAAAAAGTCTGGCATCTGTTGCGCCGCCGATTTGTTCAAATGCGATTTTTTCACCCAAAATGGATTCTGCAAAATTTTTATAATCTTGAATATATGGGTTGTTTTCAGCCATAACCACGGGCACACTTTGAGATACGATTTCAAATCTAACCCCTTCAACCATACAAGCCTCAAGATTTTTGCGTAAATTCTCGACGGTTGAGGTTTCAATCAGGCGAAAATCAAGCAAGGCCTCACAATCTTTGGCAATAATATTTGCCACGTCGCCGCCGCTGATTTTTGCCACATGCACGGTATCAACCCACATATTTTCGGGAATAAGTCCGTCTTTAGAATAATAGGGATAAATTTTTCTGATATTAGCCAAGACCTCAAACATTTTTTGGTTGGCATCGATTCCTTCCCACGGGGTGGAGCCGTGTGCTTCCAGTCCTTGGGCCATAATTTTGACAAAGACGGGATTTTTGCATTTATTAATCAGTTTCAAAATATCGCCGCCGACATCATTATCCAAAACAATTTTTGCCGCAAGTTTGGGGTGTGCGTCCAAAAAAGCGTGCGTACCTTTGCTGCCTTTTTCTTCATCGGTTGAAAGCATAACGGCAAATTTGATGTTAAGATTATTTTTCAAAACATATTCCATGGAATTAAGAGCCACGGCGGCAAAAGATTTCATATCCAAACTTCCGCGACCGAACAATTTACCCTCACTTATCTTGGGCTCAAACATTTCTTTTGGGGCGGGGACGACGTCCAAATGTCCCAAGACCAACACGTCAAAATCATCTCCGGCATGGTTGCTGATAAAAAGCACCGGCGCTGTGTCGGGTTTTTGAAAAATTTCAACTTTAGCCGCCGTATTTTTGAAAAGATTCTTACAATAATCCAAACATTTATGAGCAGTTTCAAAATCGCCGGTTTCGGTTTTGAAGCGGATTAAATCACAAGCTGTTTCAATAATATCCATTTTCGCAAATCCCCATAAAATTTTATAAAATTTTTTTACGTTTTATTCATTATATGTCGTCATAATATCTCCAAAGAAAATAAAAAAGAATTAAAAAGGGGAAGAAAAATGTCAAAGCTGTTTTGGAGAATTTCTTGTTTGCTTTTGGCCGCATTTATTGTCGCGCCGGTTCAAGCTCAGGTAATTGATGATTCGGAAGATGGGCCGAACCTCCCGCGCTTTGTCTCTTTTCGTTCAGATCACATTAACGGGCGCAGCGGCCCCGGCTCACGTTATCCCATTGAGTGGGTTTACACCCAAAAAGGCGCGCCGGTAGAGGTTGTGGCCGAGTTTGAGCTTTGGCGCAAGGTTAAAGATTGGCAAGGTTCGGAATCTTGGATTCATAAATCCATGCTCTCAAACAAACGCACGGCCAAAGTTATCACCCCCGGAGAAAATAACTTATATGCCGAGCCTGATTATAAGTCAAAAGTCATTGCCCGCGCCGAAGATGAAACCGTTGCCGAGATTGTCAAATGTCCGGCCGAACATGGTTTCTGTTTGCTAAAATTCGGTCAAATTTCAGGTTGGATGTCTAAAAACAATCTTTACGGCGTTTATAAAGAAGAAGTCATCAACTAAGGCGCCAAAGACAATAAATCTGTCGGTAATTGGTTAAGGAACACCAAGGCTACAATCATGCATATCAGTGCATAGACTTGCAACATCTGCGTTACGGCACGGCTTTTTAAAATCGGCAAATAGGCATAAAACCGCTTAAAGGCATGGTTGATTAACATCATCACCAACACCAGCCCCAAAACCTGCAGGCCGATTCCCGCGTTCACAATACTTTCTTGCCAAACCTCCAAGATTTTATATAAAAATCCGAAAAACAGCAAAAACAAGACGGCACCGGCCATAGAGGCATAAAAGAGCTTTTGGTTGCGCGCCTGTTTTTCTTCTTTTTCGCGCCGCACTTTTTCGCCGTCAAGCTCCTCAAGTCCCATACCGCGAATGGTAACGGGAGTTTCTTTTTGGCGTTTAATTTCGCTGAGTGTTCCCTTAAATTTGTCTTCAACCATACAAAGCCCGCAGCCCTTTGTCGTAAAATATACATGGTTCGGGTTCTTTTTGCATTGGCGCAAATTATGCAGCAGATTCCACAAATGCTCTTGCCATTCATGTGCGCTGGGGCGTTCTTGTCCTTTGGCAAAAGCCCGCTCAAACAACTCAAGCGTTTTCTTGTCAAAATATTCATGAATGGAGTAGGGGTGCGGGGCCTGATAACTATCCGGCCACAAACCATAAGCATAATGATACTGCTCAATCCGATTCTGAATGGTTGTCATCGTATCTTTTTTGCGCGGAACACCGGAAAACGGGTGGATTCCCTCATTCAATAATTTAAAGATAATCACGGCCAAAGCAAATTTGTCTTGTTCTTCGCCCATTTCGTCACAACTAAGTTCCATGCCTTCGGGGTAGATATATTCTTCGCTGACGAACTCAGCCGGAAAACGCCCATATTCTCCTTTAATTGAAAATCCGTCGCAGTCGACCATGGCCACCAACATGGTAGATTTATAGACCGTAACGTTAGAAGGTTTCATATCGACGATATAATGGCCGCATTTATGCAAGGCAGCCACCATTGAAGCCACGTTATAAGCGGCAAAAATCCGATAAGCATATTTTTCTGGCAGTTTAAGTTTTTTACGAATGGCTTTTTGCATCAAATGGTCAAGAGAAACGGCGTCTTCCATTTTAATAAAAGGCATAAGATAGCCGACGCAAAAACCGTCTTCATCTTCAAGCAGGGCTTCCGGCCAAGCGATTTGCACATATTTAACGCCGTCCTTTTCAACAGGCGGAAAATTTGGCCGATTCAAAAGCATGGATTCGAGCTTTTTACGATTGGTTGCGCTTTTTTTACGATTATGAAAAATTTTTGCCACGAGCTGAGGATTGTCGGCATTCAAATAAATTTTGCCGGCGGCCCCACCTTTATTAATCAAAGCGCCGAGCCTGATTTTTTCAAAATGTCCGTCGGCATAAATAGCGTTATAAATTTTATTTTCAGCCTCTTCGCTCATAATTCTGCCCATAACAAAGTTTTATCATCAGAGTTAAGTTTTTTTGCGCGCGGTGTCTGCAACGTATTGCTCAAAGCGCGTACGGCGCGTTCTTTGCAAGGCTCTCTGCTCAAAAAATCATGAATAGGGTCAATAAAATTTCTTTCCGGCTTCAAATAATCCGTATCAAAAGCAAATCCTGACACGCCGTCGCTCATTAAAAACACGGCTTTTGCCTGCGAAAAATTCGTAAAGCGCAAATTTTCCTTCCAGTCATCCATGGTATAGAAAAAAGTTTCGCAGCGAAAATTGCCGTTTTGCGGTGGTGAGGCGATATATCTGCCGTCTTGTTTTAAGGCCAAAGCCGCACCGTCGCCGATATGAAAAAAGACACCTTGTCCTTGCCGATACACAAAGCCGACCAAAGTTGCGGAGAAATCGAGCAAATGTTTTTCACTCTTAGACTTATTAAAGCGGTGTCTGAGGGCTTTATCTCTGGCAACTTCAACGGCTTTTTTAACCATGCTTTTAACAGATTTGAAGTCGGCATTTTTCAAAAGGTCGACAATCGTGTCACAAATAAGTCTGGCGCCGATTTTACCAAAAGGGGCAGAACCGGCTCCGTCGGCCACGGCGGCCACAATATTGCGTCCGTCGACCGCATAACGGCAATAATCCTGACAATTTTGTCTTTTAATCAGGTGCGCCGGACCCGTAACGCTGGCGGCAATAACTTTACACTTCTTCGTCTTCATTCCACTCGCCGATATCATCCAATTGGTCGGGAATATTGGGGGCCGCCTTAGATATACAAGAAACGCTGCGGCTGAGCCACAGGAAAAATTCGGTAAATTTAAGGCCGGTCAAGCGTTTAGGCTCCATAACCGAGAATTTTGCCAATTTTTCCAAATTAGCGCCTTGTGTCCCCACGGCATGAACCACCACGCGTTTTTCCATTTGTGCTTGGCGGCATTTTTTAGCCACGATTTCCCAGTCATAATCTGTCGGCTCGCCGTCGCTGATTAAAAATATCCATGGGCGTTTAGATGTAATACCGCAGCTGTCATAGAGGCATTTTTGCTCCTCAATTTTTTGCAAGGCCAACTCCATGGCTTTGCCGAGCGGGGTCAAACCGCCGGCTTCCATGGTTGGAGCGGTAAAATTCATGGCATCTGTCCAATCGGAAGAAATAACGGCCTCATCTTTGCCGCAAGCCTTAATAATCAGGAGCTGCACGCGTGAGCTGGCGTCAATATCATCTTTCAGCTCATGTTCAAGGGCTTTAAGGCCGGCATTAAGTTGTTTAATCGGTTCGCCGCGCATAGAGCCCGAACAGTCCAAAACCAAGACGCAAGGTGTTCTTTCGTTGGCATTATCGGCAAATTCCACATAGGGAATCATTTCATCAATATAATCATCATTTGTCATAAGTTCATCATCTCCTGGGATAACTGTGAGGATAGCCGCTGCCCTCGATAGGTGTCGGCAAAGACATTTTGCCGCAGGCAGTTATAAACAGAAGAGAGGTCATCATCAGCAACAGAGTCAACAATTTGTAAATTTTTTTCATTTTTGCGAAACCTTTGCTTGTTTATTTAGTCGAAATGATTATATACTCAAAGCGAAGTTAATTTCAAAAATAAAAAGCTAGTTATCAAGAAAATGAAAAAATTTTGCCTTTTGAGCTTGTTTTTTTGTTTGTGTTTTGCCTTTGGTGTTTATGCCGGAGAGCAAAACGTAAACATCTACGAACATGGCCGTCAGTTGCCTGAAACACCGATATATGACCGCCACGGAAATCAAGTTAAGCTAACAGATTTTAAGGGTGATTTTGTTTTGGCGGTTTTTTGGTCGCGTAACTGCCGTCCCTGTGTATCTGAGCTGGATGATTTTAACGGTTTTTACAACAAGGTCAAAGACAACGGCATCAAGGTTCTGATGATATCTCGTGCCGATGAGTGGCAAGACGCCGCTGAGCAAGAGCGCTTTTTACAAAGATTTGACGCCCAAGATCTTCCTTTTTATGTCGACTTAAAAGGTCGTCTTGCCGGAGATTTCGGCATTTTCACCTCACCGCACACGGTGCTCATAAGCCAAACCGGTGAGGAAATCGGGCGCATTCACGGCACTGCCGATTGGGACAGTGATAAGGTTGTTGAATATATATATGGTATAAAGGCGCAAATCGCCGCCCGCATACAAGACAAGGACAAAAAACATGGCAGATAAACTATACATCAACTGGCAAGAGTTTCACCAAGACACCAAAGCTCTGGCTGAAAAAATCCGCGCTCACGGCAAATTTGACAAGATAATAGCCATCAGCCGCGGCGGACTGATTCCGGCCGGAATTTTGGCCTATGAGCTTGATATTCGCAATTCTCAAGCCATTAACATTTCCAGCTATGACGGCGAGAACCGCCGTGCAGAAGACCAAATTGAGGTCTCTGCAGATATCGGAGCCGTTGACGCTGCCACCCTTATTGTTGATGATTTGTCCGACACCGGCAGCACCATTCGCCTGTTGCGCCGCTCTTTTCCCAATGCCTGCTATGTAACGGTATATGCCAAACCCAAAGGGAAGGCAGATGTTGACATCTTTGCCCGCGAGCTGCCGGACAAATGGTTGGTCTTTCCATGGGACTGATAAAACAAAAATTATACTGTAAAAATAATTTTTTTGTGTTAAGTTACTCTGAAATTAAAAATTGAAAAGGAATAAAAAGTTGAAAACGCTAAAACCAATTCTCATATCCGGAAAAGAAGTTTTGCCCTTAATTGAAGGGGGCAAAGGCATTAACGGCAGTGATGGCCGCAGCAGCGGTGCCTGGGCGGCGGAGAACTGCGTCGGCACTTTTTCCGGCGTCAGCCCCGATTGTTATGATTCTTTTGGCAATGTGATAATTGAAAAATTCTTCAAAAAAGACCGCAAAGAGCGCCATGAAGAAATGGTTGAATATGCCATTAAAGGCGGTGTTGCACAGGCTCAGGTTGCTCATGAAATCTCCAACGGCAACGGCCGCATTCACATGAACATGCTTTGGGAATTGGCCGATTCCGAGCGCATTTTAACCGGTGTTTTAGAGCGTGCCAAAGGTTTGATTCACGGCGTTACCTGCGGAGCAGGCTTGCCTTATCATTTGGGGGCTTTAGCCTCAAAATTCGGCGTTTATTATTACCCGATTATCTCCTCGGCCCGTGCTTTCCAAATTTTGTGGAAAAGAGCCTATGCCAATTTTAGAGAATATTTGGGCGGTGTTGTTTATGAGGACCCATGGTTGGCCGGCGGACACAACGGTTTGTCTAATGCCGAAGACCCGACAAAACCTCAAACGCCGTATCAGCGTTTGGTAGAATTGCGCACCACCCTAAACAACCTCGGCTTAAATGAAACACCGATTATTTTGGCCGGTGGTGTTTGGTCATTAAGTGACTGGCAGGATTATATCGACAACCCCGAGATTGGCAAAATCGCCTTTCAGTTCGGCACACGTCCGATGATAACCAAAGAAAGCCCGATTAGTGAGGCTTGGAAAAAGGTTATGCTGCACGTAAAAAAAGGCGATGTCATTTTACAAAAATTCAGCCCAACCGGTTTCTTTTCATCAGCCATTAAAAACACCTTTCTTGAAAAATTAATTGAAAGAAATAACGGTGAAGTTGCTTTTGCCTCTGAGCCGAATAATGAGTTTAGCCATGCCTTAAAACTAAGCGAAAGCAAAACCATATACATTCGTCCCGAAGATGCGGAAAAAGCCAATCGCCAAATTAATGCCGGCTTAACCGAGATAAAAGAAACCCCCGACAACACGGTTGTCTTTATGACCCCTGAGGACTGGAAACAAATGAAAGCAGACCGCGCCGCTTGTGTCGGTTGTTTGTCACAATGTCAGTTTTCAACTTGGTCAAAAGCCAACGGAACAACCGGCCGCTTGCCTGATCCGCGTTCATATTGCATTCATAAAACGCTTTATGAAGTCGGCCACGGCGGCAGTGTTAAAGACAATTTGCTCTTTGCCGGACATCAGGTTTACCGTTTTGCGACAGATCCTCTCTATCGCAATGGCTGCATTCCATCGGTTAAAGAACTGATAGAAAAAATCAAAAAAGGCGAATAAAAAAAGGCCCGCGAATTGCGGGCTTTTTTAATATCCGTTCTTTACAAGTCCGGAAAGATTGTCATGCCGCGTGAAAGGCGCGTCATCTGTGTTTCAATAGATGTCGCCAAGTTCAGCTTTCCGGTTTTAATAATTCCTCTGACCTGGTCGCCCTTAGTTGTATCAGGGTTTGCAAACAGATAGCTGACAGAAGGTCTTTTGCTCTTCACGCCCACCAAAGTTTGGTGCAAAACGCCGAGCATTCCGCGAGAGAAAAGGTCATAAGCCAGTTCTTCGCTCATAGAGGTAGAGGCTGCGTATTTAACCATCGAGTTAATGGCATCTGTAATATTATTGGCATGAATGGTTGAAAGCACAAGGTGTCCCGAAGTTGCGGCGCGCAACACTTCACTGGCGGTATCAGGTGTTCTAATCTCGCCAACCATAATAAAACGCGGTTTAGAGCGCAGAGCAGATTTCAAAGCTTCTCCCCAAAGTCCGTGCGGCGGTTGTGTTTGTTTACAAAGGCCGAGCCCGCCTTCCATAGAATGATATTCTCCGTCTAGAGGCATCTCGGTCGGGTCTTCAATCGTATAAGCAAATCCCCCTTCAATAGAAAGATATTCTTTGAGCAGGCTCGAAATAGAGGTTGTTTTACCGGCGCCTGTCGGCCCTGAAAATAAAATTAAGCCCGACATATTGCTCAAAGACAACAAATATCTGGTCAGCTCGGTAGAAAACCCCAAAGAAGCCAAAGGCGGCACATGTTCGGGCATTTTTCTGGCACAATATTGAATTCCGTCCATAGCTTCGGTTCTTTCAACGCGGTAATATATATTTTCATATTTAACCGAATAGCTGGGGTTTTTGCCGTCCCATGTCTGCTCAACCAAGGCATAAAAGGCATCAAAATCTTCAGGTTCAAAAATCATCAAGCCGTTTTGGGTTTTTCCGTCGGGAATATAGGCTTTTTTTTGCGGTGTGATATAAATATCTGAAAATTTTACCTCATTGACTTTAACCATGTTATAAACCTTTGACTTAAAAAACTGTACAACTTTGAGATAATGCTATAACATTTGCCGTAAACAAATGGTAAATAAAAGGCTGTCCCGCATGAAAACTTTAACATCTCCTTTTTGGTCAAGCATTATATTTTCGCTTTGGTTGGCTTTGCAAACCTATATCGGACAACTTTTGTTCTTTGGGCAAGAGCAATTAATATTCCAAGGCCTTTTGGTTTTGTTTTTTGCTTTTGTTTTTTGGCGCGGAATTTTAGCTTTGCCGGCCGGCGTTTTGTTTTTATTTTTGGGGCTGTTCACTTTATTGCAGGCGGGGCTTTTGCTTTATCATCATTATTTTAGCGCGCCGCTTAGCCTAAAAACGATTTTTGCCCAATGGCAAGAGGGCGGCATTTTTCTCTTGCGGACCCCGTCTGTTTTTCTTAACTGGCGCTTAGGGCTGATTTTGGGGCTCGGCCTCATAAATTTATGGATTGCCGCCAGCAAATTTTCTCTGTTTCGGCAAGACAAACTGACGGCCTTTGCCGCAGCTTTAGTGTTTTTTGGGGCGTTTGCCGGCATTTCATATTCACCGGAAACTTTGTTTGATAAAAGTTATTTTGCCATGACTTGTCGCAATTTCGGCTATGGCTTTTGTTGGGGATATGAGCTGAGGAACCAACATAATTCCGAGGCCGTTTTACATGAAATCCGCAACAACGCCGAGCAGGTGCCGCAAGCAGATTTGCCAAGCACCTATCATTTGCCGAACCATGTTTATTTTATTCAGGTAGAGAGCCTTGCTCATGATGTCATTAATCAAAAATACCAAGGACAAGAGCTGACGCCTTTCTTAAACAGCCTAAGCGCAAAAGTACCGTTTTTTCGTGTAAGCGGCAAAGCTGAAGGTACCAGCTCGGATACGGATTTTGCCGTTAATGCCGGAGGTTTTACCGCGCAAGATTATGGAGCAATTTACAAACTTTACGCGCCGCAGGTTTTATATCAAGGGCTGAATCTGTTGCCGCAACTTGCAAAGAACCAAGGCTATCACACCGCTTTTTTTCACAATTTTGTCGGCAGTTTTTACAATCGTCGCCCGCATATTACGGCTCAGGGCTACCAAGACCTCTTTTTTATTGAAGAT
>CALXWF010000005.1 GCA_944392285.1 uncultured Alphaproteobacteria bacterium | reverse complement strand
GCGTCATTAAGGGCAAACTTTCCGATTGGAACGGTCTGCCGTATCATAAGAGTTTGTTTTGGTCGAGTCGCTATTGCGGGCTGCCGATCGGGAATCTGACGTCGCAGATTTTTGCCAATTTTTATCTTAACCGGCTTGACAAATATGTGACAGAAGATTTGCAGATTAAATATTACGGGCGTTATGTTGATGATTTTGTTCTGATTCATGAAGATAAGCAGGTTTTGCTGGTGGCTTGGAAGAAGATCGGGGCATTTTTGCAGACGCAGCTGAAGCTGAGTTTGCATCCGCAAAAGTTTTATCTTCAGCATTACAGCAAAGGTGTTAAATTTATCGGTGCGGTTATCAAGCCTAACCGGGTTTATATCGGCAATCGCAGCAAAAATAATTTGTACCGGAAAATATTTTCGATGCTGCCGCGGATGGCGCAAAGCGTCGGGCAGGTTCTCGGCAATCTGGAAAAATTTGCCGCCGGGGTCAATTCTTATATCGGGTTTATGCGGCATTATAATACCTATAATCTGCGTTCGCGGATTTTGCAAATGCTGGATAATACTTTTTTGGGTGCAGTGTCGAAGTTGGAGCCGAATGCGACGAAATTTGCCGTTGACAAAAACTTTTGCAAAGCCGGACAGAAAAAACGCCAATTATGCAAACAGCGCCAATACCGACGTTTTCAACATCAAAAACAAATAAAAGGAGAAAGAGATGGTTCTGTATAATCAATTGCCGATATATCGCGATACTTATTTGCTGTTGAGTGAAATTTATCGAACAACCAGCAAATTTCCGCGAGATTATAAATATACGCTGGGACAAGATATGAAGAGAGATTCTTTGTCTTTGTTCCGCGATTTGTACGGTGCTAATGTTTCGCAGGAAAATCGGCAGCAGCATTTGAGCAATTTTCTGACGTCATTTGAACTTTTGAAAATAGAGCTGCGTTTGTGCGTGGATATGAATGTGTTGTCAATAAAGAAACTGGCTCAGTTAAGTTTAATTATGGACAATATTGCCAAGCAGGCCACTTCATGGCGAAAAGCCAGCAAAGCGTCGGTTCCGCCGCAGAGCAAATAGGCCGGTGGCTGCCGAAGGCCGTTCGGAGAAGTTTTTGATAAAAACGGCTTTGGTTCAAGATAAATTTATATTCGTTTTAAAAGGTTGTTAATAATTGTTGATTATATTAGGAAAATATGATAAGGTTAGTATATTAGCAGAATAAACTTTGTAAAGGGGCCGAAGAATGTCGGGGATTTCGTTGACAGCGTCGATGCGCAGCAATTTGTTGAGCTTGCAGAATATTGCGAGCCAGCAGGGTATTGTGCAGAATCGTCTGGCGACCGGCCTTAAGGTATCTTCGGCTATCGACAATCCTTCCTCTTATTACACGGCTTCGTCATTAAATAACCGCGCGGCTGATTTGACCGCGCTTTTGGATGCGATGTCGCAGGCCGTGCAGACGATTAAAGCGGCAACCGAAGGCTTAAGCGCGGCGGCCGGCTATTTGGAGCAAATGCGCTCTGTTACCGAAAGGGTTTTGACAGAGGCCGAGCTTGTTCCTTATCAGGCCGAAATTGAGTTTGATACCGATGTTGACGCTTTGCTGGCCGAAGGTTATACGGCAATTACGGCGGATATGAGCGTGGCGGAAATTCAGGCGATTTTGGATACCGACAATGCCAAGGTGGTTTTGACCGAAGATGTTACCCTTAATTCTACAATTATGGCACACGGCAAAAACATTGTTATCAACGGCGGCGGCCACACTTTTACCATGCGCGGTATTTATAACTACGGATCCGGCGCAACGATAGAGAATATGAAAATTGTCAACACCGCAGCCAGTACGACGTCTTTTGCCCGTTCTGTATATGATGTGGGCGGGAATATTACGGTCAGAAATCTGGATATTGTCCAGGATAACACGATTGGCCGGGCGACGGCGTTGCAAATCTGGGGCAGCGGCCAGAATGTGGTCGAAAATATAAATGTCCGGATGAGCGGCAATGCGGAACAGATGTCTGGGGTTTTTGTCACCGGAACTTGTTCAATCAGCAATATGAGTGTTGAACTGAGCGGCAAAGAGGACAGTTATTTGGCAGCGGTCGGTTCGCATTCAACCAATGTTACAATCAATAAAATCGGGTTTACGGCGACGGGCGGAAAAGCGTTTGGCGTTGTCGGGCCGGTAAAAGGGATTGAGAGCAGCGTTTCCGGCGGGACGGCGAGTCGTCCGTCGGCTTTATATGACGGCCAGAGCAATACGCAGGCGATTATTGGCCAGTTGGGAGCAGATGCTTTGGCTGCTTATGCAGCGAGCCAGTTTTATGCGCCGGGTACCGATAAAGACGGAACTTTTGGACAGGGCAACTGGTATTTGCCGTCGATCGGCGAATTAATGGCCATGTATGGCACTGATACCTCGCAGATGACCGGCGGGTACGGAACCAGCGGGGTTACCGGCAGCGGCAAAACCGTGATTAATGATGCTTTGAAAACCCTTGCAGCCAAAGGTGTCGATGCTGCACCTTTAAGTAGTGGATACTATTGGTCCTCCTCTGAGTATAATAATACCAGTTCGTGGATACTCTTTATGGGTAGTGGCTTTCGGTACGACTCCAATAAGAGCTATAATTATAGCGAGCGTTGTTTCCAGCTTGTAGAAAATTGTTTTTATCCCTTTAACTCTTCCGGCGCCGCTTCAGGCGGCGCCGGGGGTGCGGCGGTTCCCAAAGTCGGCGATGTGATGTATGAAGATAAAAGCTTTGGTTCCGCAGCAGATTATGACGGCAGCAAAAAAGCCGTCGGCGTTATTACCGAAGTCCTTGAGAACGGGTCGGTGAAAATTATGAATCTTAAAGATCTGACTTTCAGTTCTCAGACAGCTGTCGGAAATTTTGACCCCGATAATCCTTACGGCGGAGATGTTAACACCACTCGCTGGTCAACCGGCAGCAAAATGTATCAGGATATTACGGATATTGAAAATTTCCCCGATTTTAAAATGGTTATGTCTCTGAATCCGAATACGCCGGTGGTTACCGTCGAAGCATTGAACCGGACTTTCGGCCAACCTGACGCCCAAAGCTATCAGGAGCAGTATAATCAGGTTTTAAATCAATATGATTCGCTTATCAGCGACAGTTCTTATAAGGGGGTTAATTTTCTTAAAGGAGACAGCCTTAAGATTCGTTTTAACGAAGACAACAGCAGTTCGGTGCTTGTGTCCGGCAAAGATATGTCATCAAGCGGGATTTCGCTTTCTCTGGCCGATTGGGCGGAAAAAGAAGGGATCATGCAATCGGTACAGGAACTTTCTGCGGCGGTTTCGGCGCTGCGCAGTTTTTCGGCGGAACTTGGAAACTGCTATAATATTATTACCACTCGTCAGGATTTTACCGAGAATCTGATTAATGTTTTGGAAGAAGGCGCCGATAAATTAACGTTGGCCGATATGAACGAAGAATCGGCCAATATGCTGGCTTTACAGACAGCGCAGCAGCTGGCGGTTAATTCGCTCTCGCTGGCTTCGCAGGCTTCTCAGACCGTGTTGAAGTTATTCTAAAATTTGACTGCTTCGCAGGGATTTGAGATCCTGAACGTCCCACGTCCTGTGGGGCGTGGGCTTCAGCATGACAGGAAAGAGAGAGCTTCGCAAGTCGCGCAATCTGTATTGAAATTATTTTAATTTTCCCCCTTATCTCCTTTCCCCTTGACGGGAAAAGGTTGGGATAGGGGGGAAATAAATAAGGACTGCTTCGCAGGGATTTACTGGATTCCAAATGTGCCAGCTCCCGTGGGGGCTGGCCTTTGGAATGACAGGGAAAGGGAAAGAGGGCGAGGACCAACAAGTTCAGCATGACATAAGGGGGCGAGGACCATGTGTCACAGCCCGTAGGGTGTGACCTTCAGGATGACAGTATAGGGGAAAGAGGGCGTGGCCTTTGGAATGACAGGAAAGAGAATCACCCCCACCCTAACCCTCCCCCGTCATAGGGGGAGGGAATATAAGGAGATGTCCCCGTCATAGGGGGAGGGAATAAAAGAGGCTTTTACCCCTTTCCCCTTAACAACACCCACACTTACTCCTTTCCCTTGACAGGGCTTATCCTCTTTTCTCCTTTCCCCTTGACGGGGAAAGGCAGGGATAGGGGGGAAATAAATAAGGACTGCTTCGCAGGGATTTACTGGATTCCAAATGTGCCAGCTCCCGTGGGGGCTGGCCTTTGGAATGACAGAAAAGGATAAGGTATGCCTTTGGAATGACAGGATAGAGAGTTTTATGAGTAATAATATAAAGGGCTTAAAGAAAAGTGATTGCTAAAAGTAAAAAACTTGCGTGAAGGGGTTTTTTGTGCTATTATAAAAACTGATAAAAAATTATTGGGGGCTTATATTATTCACTGCGTCATTGTCAGTTTCTGACAGTCTTATCCTTTAGGATAAAGCTCCGGCGCAAAATTAAAATAAACATACTATGGTTATCATAGGTTTTATTTTAAGCATATTATTGGTCATATTCGTGTTTAATTTTGTGACGAGTGTGGCCAATCTTTCCGCAATCCGAATGGTGCTGGGGCCGGTGTTGGTTATCTTGTTTTGGGGTGGCTTGGGCTGGCTTATCGGATGTCTGACCGGAGAACAAGCATTGCTTGGAATCTTGGGCTGTGTCTGCGGTGGCATCTACTATTTGTGGGAGTTATTTCACTAAAACCGTTATTGAGAAATCAATAACGGTTTTTCTTGTATCAATAGATGACTTGCGAGATTTAAATTTAAATGTTATTCCTTGCTTAAAATTTGTAAGGAATAATGTGTTTTGCTCAGAATTAATAATTTAAAATTGCCGTTTACGGCAGATACTACCGAAATTAAAAAAGCTGCGGCTCAGAGGTTAAACCTTGAACCGGCGGCTTTTTGTTCTTTTAAAATTGCCAGAAAATCAATTGATGCCCGAAGCAGAAGCCAGATTTGGGCTCTCTATGCCGTGGATGTGGAAATTGAGGGAAATGAAGAGGCTTTTGTCGGTGAGAATGTTGAAAAATTATGCTTGCCGGTTTATCAAATTCCTAAAATCAAAACTTTAGACACCAGACCGATTGTCGTCGGCAGTGGTCCGGCCGGAATGTTTGCCGCTTTGGCTCTGGCCGAAGCCGGCCTAAAGCCGATTGTGCTTGAGCGCGGCAAAATCGTGAGTGAACGCCAAAGAGATGTTGATATCTTTTGGCAGAAAGGAAAACTTAATCCCGAATCAAATGTTCAATTCGGGGAGGGCGGTGCCGGAACTTTTTCTGACGGCAAATTAATGACCGGTATTAAAAAAGATGAGCTGACAGACAAAGTTTTGCATGAATTTGCGGGCGCCGGCGCACCGGCCGAGATTTTATATGCGGCCAAACCTCATATCGGAACGGATTATTTGGCTTTGGTGGTGCAGAATTTGCGCAAAAAAATTGTTGCTTTGGGCGGAGAATATCGTTTTCAAAATCGATTGGAAGATTTATGCATTAAAAACGGCAAACTCTGTGCTCTGCTCATCAGAGATGAAAATGGTCAAATTTATGAGCAAGCGGCAGAACGTGTGGTTTTGGCCGTGGGGCACAGTGCCCGTGATACTTTTGAAATGCTTTATCGCAACGGGGTGGCAATCGTGCCGAAAGCTTTTGCCGTCGGGGTGCGGGTTGAGCATCCGCAGAGCTTAATTGATAAAAGCCGCTATCATCAGTTTGCCGGACATCCGGCTTTGGGTGCGGCAGATTATAAATTGGCCGTTCATTTGCCAAACGGGCGCTCTTTGTATAGCTTTTGTATGTGTCCGGGCGGTGTGGTCGTGGCCGCCGCTTCGGAAAACGGGCGCTTGGTGACAAACGGTATGAGCGAATATGCCAGAAATAAGGCTAATGCCAATGCGGCATTGTTGGTCGGTGTTACGCCGGAAGATTTTGGCGGAACTCACCCTTTGCAGGGAATGTATTTTCAAAGACAGTTGGAAGAAGCCGCTTTTCGCCTCGGCGGAGAAAATTATTTTGCGCCGGTTCAGTTACTTAAAGATTTGTTGGCAAATCGTGCCAGCAAAAAACTCGGCAGTGTAACGCCAAGTTATATTCCCGGAGTGACGCCGGCGAATCTTAAGGAATGTTTGCCTGATTTTGTATATGAAACTCTGCGCGCGGGGGTGCCCTTAATGGCGCAAAAGCTCCCCGGTTTTGATTATCCGGATGCCGTGTTAACCGCCGTAGAATCACGTAGCTCGTCACCGATAAAAATTTTGCGTGACGAAACCATGCAAGCCAATATCTCAGGGCTTTATCCTTGCGGAGAGGGCGCCGGTTATGCCGGAGGAATCGTGTCTGCCGCCGTCGACGGCCTGTCCGTTGTCCGTTCTATGGTGGGGACGCCCACGGCGGATGACAGTTTGTGTACCGCTCAACTCCCTTAAGTCGTTTCGCTCGTTTGTTCTTTAAATTTATAAATCTGATTTTAGGAATGTAATGGCTGTGATTAAATGTTAAATAGCGTTTCTTTTTTCCGGCGGCTTTTGTTAGAATCTTTCTCGGTTTAATTAATTGAGGACGTGTTATGAAAATTGCAATTATCGGAACGGGTTATGTCGGACTGCCAACCGGTGTCGGTTTGGCTGAGCTTGGGAATCAGGTTATTTGCGTTGATAAAA
>CALXWF010000004.1 GCA_944392285.1 uncultured Alphaproteobacteria bacterium | reverse complement strand
TCCCCTTGACAACACCATCCACTTACCCCTTTCCCCTTGACGGGGAAAGGCCGGAATAGGGGTGAAATAAATAAGAACTGCTAAAGCAGAAGTTATAGATTCCAAATGTGCCAGCTCCCGTAGGGCGAGGCCTTTGGAATGACAGCAGAGAGAAAGGGTGTGACCTTGGGAATGACAGGGTTGCTTAGTTGTAAATTTTTGAAAAAAAACTTTTTAGAACAATAATAAATATGCCGGCCACTCTGTGCCGGCATATTTAGGTGGTATATATAAAAAACTATTTTTTGCTTTGCAGATAATTGCTGTTGAATACGACAATTAACATCATGGTAAAGCACAGGAGTAAGGCGTTTAACCAGGGATTGTTAATCAGGTAGTTAATGGCAATATAGGGGAGGTAAATGCAAGTCGCAGCCAAAAGCCATTGATGATATGGCTCAGAGGTCTTTTGCATGAAGTCTTTAAGGGTAATCTTTTCTCCGGAAATTACCATCGGTAACAATACATTTAAGCGTGCCCAGAGGGCGATGCCGAGGAAAATATTTAAGGCCCAAGCCAAAAGCCCGGCATAGGGAATGCTTAATTTTGCAAAAATATAGGTCAAGATAAATGCAGGAATGGCGACAACCAATCCAAATAGCATTTGTGCTACATAGTATATGAAAATGTTATACCAAGGTTTTAACGGGTTGGTAGTTTCTTGTGCGAGATTGTATTTGTATAAGGCAATCTCTGTTAAAACATTAACCAAAGCCGTGAGGACAACTGCTAAGAAGATAAAGATTTGACTTTGAGCAAATTTGCCTTCGCAGTATACCTCAATGAAGCTATATGCCAACAACGGCAATATGAACAGCAGCATGGTCGGCATCTTTTTGAAAAAAGATTTATAAGAATCCATAATTAAATTTAACATCATACCATTCCTTTAAAACAATTCACCTTGGGTGTCGGCGGCCAGCGATGCTATCGCTTCTTTAACAATGGGGACTGAAACAGCCCGCTTTTTGGCTAGGGAAATGTTGTCTACTTCCGCAACCAGTTTCCTTGCATAGGCAAAAGAACGCTGCATATTGGCGACCATATAATTAATAATTTCCGGATTGACCATTACTTGACGATCCATAAACATTTTAATGAGCAAAGATGATAATAAATCATCATCCGGCTCTTTAATTTCTATTGATGTTACAATATTTAAGCGCGATTGTAAATCAGGTAATTTAAATTTCATACGCGCAGGGGCTTGGTTGGCCGTAAATAAAATATTGCCGCCTTCATCTCGGTAAAGATTATATAGGTGAAATAAGGCTTCACAGTTGATTTCAGGGGTTAAATCTTCAACAACCAGACATTTATTTTGTTCAAAAAGCTTGTGGACAGTTTCAAGCTCTATCTGGTTGGCACGTATAAAGGGAATCTTGTAGGGGTATTTGGTGCGGGCGGCAACCGTTGCTGCAAATACATTGGCTAAGTGTGTCTTGCCGCAGCCTTCGCTCCCGTATATGCAAACCGCAAAATACGGCCAGTTCGGCCAATCTTCTATAAGCGTGGCAGCCTCAAGATTGCATTTGGCAACCATGAAGTCTTCTTTTCCCATGCTTGGAAGATATGAAAATTCTAGCGGTAATTGCTGCATATTTGTCCTTTTCAAACTTTTTTTATTTATTTAAGACATCAAAAACTTTTGCTGTCAAGTCGCTGAGGCTGAAAGGTTTGGTTAAAAATTCAAATTCTTCAAAATTCTCAACTTCTTGTTTGACAATTTCTTCTGAATAACCAGAGGCTAAAATGATTTTGATGCCGGGGATTAAACTCTTAACTTGTTTGGAAAGTTCAGCACCGTTCATGCCGGGCATGACCATGTCGGTTATCATTAAATCAAAGTTTTTGTCTTCTTTAATATAGTCTAAGGCGTTTTCGGCGGAGTTGCAGCCAATGACATCATAGCCTTTCTTCTTTAAGGCACGGAGTGCAAAAGTGCGCAAAGAATCTTCATCATCGACAAATAAGATACGGGTGTTTTCAATTTCTTTGTGCGGGGTTTCATATTCTCGGGTGAAGGTGGATAAGTTCATGCCCATTATCATTTTTTCATCAACGGTTAAGGGGCCGGTTATCTTTTCTTGAACTTTTAGAACCGGGGTGCCGTCTTTGTCGGTGAAAATATCATGCCCGTCTTCGGGTGCGGCAAGGGTGTCGCTTCCGGCCTCTTGACGCGGCAAATAAACGCTGAAAGTCGTTCCTTTTCCGACTCTGCTGTCAACCTTGATAAAGCCGTTGTTTTGGCGGATAATGCCGTAGACCTGAGACAGGCCCAGGCCTGTTCCCGATCCGGCGACATTCTTTTTGGTGGAGAAAAACGGCTCAAAAATGTGGCCGAGATTTTCCGGCGGAATGCCGCAGCCGGTGTCTGTGACATCTATGGCAACATATTCTCCGGCTTTAATGATGTCGGCGCCGAAGGTGAAATCTTCCAAAATGTTTTCAACACGAGAGGTGATGCTGAGCTTGCCGTTGCCGTTCATGGCGTCTTTGGCGTTGATGGCCAGATTTAAAATAATCTGCGTAAATTGAGTGGGGTCAATGTGTATCATGCCTAAATCGTTGCCGTGATAAAATTGTAGGGCAATTTGTTCTCCTAATGTGCGTTTGAGTAAGTTGCTCAGCTCGGCAAAGTTTTCCGTAACATCTAGGAGCTTGGGTTGTATCGGTTGCTGGCGGGCATAGGCCAAAATTTGTTTGACCAAACCGGCGGCGCGATTGGCGTTGTGTTTGATTTGCATTAAATCGGCAAAGGAGGGATCGCCGACCCCGTGTCTTTGCAACAATAAGTCACAATAGCCGATAAGGGCCGTCAATAGGTTATTAAAATCATGGGCGACGCCGCCGGCAAGTTGTCCAAGCGCTTGGTTCTTTTGTGCCTGAATAAATTGTTGTTCCAGCTTTTTCTGCTGTGTGGCATCTACCAAATAAACGACAATTCCCTGGGGTTTGTCTGTCGGCGACATATAGTATTTGTGCATCGGGCATAGGTGCAAAAGCGCAATACTTGCCTGAGCTTGCGGCAAGAGTTTGACCTCAAGAGAGGCTGAAGTCTTTTTACCCGTGCTGACGGCGTTATATTCTTCTTTGGCTTTGGCGCAATCTTCTTCTTTTATATAGGAAAATAATGATTTTTCGGAGGCGTCGGGGCCGACAAAAGTTGTCGCCAGAGCGTTTGTTTCTATAATTTTGCCTTGAGAATCACAAAAAATAATGCCGACCGGTGCATGCTCAAATAACCAACCGATTTTGTCGGTTGAGGTTTCTAAGGCGTGATGTAATTCTTCATCTCCGGGGATGTCTTTGATGATAACGCCGCGGGTTTTTAGCTCGTTATTTTCACGAAAACTTTCATGATAGGCCAAACATTCCAATACCTTTTTATCACGCGTCAGAAAGTGCAGGTTGCCGTGCCATAAAAAATTGCGCGGCGGTATCGGCGTGTTGACGGATAAAAATTCGGCCAGCCCTTTGCCGATAAGTTCTTCACGGGTGAGGCCGATGAGGTTGGAAAAAGCCAGATTACAATATTCAAAAATATTATCTTTGTCGGTGATGTATAAACCAACCGGCAGATAGTCTAAAAAATCGTGCAAAGAACGGCGCTCCAGTCGATAAACTTCTTGCATGTTGCGTTCGGCCGTGATGTCTTCAATGTTCCAAAACAGGTAGGTATCTTTACGAATGGCTTTGATGGAAAACGGGCCGTCAAAAATATCGGTCTTTTTGAGATATATCGGTCTGACGGAAACCTCAAACCATTCTTCTTCATTAAAAATGCGGTTTTCTTCCCGATGCAAAACAAGGGAGAGCGAAACTTTTTCCGGAACCAAATTTTGACAGCCGCTCTTGAGCCGATAAAGCGCCGTAGCGTTGCCGGAATCAGGTGAGAGATGTTGTTCTATAAAGTCTAATACATTGCATCCCTTAAAAAGTTCTTTGGCGGGGTCGTTTTCGATAACGGCTTTTCCTTGTGCATTGTCAATGCGGCAAAGCTTGAATTCGCTGCGTAGAACCTCATTGGCAAAGCCGCCGTAGCTCATGGCTTCTTCCCCGTTGTAGATGGTTTGAATGGTTAAAATCAAACATAAAGAAATCAGGCACAACATTACCAAGGTTAGAAGCATGAAATGTTCCGGATAAACCATAAATAATATTACTGCCGCCGCTAAGGCCAACAGAGCATAAGACAGACTGACAAGTTTGCGGCGCAATGCTTTGTCAGGACGGTGATTGGTTTTTGAGCTGCATAACATATCCGATTACCTCTGCTACGGCTTTAAAATGTTCCGGCGGAATTGCCTGATCTATCTCAACCGAAGCAAAAAGTGCACGTGCCAAAGGCGGATTTTCAACAATCGGCACGTCATTTTCTTCGGCGAGAGCTTTAATGCGCAAGGCCAAATTATCAAGACCTTTGGCCACGACAACCGGCGCGTCCATCGTCTCCATTTTATACTGAAGGGCAACGGCATAATGCGTCGGGTTGACAATAACGACATCTGATTTGGGAACGTTTTCCATCATGCGGTGGCGCGCCCTTTCCATGCGGATTTGGCGAATGCGCGATTTGACCAAAGGGTCGCCTTCGGTTTGTTTATATTCATCTTTAACTTCTTGTTTGGTCATGCGCAACTTCTTTAAATGGCTGTATCTTTGGTAGGCATAGTCGGCAATGGCTATAACCAAAACCGCTATCGTCACCGTAAAAATCAGCAAAACCACAACATGATGAATAAAATCCAAAATGCCTAAAGTTTCCATTGAGGGCAGCAAGTTAACTTTGTCAAGATATGGTCTGACAACCAAAATGGCGATGTAGGCAATTACACTTATTTTTAAAATGCCTTTTAAGCTTTCAATAATTTTTTTCATGTTAATGAAATTGGGAAGAGCGGCAAAAATATTCAACTTATTCCAATTCGGCTCTAATTTTTTGGGGGCATAAATAAAACCTGTTTGGGCAATTGAGGCAAATATACCCAAAATCATAAAAATGGCAAAAGGAATGCCAAGAATCTTAAAAAGACCTAATGTGGTTTGCAATAAGAGAAGTTGTATATGTTTGGGGTCTGTCGGGATGGTCTCAGGGGTTTCAACAAACTTTATCGTCAGTTGATAAAACAACCGAAACATAAGGGGCAAAACCAGCCAAACCACAAAAATCATGCCCAAAAGCATGATGAAACTTTTGGCTTCCTGTGAGATGGCTATGTCGCCTTCTTCTTTGGCTTTGCTTATCTTTCGTTCGGACGGTTCTTCCGTCTTGGAGGATTCATCATCGTCTTCGGCTACCATGATTTCCTCCTATTTGATAAACTGCATCAGCCCGTCTTCAAAATATTTGGTAAACCACACAATCATCATCGGTGTGGTAATCAGCAATAAGCCTAAGCCCAAATAAATTTGCAGCGGCAGAGATAAAAAGAAAATGTTGAGTTGCGGCATCAGGCGTGAAAGTAGCCCCATGCCGGTATAAAAAATAATGGTAAAAGCTATAAAGGGCGCCCCAATCTTGAACCCCATGATAAAACTTTTGTTTAAAGTTTGGCTTAAAAAATTTGAAAAATCATCAACCGGAAGATTAGCGCCGACCGGAAATAAATTATAGCTGTCAATAACCGCGCTTAACATCAGGTGATGTAAGTCCGTGATAAAAATAATCGTTATGGCAATCAGGCTTAAAAAAGTTTCAATAACTACAGACTGGTTTTGAAATGTCGGGTCAAAAATTTGAGCATTGGCAAAACCAATGGCTTGAGCGGCAAAGCTGCCGGCCAAACTTAAGGCTGCATATAAAAATTGCATCAGCATTCCTAAAAAGACACCGACCAAAATTTCAAAACTTATCATACGGATAAAAGAAGCACTATCTTGCGGAATAGGGGGAAAATATGATTGCAGAAAAGGGATGAGCGCAATAGCTATCGCCACGGCAATGGACAACCTTTGGCGCATGTTGATATATGAGGTCGTAAAACCGGGCATAAATGCCAAAGCACTGCCAAGCCGCAAAAAGACCAGCATGAAATTGTATATATGAAAGTTTAGCAGCTCACTCATGACTTTTGTTATCCGCCGTTGACAATTTTATCAAACAGACCTTCGGTTAGCGTGCGCATTTGATTGAGCATGAACGGAAATAATAAAATCAGGGTAAAAAAGACGCCTAAAATTTTAGGTACAAAGGCCAAAGTCATTTCCTGAATTTGGGTTAAGGCTTGGAATATACCAATTATCAGACCGATAAACAAAGCCACCAGTAATACTGGTGTCACAACTTTGATTAAGGTAAAAATTGCCTCGCGGGAGATGTCTAAAATTTCAATTTCGTTCATGAATTTGCTCCTTTATCAGTCAAGAGGCGTTTGTTTTTCAAAATAATGGTGGTTTTCAAGCCCGGTCAAAAATGCGCCGTCAAAGCCGCTGTCGACAATCCCTTGAAAATATTTGGCAATAATTTTTTTCCAGTCTTCGTGCCAATATTCGGTAATGGCCGCGTGCGGGTCTACAAAAGATGCGCGTTTTAACCAAGTCGGTGCCCCAATCTTCCAACTCTTCTTCCAGTAATAGGCGGCATCATTTGCTTCACTGACATTCATCATGCCGATAATCAGGCGCTTGGTGCCGTTCTTTTTGAATTTGAGGCTGTTGATTTCTTCCGGCGTGTAGGGAATCTTGTTATGAAACAAAGGACGAATGACAATTACGTCAAAGTTTGAGTTGCGAATGTCATTGATGAAGTCTGCCTTGGTATGATAATTGTCTTCCTCAATTAAAAACAAAATATTGCCGGCGTCCGCCAGTTTGTATATGTTGCGAGCATTTTCATTAACCAATGGTTGGATTTTGGCATTGTTAAAGGCAAAATCAGGATTTAAAAAGCCATAAAGCAAAATTTGTTTTCCGGCAGAGGCTTCAATGGCAGCATCATATTTCAACGGATTTTCACATTTATCAATAGAAATGATTTTTAGGCCGGAATCTCTTGCCGTCGGGGTTAATTGGCGGTCATGACACAATAGGTTATTTAAGACAATGCCGTCAATGCTTTGCATATAGTAACGCCCGGGGGACCCTACGGCCGGTTGATGCTCCGGCATGTAGGCTTTTATCTTGGCTAAAAAGCTTGGGTCGGAAGCATTTACACCGGCACGTCTGGCTGCGTTGTAGCCTTCCAAATGATATTCCCATAAATATTTGTTCAAAAGGTCTTCGCCTTCATGAACCAAAATTTGAAAATCACGATTTTTAGATTTAGCAAAGTTTGACAACATAATGATATTGTCACGCATCTTTTGCCGGTAGTTAATCATTCTTTCCGGCGGAACTTTAATGTCAAGAATCTCTTCTTCATAGGTATAAGGGTTGGCTTCGCTAAAGCCGTATAAAGCGGCTTTAGCGTCGGCACAGCCCAATAACAGAGCCAGAGTTAAACTCAATATGTTGCTAGGTCGTAACATCGGCTTTGGTTTTTCCCGTACGAAGTGTGATTTCGGCAATTTCAGCGGCAAGAGCTGCCAGAGGTTTTAATACCTCGGCTGAATCTCCTGTTAAATCATCTTTTTTATATTGCTCATTATAAACGCGGATTGTTGCGCCGCTGCTGCCGGTTCCCGATAGGCGGTAAATAATACGCGAATCGTTGGCAAACTTGATGATTAAGCCGTTTTTGGTTGAGCTGCCGTCTACCGGATCATTATAAATGAAGGGAGCGGCTTCGCTTACGGTATAAGCGCCGAAGCTCTTCCCTTTTAAGGTCGGTAATTTGGCTTCCAAATCAGCCATTAATTTGTCGGCAACTTCTGTCGGGACGCCTTCATAGTCATTGCGAATGTAATAAGTGCGTCCATATTTTTGCCAGTGTGCTTTGGTGATTTCGGCAACGGATTTGCCGGTGGCGGCAATAATGCTTAACCAGAACAAAACTGCCCAAATGCCGTCTTTTTCACGGATGTGGCTGGAGCCGGTACCAAAACTTTCTTCACCGCAGAAGGTAATACGCTTGCTATCCATTAAGTTGACAAAGTATTTCCACCCGGTCGGAACTTCATAGCAGGGTAGGTTGCGTGCGGCACCGACGCGACATACGGCCGTGGAAGTTGCCGCTGAGCGGGCTACACCGAAAATGCCATCCTTATAGGCGGGAATGAGGGCGTAGTTGTCGGTAATAATGGCTAAACTGTCACTCGGCGAAACAAAAAAGTTTTGCCCGAGAATCATGTTGCGGTCACCGTCGCCGTCATTGGCAGCCCCAAAGTCAGGGGCGTCTTTGCCGTTCATGATGTTAATTAATTCTTTGGCATAAACCAAGTTGGGGTCAGGGTGCAAACCGCCGAAATCAGGCAAAGGTTTGGCATTTATAACGCTGCCTTTTTCTGCACCGAGCATCTCTTCAAAAATCTTAACCGCATAGGGGCCCGTTACTGCGTTCATGGCATCAAACTTCATGCGGAAACCTTTGGCAAAAAGCTGGCGTAAGGCATTGAAGTCAAAAATTTGCTCCATCATGGCGGCATAATCTTTAACCGGATCGATAACTTCAATCGTCATGTCTCCGAGTTTTTGCGTGCCGAGCTCTGATAGATCAATATCTTCACTTTCATAGATTTTATATTCGCGAATATTCTTGCTTTCTTGGTAGATTTTATCGCTGATTTGGCTCGGTGCCTGGCCGCCGCTTTGGTTGGCATATTTAATGCCGAAGTCGCCGTTTATGCCTCCGGGGTTATGTGAGGCAGATAAAACAAAGCCGCCGTCTAATTTGTTCATCAAAATGATGTGTGAGGCAGCCGGCGTAGATACATAACCGTTGCGACCGATGATTAATTTTGATACGCCGTTGGCCGCGGCAATTTTGATAATTTTTTGAATGGCAATGTCATTGTAAAAACGGCCGTCGCCGCCCAAAACATATACTTTGCCTTTGGCGTCTCCGATGACGTTGAAAATGCTTTGAACAAAGTTCTCGACATAATTTTCCTGCATGACAACTTTTGATTTTTTGCGCAGGCCGGCAGTCCCCATTTTTTGATCATCATAAGGTGTTGTGCTGACGGTTTTAATGGTCATTTCGGCTCCTTTCCGTGTTAAAAATTTTTTAGATGCCAAGAGTGTAACACTTTGCACATTAAACACAAGTGTTTCACCAGTTTTATACACGGTTTCAATCAGATTTTTATTCCGGGCAAATGGATTCTGCCAAAGCGCGAATCTCTCTTTTGGCAGCTATGTGGGAGACGCTCATTTTGAGTTTTAAGGCGTCATGATTCATGTCAAGAACGGTTAGCCCTTCCAAAAAAAGCTCTTTGTAAATAACACGGTCACGCAACCCTTCTACAAAACGAAAACCGAATCGTTTGGCGAGCTTTTCAAGGTAGTTAAAAACAACTTGTTTGTTTTTGGAATTTAAGGAGGAAACTTTGTTGCCGACAACAATCCAGTTCAAATAAGGTTTTCCTTTGGCAGCTAAGTGTTTTTTGACCTCCCAAATAAAATTGGCATAAGGCCCGGGTTTGCCGATGTGGCCAAGGTCAAAATCAATATCGGCGATAACGCTTAAGTCTATCAGGCTGTCTGATATGGGGGTTATCAATGTGTCGGCATAATTATGCGCCGCTTCAAACAAATAGTTTTTCGTACCCGGCGTGTCTATAATAACGGCATCAAAGGCCGTGCTTAAGGCTTCAATCAACAGGTCAAGCTCTTGAAGGGCTTGCGGGATTAAATCATAGTTTTCTTGCGGGCTGACACGATAATGCTCCGGCATGGGCAGATGTACCAGTCTGCGTCCGCAGAAACTTTTGCGATTTTCGATGTATTTGGATAAAGTTCCTTGGCGCCCGTCAAGGTCAACGGTTGCAACCTTAAAACCTTCTTGCAAAAGTTTTATGGCCAAATGCATTGAAATGGTCGATTTGCCGGTTCCGCCTTTTTCATTGCTGACAACAATGATATGCGCTTTTTTGAGTGTTGATTTATCCATTAGAATTTATGTGCCAAAATAAGTTCGTTGTCCTCTGAGGACGGTTGATTTTCGTCTTCCGTCGCGTTTACGGCAACTACTATACATGACTTATTTGACTTTTTCAAACTATTACAAATCTTTTCCGCATCATTTTTATTTAAGCCGATAATGCGCGAGCGATAAACAACCGCGCTGCCGGTTTGATGCGGTTCTACGGCAATCAGTTTGTCGGCCAGACGACTGTAGCCGCTTTCTTGAATTTCTTCGGCATAATTACGGGCTTTGATGTAATTTGAAAATGCTCCAAGCTGAATTCCCCAAGAATTGTTGGGGCCGATAACGGTTTCTCTTAGCGGGCTTTCAGCCGCAGAATCGGCAATGTGGTCTGCCATGGCCAGACGGGTCAGGCCTTTATCCATCATCTTGGCAATTTGGCGGTCACGATTTTTGGCCGTGTTGTGGCCCATGGTTACGGCAATGACTCTTTTGCCGTTGCGTTCGGCTGAGGTGACAATGTTAAAGCCGGCAGCGTTGGTATAACCCGTTTTCATGCCGTCGGCACCTTCAAAATCTCTTAAAACATAGTTGTGGGTGTAATATGTGCGCCCTTTATATTCAAATTTTTTGGTCGAAAAAAGTTCATAATATTGCGGAAAATGATGATATACCGCAGCCCCAAGTAAGGCCATGTCACGCGCGGTGGTTTTTTGGGCGCGGTTTGGCAGGCCTGATGCGTTTTTGAAGGTGGTGTTTTTCATGCCGAGCTCATGGGCTACTTTGGTCATGGTCTTGGCAAAATTTTCTTCCGTGTAGCCTAAGCCTTCAGCTAAAACAGTGGCACAATCATTGGCCGATTTAACAATTAAGGCCAAAATTGCCGTGCGAACACTAATGGTTTCTCCGGCACGAACACCGAGTTTTGACGGAGAACGATTGGCCGCATTGCGCGATACGGGTAATTCATCATCTAACTTAATGATACCTTTTTCTAAGGCATCAAAAGTAATGTATAAGGTCATTAACTTGGTTAATGATGCCGGATAACGTTTGATATCGGCTCCGCTTGAGGATAAAACCTCACCGCTCCAGGCATCAATAATTATGGAAGAGGTTGAAGCAAAAGCCCCTTTGATATTTGTTATCAAAAGGATGCTTAAAAGCAGAAATGAGAAAATCAGTTGCTTTATACTTAAGCCAAGTTTTGCTTTCATTACCGTTCTTCTGTTATTAGTTTGGCAAAAGTATCCGGCAAAAAAGCAAATAAAAGGTTAATTTTTGAGTTTTGCAAAATATTTTTTTATGGCTGATAATTTTTTCTTGACTTTCATGCTTATTGTGGGTAGAAGTTGGTTTGTCAATGGCGGATTTAGCTCAGTTGGTTAGAGCGCTGGTTTGTGGTACCAGATGTCGTGAGTTCGAGTCTCATAATCCGCCCCATAATAAAATGCTCCCGTTAAGGGAGCTTTTTTTATATTCGCAATGTTTTTTAGCTTTATCGTGGTGCGGCTTCCGATTTGCGGGAAGCAAATCGGCATGAGACTATTCTGGCTCATAAGCTCTGCTTTCAAAAGAAAGCAATCGCTAACTCGCTGCGGTCACCGCTATGTAACGCTTGCAAAGACCAGCTTGCCAGTCAGGCGCTTTGCAAGCTAACAAACGCGTAACTTTCGTTGAAAAAAGCAGTGCTTTTTTCTGCCTCAAGCATAATCCGCCCCATAATAAAATGCTCCCGCTAAGGGAGCTTTTTTTATATCTCATAGAATCTTATGTCTGCAATATTTACATGGGGCGGCTTCCGATTTGCGGGAAGCAAATCGGCATGAGACTATTCTGGCTCATAAGCTCTGCTTTTTTAGCATAAATTTTGCAATACAGACATAAAGTCGGCAAAGTTTTTGGTTTCGAATCTGGAGCGTAGATTGATGCGGTCAGCCAAAGTATAGCTTTCAATCTTTTGGTTATAAAATAAGACGGCTTCGGATAAACGGCCAAAGACAATCTTTTTTTGAAAAAAATCATATTTCAAATAAGTACTGTTTACGCGTATTAAATTAGGAAAATTGTAGCCTTGTTGCGGGCGCGGATGTGTGGATGTGCCGAAAAGCTCGATGCCGTTGTAACTCAGGCCGTCACTTTGTCTTAACAGATGCAGATAATCAGGCGGTAAAGTCCCGCGGTTGTGTTTTTGCAAAAACAGGTTTGTGTCTGAAATATCTTGTTCTAATGCCGGTGCAAAGGTAACGGCATAGTCATCATGTAATAAAGATGATATGATGTTTTCAGTCATGATATATTTTCCCTTCAAACCAAGGAATAAAAACACGGCGGTGTTTGAGTAAAAAGGCGTTTTCTATCTGCATGTCGATAATACGGTGAATGCTGTTGTGATGCGGATGGGTGCGTATTAATGAAAAATTTGAAAATTCTAAATTCCCGCCAAAGTCAAAGGGAATTTTTAGGTGCGTGTTATAATTTTCGGGAACAAAACCTTCTCTCAAGCGTAAGATGTCGGTCTCGCTCAAGCCGGCATCATAACATTCTTGCTCATGGCGGAAGCCTAAAAGTCTTAAAAATGCTTTGCGCATATATTGATATTCTTCAAAAGATTTGTTCATCTCTTGCCAGGTTTGCGGTTCATAATCGTGAAAATCAAGCCTGATGTGTTTGAGGTTAAAGCGAACAATCTCATTGTTTACGGCAATGCGCATTTCTTCAATGTCATTTAGGGGCGGCAGAGGCGGAATTGTGGCTGAAACAGCAGCTTCTTGCGGAATTTCGGCGGCCAGATTATGTGATTTAACCAAATCATCATAGGCCGCCAATAATGAAGTTGTCGGTGCGGGAGCGTTAGGGTTATGAAAAGACCATTCCCACATAAGTCGGACCTTTCGGTTCTGATTATGTGCTTATGATACTTTATTTTTTTTAATTTGACAACTCTTCTTCCGTAAATTCGGCTTCAATATCCTCGCCGTCATCTTCAATACCGAGTTTGGCAAGCATATCTTCATTGATATCTTCTCTTTGAGCAACAATCCAATCCGGTACAAAAGGTGAGGGCGGAAGTTTGGCAAGCGCCTTCATCTTCTTGTCAAGATACCAACGTGGCGAATCGGCCATAATCGGGCGGTCAATAAAGCCTTGCATCAAAACAACCTGTTTTAACATCGGCAAGCTTAAAAGCTGGGTCGTGCTGATAACAGATGTCCCTTGAAGCTGATAAGAAACATTTTTGGCAAAAGGATTAGAGCCTTTGCCCATGCCGCCTTCATTTTTGGAATATGAGGTCGTTTGCACGGTCTTGTTGCCTATCATCTTGGAGAAACGTTGAGCCGTTACTTCGTTGTTTTGTGACAAAATAACTTTACATGCCGTGGTTGAAATAACCGTCTCTAAGTCATCTTTACCATATTTACCAGAAATTTGTCCTAAGTCTTGACCGATTAAAAGGTATGAAACTTTTTGTCCGCGTCCGACCGCCGGACCTTCAATAATGGCTTTCAGCTTCGGCATGGTCGGAAACTCGTCAAGCACGAACAAACAAGGGAAGGGCCCCATAACGCCGTCGGTCTTGTTTTTGAATTTCGGCGGGTTAGCAATCAAGTATGAAGACATCAAGTCAATAAAGGTTCCTGAAATAACGCTTAAGGCGCGGGCATCTACCTGGTTAACCGACAAATAAATCGAGATGGGTTTGAATTCGCCGGTAATCGGGTCTTTTAAGCCGCGCAAATCCTTAAAGTTGATGTCGCTGAAACTGGTGCGTGAAACAACGGCTGAGTTTTTGAAAATGCCAATACCGCTGAAGCCGGTAGATAAAACCGAACCGCGCTCTTTATCAGGCATGGCGGCTAATTGGCTGAGCTCAACAATACAACGTTGCGAATAGCCGAATTTGCGTGCTTCTTCAATGGCGGCCTCCAGCATATCTCGCATGGGGTCTGCCATGGCGGCCATTTGGTCGCCTTCGTCCAAACGACGTTTAATGTCTTGCGATTGTTTAATCTGCGCTTCGGTAACCCATTCCAAAATCATGGCAATGCAGGGCTCGTGTCCAATCCATTTTTCCGGCAACATGGCCCAAGTACCAATGGGCAGGTAGTTGTCTATGGTAAGATTGTTTTCACGCAGATTTTGAATGGCGCGTGCGGTCATCGGGTCGCGCATTTCAAGGTAGTAGCCTTCCAGTACCTTGCGGTCTTCATCATCTAATTTGCCCTCATAAATGCGGCCGATAAAGTAGTCATTGGCGCGGGCTTTTTCGCATTTGAAGGTGATGAAGTGCAAAAATCCGGTTAAGGCTGCACGACCGGTCTTTGACCAGTGCGGGTCGGCACCGCCTTTGGGGTCTTCAACCAAAATATTGGTCATGGAGTCAATATACATATCGCGGTCAGGACCGGGGGCAGGAATTGCCGTCGGCGACAGCGGATTCCAACTCGGATAATAAATGCCTTCGGCCGGGTTGTCTTCCGCACCCCAGTTGATGACAAATACGGGGCCTTCTTTAGCGCGGGCGCCGGTGGTGGAAAAACACAACTCAGGTTTGGGGTCGTTTACAACAATACTCATGCCCGGTGAGTTGAAAATTGTCGGAATAACTACGCCGGCAGTTTTACCAGTACCCGGAGGAGCGCAACATAAACAAGATAAGGTTTCGCTCATGCGGAGCAAGTGGCCTTTGAAACGGCCGACCACAATGCAAAAACCGTCTAACAGTTTCATGTTTTTGATGTCTTTTAGGGTGGCAATGCGCGCAGAACCGTGAATGTTGGACTGAAAACGATAGGGGTTGGTTAAAACGCCGATTAATAACCCTGAAGGTAAGGTAATAAAGGGAAGAATCGGCAACCATAAACTGACTGAAAACGGGCCGTTATAGTTCATCAGTTGCTTAAACCAGCTCCAATAGCGCGAAAATAAGTAGCCGGGATCACTCATGACCGTTGACATAAATTTTGAAACAACGGCAAAAGTTTTTTGTGAAATGCCGCTGCCGATAAGGTAGCCCAAAGGCATTGATATTAATGCCAAAATGATTGTGATACCAAGTGAGAAAGTTACGGTCAGTGCCATCCATTTGACGGCATTGTTATACTCTTCCCATTCTTCACCGCTTTTATCTATGGCCATGTTTTATCCCATATTTTGTTAAGTAAGACTGCGTATTAATTTACGGAGTTTGTCCATGTCTTCTTTATCGACTTTTCCGGAGGCTTCGTCAAGAGATTTTATGAAAGGTTTTAATTCTTTGGGAGAACCGCGGTCTATTCTGGCAACGTTAATGCCCATCTCATTCCAGACTTCAAACATGTCTTCGGCGTTGATAATGTTGCCAAACTGAATAATGACATAGGGTTTGACGGTAAAGCCCAAATCAGCATCCGCTAATTTGTCGGTTAAGGTTTGGCGTGACAAATCAATTTTGCGGACGGGTGAAATGCGGTGCGAACTTTCTGAAAACCATAAAGGCTCCTCATCATTAAATCTTTCTTCATCGGCCAGCCAATCTCCGGGTTCTTTATCAAGCAGACACAGGCAGATTTCTTTTGCTCCGATGCCGATAAAATCTATTAAAGTATCATGAATGGTGGCGCCGGTAATGACATCGTAGCCTTTTTGTTTTAACATATCATAAATTGTATTGCCGCCGGTTCGGTTTTGGTTGTTGCGCTCATTGTTGCCGCCGCGTTCTTGCGGGCCGCGGTTCTCACGGTTGTTGTTTTTGTTCTTGCCGCGCGGTGAGCGGTTTTCACGGTTGGCGTTGGAGGCGGCTTTGGGCGCGGGGCTTGCTTCCGGCTCTTTTTCAGGTTCAGGCGTGGATGGCTTTTCATCAAAGTCATCTATATTAAACTCAAAGTCGTCATCATCATCAAACTGGAAAAGCGCATGGTCAAATTTGCTTTCTGATTCCTTTTGCGGGGCCGGTGGGGCGATAATGGGCGAAATTCCGGCGGTTATCGGTTTGCTGTGGCCGGTCGGAAGTTGCGCCGGTGCCGTCGGCAGACCTGTCATCATCGGCTCTTCTAAGGGGGGACGAATGCTCTTTGGACGAATCTCTTTATAAGATTTTTTCTTATGAATTTTGGGGCCCGTTGTGGTGTTGGCAATGATTTTTACCGGCTTGAAGAAAAATTTGTTTACCACAATCATGGGAAGCTTGGCGAGCTTTTTGACATAGTGCTCCCAAGATATCATGCTCAGAGCTATCCAACCGGTAAACCATAGCGGTACAAAAGATAAGATGATTAAGACAAATGCCCATTCTTTTGGTGTGGTGATAACAACGCCGGAAAGCCATAAATCCCATGCATGTTGCCAATGATAAGAGTCAAAAATATCAAACCGCCAGTTTTTGAGCATAATTACGCGAATGCCGTCGATAAAGAACACGCTCCATATCAGACCGACGAGGGCAATTCGCAGTAATATCAGTATCGGTTTCAATATTCTCTCCAACTCTTGTTTGAGTATAAACAGTATTGGTTAACAATAGAATAATTTATTTTTTGTTGTTTTCCAGTTTTTCTTGCAGCAAATTTCGAATTTGGTTTGCTTCAAGGTTGAGTTCTTCCTTGGCTTTGGGTTTGGGCATTTGGGCCGCTAACTCATCTTTGACGCTTATCTTTTTGCCGATGTTCTTTAAAATAATGCGCTTGGAATCAGAGCCGTATTTGCGGATGACGTAGCCGTTATACCAAACAAAGGGGCTAAGCAGTAAGTTGAGATAATTAACCCGCCAGAGCCTTTTTAAGATAACAAACCAAATCGGCACAATTATCAACAAACAGCCAAGAAACAGATAATCTTTGCCGCTTTTAATGATGCCGCCGCCGCGCCAAAAAATGTCCATGGTTTGCCAATCTTGCGGTGATAAAAAGTTAAAATTCCACAATTTTATCATCAAGAAATCGGCTGCCAGGGTATAGACCCAAGTCCAGCCGACGGTTATCAGCAAATATTTTATCATACGGAAAAGTTTTTTTAACATTAGTCGCGTCCTTTTCCGTGTGGAATCTGGTTGTTGAAGTTTGTTTGTTTAGAGCCTTGGGTGTTTGTACCTTTGGTGAGTTTCTCAAATTTGGCACGACGCTGTTCGTTTTCCGCTTTTCTCTCGTTTATTCTTTCATTTAAAATGTTCAGCTCATCTGCAAAAGTTTTATCTGCATTAATAAAGCGGTTTACAAAATTTTGCGGGTTGTTAAGGTTGAGCGGCTCATTGGGCATGCCATGGCCTTTTTGAATTAACTCTTTAATCCCATCTAAGTGTTTATTGGGCAAAGGATTGCCTTTTATTTCTTTATATAACCCGTCTTTGATGCCTTGAGTTTCTTGCTTCATGGCCTCTACCGAGAGTTTGACCGCGTCTTTTAAGATTTGCGGATTTTGCTCTTTTTCGGCCAGAGCTAAAATATCATTAAAGACAAGAGCAGCTTCTTTGCGCTTCAGATTAAAATTGGTCTTAACGTCCGTATCGGAAAAGGCCTTTTGGTTTGCGGCTTTTTCTGCCAACATCTGAGCCGTGGCATAGTTGCTGGTAAATTGCTCAAAAGCCAAGGAAACCGCAGTTACTTTGTCTGTCAGTAAGTTGGCATTTTCAGGGGTGAAAAGCTTTTTCAAAGTTTCAGGCGGGGTTTGCTGTAAAGCCTTATAAAGCTCGGGTTTGCCTTTGACCAAGTCTATGTTGCCGTTTTGAAATTCAGCAGACAAACCTTTGATTAAAATCGGAATGTTTTTGTTAATCTCATACTGGCGGGTTTTGAGGTAGGTTTCTCGCTCTTTGGTTAATTCTTCGGCAAATTTGGTTGTCTCTTTGTTTTTGTTTTCTTTGTTTTTGTTAATAGCATCACGAATGTCTGCATAACTGTCACCAATATAGGCCGAAATGCCGTAGCAGGCCCAACCTATGCCGTCCAGGCCTTTGTTAACCAGCCAGTCGCCGCCTTTTAAGAGTTGTTTGAACATATAGTCAATAATGTCGCCTTGCTCAAAAACGGCTCCTTTGTTTTTTTCAAAACCGTCGCGGTTTTTGTTATCACGATTGGCAAGACCAACCTTTTTTTTGTTTTCTTCTTCTTTGGCTTCTTGGTGTTTTATTTTGGCTTCATAGGCTTGTTGTTCATCAGCGGTCATGAGGCGTGAAGGATCGAGTTCTTCATGTTTGACGGAAGTCGACAAATTTTTTTCCTCACCTTCATTAACTCTGAGTGTGGGCGCTTGCTGTTTTTCCTGCTCTTTGTGTCGGATTTGAGCAATTTTGGCATCAACTTCTTGGCGTATTTCTTTTGCAGTGTTTTCAGGCATGGTTTCAATCCTTACTTTACTTAATTTAGACTATTCTAACATTGTTTTTCTTTTTTGTCTATAATTTTGTGCAATAATTTAGGCTTTTAAATTTTTCAGAAATTTTCCGAGTTCTTTATTTACTCTGATACCGTCTTGGGGGGAGGGTTTAATAAAGCCAAAAAAGCGCGGCGGAATTTTGTTTACCTCTATCGGGGCGAAGGTTGCCGGATTGTTTATCAGCGTTTTGTAGGCGCCGTCGGGGTCTTGGCGGGCGGTTTTGAAATAGTTGGTAATTAAGCGCTCGGCATCTACGGGAAATTTTTTGGCCTTAATGGCATCAATGTAGCGTTTCATGCGCTCTTGGCGGGCGGCGTGTTCTTCATAAACGCGGCGCTCAATGTGTTTGCGTTTGGCTTTGAGGCGTCTTTCTTCATAGGCAATTTCACAGCCTTCTATCTCAATTAAAATTTCAACATAAGAAATGAGGGCCAGCTGCAAGTCAGTGTCGGTTTCTTTTTCGGCAAAGTCTAACAAATCTTCATCTTTGGGAGAAGAGGGAAGTTGGGCAATTTTTTCCGGAGCGGCGGCAATCATAATGTCCCAACCGGTTAGGGTGTCTTGCTTGATGATGTCACCGACGTAGGGTTTGTAGCGAATATATAAATTCTCGGGTTTAAGGCTGAATGTCGGCTCTGTCAGCCCGTGGGCGGCGGCAAGAGCGCGTAAAGCCTTATAAAAATTGTTGTAGGCCGTATAAAGCGCTTTTTCTTCTTCATATAGGTTGTTGATGAAGGCGTCTTCTTCCGTTAATTGCTCGGGAGAAGGTTTGTTGCGTTTGATGTTTTCTTTGGTTTCTTCAATTTCGGTGTCAACGTCGCGCAGTTCACTGTTTATAAAATCTTGAAGAAGACGGTCAAACTCTGCTTCATCATCGGAGGCAGAAGTGTCTGCATGAAGAATTTGCGGTTCCGCGCTGGCGGCCATTGCATCTGTCGGTGAGGCAAAAGGAATGGGTGTGCTTGCAAGTTCGGCTTCAAGATTAAAGTTGTCTGTAGTGTTCTCTGCCATGACTTTGTCCTTTTAATCCAATTGGAGTGTGGTTAAAGGCTGTTTGCCTTGCGTGTTAAAAATTAAAACACGGTCGGAGAGGCCGCCCCCTCTTACCAGTATATATAATTGCCCGTCATTGGCAATGATTTTTTCAATAGAGCTGCCTGCCGGTTGTTGAAGCGAAACCTCAGCCGGCAGTGGTTTTGACCTTGTTTGGCGAAAGATGTGACCAAGAATGGTTAAGGAGCCAAATATCAGCAGAAATGTCAGAACAAAAACAATGCCTTTGATTAATTTGAGTTTGTCCATGTTTCCTCCTTGCAAAAAACGAAAATATCGTTAAAATCCAAGGCAGATTTTAATCTGTTTTTTTTATTTGGTAAACGGCAATATGACGGAGACTAACATTTTTTTAAGCCCCGAGGTGGATGAGGCCACAAAAGGGCAAAGAGTTGATAAGTTTTTGGGGCAGGCATTGCCTCAGCTTTCTCGTTCGCAAATCCAGCGTCTTATCGGCGAAGGGTTTGTGACTTGTGGCGAAGTGTCGGTTGCCGATAATGCTTATAAGACCAGAATCGGTGATATCTATCAGCTGGAAATTCCCGAGGCCAAAGAGGCCGATCCCGAGCCTGAAGATATTGCTTTGGATATTGTGTTTGAAGATGATGATTTGTTGGTGGTGAATAAACCGGCAGGTATGACCGTGCATCCGGCAGCAGGGGCTTATCACGGAACATTGGTCAATGCACTTTTGTTTCATTGTTTGGGCAAACTTTCCGGCGTCGGCGGCGTTAAACGTCCGGGGATTGTGCATCGAATTGATAAAGATACCAGCGGCTTGTTGGTCGTGGCAAAAAATGATGCCGCGCACAGAGGTTTGTGTGAACAGTTTGCCGAACATAGCATTGAGCGCACCTATTATGCCGTGGTTTACGGTGTGCCGCAGCCATTGGAGGGAACAATTTGCGGAAATATCGGTCGGAGCCCTTATGATCGTAAAAAAATGGCAATTGTGACGAATCGGGGTAAAGCTGCCGTAACACATTATAAAGTATTGCAAAATTTTCATAATGCGCTTGCTTTGGTGCAATGTAATTTGGAAACAGGGCGGACGCACCAAATTCGGGTGCATATGGCCTCTCAGGGGTGGAATCTTGTCGGAGATCAGCTTTATGTTAAAGCAAAAAAAAGCTCTCTTACGGGGGTTGGTGCTTCAGAGAAAAAATTTATCAATGATTTTCCAAGACAGGCTTTACATGCAGCAAGTCTTGGGTTCGTACACCCAAAAACGGGAAAATTTATGCAGTTTAGCTCAGAGCTACCTGCCGATATGCAAGAACTTTTGCAAATTGCCGCAAAATAAACTCTTTTGTTGAAAAATCCATATAAACTTAAGTATAGGTTGATTTAATATCAGCTTAAGCTAATCTTTACACGCTACAGCCTTATTGGAGAAGATTATATGGATAGCACCTTTACTCTGAACGGATTTGATTTTTCTCCTGAAGTTAACTTGGCCAGATATTTGCAAGAAATTCGTAAGTTTCCGATTTTGAGCCAAGAAGATGAATATAATCTTGCACTTGAATATAAGAGAAGCAAAGATCCGAAGCTCGCTTATAAACTTGTTACTTCACACTTGCGACTTGTGGTTAAGGTAGTGTCAAAATATCGGGGATACGGCTTGCCCTTAAGCGAGATGATTTCAGAGGGAAATATCGGTCTGATTTATGCCGTTGATAAATTTGAACCCGACAAGGGATTTCGGTTTTCAACTTATGCCTTGTGGTGGATTAAAGCTTCTGTTCAAAAATATATTTTAAGTTCTTGGTCTTTGGTTAAAATCGGTACAACTACCGCTCAGAAAAAACTGTTTTTCAATTTACGCAAAATTAAAAATAAACTTAATCTTATGGATGATCGTGATTTGTCGCAAAATGTACTTACGGATATTGCCCGTTCTTTAGATGTCAGTGTGCAAGATGTGACAGATATGAATATGCGGCTGAAATCTCATGACGGATCATTAAATGCCGTGGTTGATTCCGCTTCCGACAATGTGACGGAATGGATGGATTTTATTGCCGATAATAAACCTAATCAGGAAGATGTTTTGGCACATAGCGAAACTTTAAATTATCGTCGAAAACTCTTTTATAAAGCATTGACTTGTTTGAATAAACGCGAAAAAGACATTTTATTTAAACGGCGTTTGAGCGACAAGGTCGTGACACTTGATGATTTGAGCAAAACCTATAAAATTTCAAAAGAAAGAGTCAGACAGATTGAGCTGAACTCAATTAAGAAAATTCGTAAAGGGGTTTTGGCTTTGCAATAAAAAAGAGGCCTAGGCCTCTTTTTTCTTATCTGCAGCTTCGTTAACTTTGTTATATATCAGCTCGCTTCCCCATTCTTGGCTCAACTTGTCTAATTTTTCATCAATGAGTTTGAGGCGTTTTTTGGCTGAGGCTTTGAAGATAAATACAAATAAATTCGGCAGTTCACAATAGAGAACCAAGCCTAAAGCCGCTGAGCCTAACATTATGATTAAGTTGAATACATCGCTTAAAATAAAGAATGCTTCTCTGACTGAAAAATGGTTTATAACATTCATTAGGTAAATAAATACGCCTGCCATATTAAAGCCGCCGACAATAATGAGCTTGTTGGTGTTTTTGGCGTCTGTTATCATGATGGTAATGGTCGGCAACATACCAATGAGCAAAATAACGCAGATTGGCAGTGTCGTGACAATGATAACAAACAGACACAAAAACAAAAGCCATTTCTTGGTGGGGCTGAGTGTCGGTTTGGAGGTTGTTGTTGATAAACGTTCTTTGCGGCTTTTTATCTTGCTCATTTGACTATCCAGTATATCAGGTTAAAAATAAATGAAGCTACCATGGCGGTAATGGCTATGACCGAGCCAAGCTTAAGGGCGAGCTCTTTGGCTTCTTCATCCATACGTGTGCCGCCGCCCACAATCTTTGATTTTTCAGAAACCAAATATGTAATATCTTTGAGGGCTTTGGCATAGTCATTTTTATCTTTTTCTCGCGCTTCTTCATTCTCTAAAATTTCATGAAGCGTTGAAATTTTACCTTCTTTGGCGGCTTTTAGAAGTTCGCGTTCCAGTTGTTTTTGGTATTTGACATTGTGATAACTTTTTATCAAAGGTTGAGAAATCGAGACTAACCATTGACACAAGTTACTGAGATTAGCCGGTCCGAATTTGTTTTGCATGGTCGTATAAAGGCGAATAATCGCACTGACTTGCAAATCTTCTTTATTAGAATTTAAGTCGATAATAATACCGTCAATCTTTTTGCCCATTTTACAACGCAGATAGGCAATCAGAATTTTGTCATAGGGGACACCGTTGTTTTTGGCAGCGGCATAAGTGTCATCAAGGGCTTTTAAAACACGGTGCGAGGTGTTGACAAATTCGTCACCGAGAAGCGGGCTGACACAGGGAAGGTCATCATCAAAGTCATACATAATACGTTCAATGCCATAGCCCAAATCTTTGCGGTTAATATAAATTTTGAACTCAGCCGCATTGGTCGGAGAACGTAAATTTTCTTGCTCCATATACCAGATTTTGATTAAATCTGTTGAGAAGAGGTCAACATAAGGCTTGATGTCTTTGTGATTTTTTAAGGCATAGAAAATGGCTTTCGGAGCCCCGTCAGGTAAAATGGAGATGTTGTCAATTTTGATTGGTGCAGAGGGATCAATGTAAATGCAGACCTTGGCAATTAAAACGCCGTGGAGTTGCGGTGTTTCATTGTGTTGCTTGATGAGCTTTTCTACTTTGCCGTAGATTTTTTCGTCTTCAAGTCCGTTTCTTATCCAGTCTAAAATTTTGCCGGACTGAATAAGCTCCATAGCCTCTTTGGGGTTGGCGTATAAAGCATTGGCGACTTGGCGAGCCGTATACACCTTTTCTCCATTAATCGTTAATGATTTTTTGGGCTTTTCGGAAGTCTGAGGCGTATTGAAGGTGTTGGGTTTGCCTTCTAAGGCATTATATGCCTGAACATAGTTCCATCGTTGATTTTCATCATCACTTAAAAGACCTTTAAACATGGCTGTATAAGTGTTTGGTACTTTTTCTTCATTCGTTAGGGCCGTATATGAGCCTTTTTTGAGCTTTAGGCGTAAGACTTCCGGTGTCGTTAAATCGTGCAAAAGTTCTTTACCCAACAACAGGCTTAATGCCGCAACACCTATGGCATATATGTCATTGCGCGAGTTGCCGTTGCCGCGGCCTTCGGGTTCGGCCATAAGACTTTCAAGTGTTTCATAGGCTGCCGGTTGATGATAAGCCGGAAAAGAGGCCGCACAATCACCGAGCATGATGTCACTCATGGCCTCGTCTTTAAAATAAATATTATCTAATCTAATGGCACGGTGGACGATATTGTAGCCTTTTAAAACCTCGGCAGCAGAAAGTAATTTGAGCATAATTGCCTTAAAACGCTGCGAGTCGCGTAAGGATTCGTCTCCTAATGCTTCTTTGAGGTTTGGTCCAAGAGGCTTTTGATAAATTAAGGCCATGTTGCGTGAACGTTTGGGCAAATAGTTTATGACGCCGTATTCAATAAGCTTCATAATATTGCTGTGTTCAATTGATTTCAAATAAGGCAAAACGGAGCTGCGCGGCGGGATGTTGTTGTCGCAGACAAGCGCAAAGATTTCTCGTCTGGGGTTGATTAAATCGCGTGCCGCATAAGCAATTGCCCCATTAACGTCTAATGAGGGAAGCGGTTGATTAAAATCAATTTCATAACGTTCTTTCAGCAAATAAGAACGTCCCGAAGTTACTGAGCCTTTGGGCGATTGCTGATTGTCCGAATCTGTTTGCATATCTGGTTTTTCGTCTTCTGCCATTTCTTGAAAACTCTCAATTCTATAGATATAATTCCATAATATAGAATAATATTATTAACAAAGAGCAAATTTTTTTACGAAATATGTTTTAAAATTTGTTTTTTCCTGTATATCATTGTGTCGAGGTAGTTTTATGGCAGAACAGCATAATAAAACAGTTTGTGATGATGATATTCGGGCTTTTCTTGAAGATGTGACGGATGCCTCGTTGCCCTTAGCGTCTGAAAAGTCTGATATTTTGGCCCAAGCAGCAACTTATAATGTTGACTTGGACGGTTTGGAGACTGCCCAAAATTCAGCCCCCGATGCTGTCGTGGCTCAGGTTGATAATGCACCGGTTCAAAGAACGGAGCAGACCTCGGGTATTCCGGAAATGGCTAACTTTGAGCAAATCGATGTTAAACTCTCAGACATTGTTACCAGAATTTTTGAATTTTCACATAGGCCTTATGTCGTCATTTGCGATGATAAAATTGAATATATGAACAAAGCTGCTTTGGATTTGATTGCAATTGATAATCCGGCGGAAGTTTTGCATCATAATTTTTTGGAATTCGTGGTTAAAGAAGATTGGAACAAATTGGCTGAAAATATAGGTGCCATGTTGACGGATAATGCCGAGACAGAGTTTATGATGAAGTCTCAGCTCGGCAAAACAAGTCGTGTGAAAATGCATGCCATATATGTGCCGGACAGCCAGCATTTTTCTTTTATTTTGGTCGGCCTTCCGCCTGAAGGCGCTGCCGCCTCGACAACGCAAACCGTGGTTAATATGTTTGATGCTTCAACCGGACTTCCGAATTTTTATTTGTTTGAAGACAGAGTCCAGGTGGCGGTTAATAATGAAAATTATAAAGATGTGCGCCAGAGCCGTAATATGATTGCGGTTTTAGGCGTGAGCTTGGATAATTTGCAAATGTTTAAACAGGCCAAAATGGATGAGTTTATTATTAAAAAACTTGCCTCGCGTTTGGTTTTGGGATTGCCCAGACATTATACCGTTGCCAGAGGATTAAAATATCAGTTTTGGATTATGATGAATGATATTTCTTCACTACCGGAACTTGAAGTTGAGATTGCTAAAGTACGCAAAATGTTTGATGAGCCGGTTGCTGATAATTTTGTGGAGCATTTTGTGCATGCCAGTATCGGTGTCAGCGTTTTTCCCAAACCTGCCAAATCTGCCAAGAAACTTATGGAACAAGCAATTGCGGCAGTTAATGAGGCGCAAAAACTTTCAGATGTGCCTTATGTCTTTTTTGAAGAAAAAAACAAAAAATCTTAGTCTGAAAAAAGCCCTTTCCCCAGTCTTAAAATTCTGTCAGCCTCTTCTGTATGGAGGTTGTCTTCATTATGAATGGTTAAGCCGCGCAGCAGGGTGGTGGGGGCGTGTGAGTCTTTACGCGCCGTTACAATTACTCTTTTAGCCTCGGTTTGTGAGGGTTTTGAAAAAAGCGGTATAATATGAATGTCGCCGACTAAGGGGTGCAAGGCGGCTAAAATATCCGCCAAAGCCGAGGCGCGGTTAATCATATAAAAACGGCCGCGCGGTTTTATCATCTTGACGGCAAATTTTATCCATTCTTTTAAGGAAAGCTCCAGATGATTGTGTGCCAAAGCTTTGCCAAGGTTGGGCGAGGGCATGTCATGTTCGGCATAGGGGGGATTGGTAATGACATGGTCAAAGGAGCAAAAAGGTATTTCTTTGGGCATATGTTTGATGTTGCAACAATGAAATTTTACAAAGTCAAAATTATTGGCAGCGGCACTTTGGGCGGATAGCTCAGCAAGTTCGGGTTGAATCTCAAGCCCGATAATGCGGGGGGCATAATCTTTGAGGCGTGCGGCCAAACAGAGGGAAACAGCCCCCGTGCCGGAGCCAATGTCTAAAAAGCTATCGCCTCTTTTGACGTGTGATACCGCCGCGGCAAGAAATACGGCGTCAGTCGAAGCGCGATAACCGTTTAAGGGCTGAAAAATCGTAACCTGCTTATTAAGTAAATAATCGTGGCTGTAATCTTGCATAAATCTTACCTTTTTGTTGCTTTGCGAAAATAGCTGTTATAACATAAACCATATTATTTATGAAAGGAAGAAAAATATGAGAACTTTGATTGGAATTCCGGCACGTTACGGTTCAACCCGCTTCCCCGGTAAACCTTTGGCTAAAATCGCCGGGAAAGAAATGTTGCTCAGAGTATGGGAAAATGCCATGAAAGCTGCTTCCAAGTTTGAGGGATGTGAAGCAATCGTGGCAACCGATGATCAACGTATTGTTGATTTTTGCCGTAGTCATAATATGAATGTTATGATGACTTCTCCCGATTGCCCGACCGGAACGGACAGAATCGTCGAAGTTGCCGACAGTTACCCTTCCAAACCCGAATTTGTCGTTAATCTGCAAGGGGATAATCCTTTGTGCCCGTCTTGGTTTATTGAGGCAATTATCGGCGAGTATTACAAAGATGATAAAGTTGAGACGGTAACACCGGTTGTTAATTTGCGTTGGAATGAGCTTGATGATTTGCGCGCTCACAAGCAGGCAACTCCTTTCAGCGGAACGACGGCCGTCTTTGATAATAACGGAGATGCTTTTTATTTTTCAAAAAATATTATTCCCGCTATTCGCAAAGAAGAAAAATTGCGTGAAGGCAGTGAATATTCTCCGGTTTATCGTCATATCGGTTTATATGGTTATCGTATGGATATTTTGCGCAAAATTTCCAAACTCCCCGAGGGTAAATATGAAAAACTTGAAGGCTTGGAGCAGTTGCGCTGGATTGAAAATAAGATTAAGGTTCGTTGCGTGAAAGTTGATTATCGTAATTATGGTAAAATGGCTTCACTTTCAGGTGTCGATTCTCCGGAAGATGTTGCCAGAGTTGAGGCTGTTTTGGCCGAGCTTGGCGAGTTTTAAGTCGGAGGTATTATGACAACACGTTTGATTGTTGCCAGACACGGCAATACTTTTACCAAAGAGCAAACGCCGACCAGAGTCGGTGCACGTACGGATTTGCCTTTGGTCGAAACCGAGAGAGGAACGGCGGTCGGAAAATATTTGAGCCTGAAAGGATATAATCCGGTTAAGGTTTTTGCGGCACCGCTTAAAAGAACCATGGAAACTGCTCGTTTGGCCGTAGAGGCTATGGGTAAAAATCTGTCGGTGGAACCGATTGAAGACTTCGTTGAGATTGATTACGGTCCTGATGAAAACAAAACCGAGGCCGAAGTTATTAATCGTTTGGGCAAATTGTATTTGGAAAAAGAAGGCATGGATTTGTCTTTGCTCTCTGAACAAGATGTTATTAATAAAGGCGAAGAAGTTTTAGCCTGGTGGAATGAAAAAGCTTTGGTGCCCGACGGGTGGAAAGTTGACCCCTGCAAGCTGATTGCTACTTGGGAAGAATTTGCGCAAAAGATTGAGCAAGAATATCATAACCAAGATGTTTTGCTCGTCTCAAGCAACGGGGTTATTCGTTTTGCGCCTTATCTGACCGGAGATTTTGCCGCTTTTGCCGATAATCATGACATTAAAGTTACGACAGGGGGCGTCTGTGTCTTTGAAAAAGACGATGCCGATGAGTTCTGGCGGTGTACAGAATGGAATGTGAAGGCCGTTAAGATGGTATAGAAAAAATCTCCGCGATTGCGGAGATTTTTTTTAAGCTTTATAAGAGGCGCGGCGGATGCGGTCATTAATTGCCAAGCCGAGCCCGTGTTCAGGAATGGGGGACATGGCAATGCCTTTATAGCCGGACAAGCGGTCAGCAAAGCGCAGAAATGCAAACAAATTCGCTGCGGCTTCGCATAAGTCGCCTTTGGGGCTTAGATTAAGGTCTGAAAAGCTGACATCGCCAAAGCCGATAAAAAATTCACCTTCTTGTTTTTCTGTTGCATTTATTCGAAGCGGGTGGCTCGGCGCATAGTGTTTGAGCATTTGTCCCGGAGAAGAGGGAAGGTCAGGGTTGCCGTGAGAAATCAGAATTTTTTGGTTTAAAAATTCTTCCAGCTCTTCAAGCGCAATGCCGCCGGCACGAAGCAATACGATATCTTTGCCGGTGACGTCTATGATGGTTGATTCAACACCGACCTGGCAACGACCGCCGTCTAAAATCATATCAACCTTATCTCCCAAACTTTCTTGGACATGGGCCGCGGTGGTCGGGCTGATGGTTTGTGATTTGTTGGCCGAAGGGGCTACAATCGGCACACCGCTTTGGCGAATCAGTTCTTGAGCAACCGGATGCGCCGGAAAGCGCACGGTAATGGTCTTAAGACCGGCGCAGGCTAAGTCAAGCGCGGGGTTGTTATCAAGGCGCGGTAAAACCATGGTTAGCGGTCCGGGCCAAAAGCGGCGTGCTAAAGCCATGGTGCGTTCGTCGGTTTTGGCATAGGTCGGCAAGAAATCAATATCGGCAATATGCGAAATCAGCGGGTTAAAAGTCGGTCGACCTTTGGCGGCAAAAATGTTGGCCACGGCCTTGGCATTATAAGCATTTGCGCCGAGACCGTAGACGGTTTCGGTCGGCATGGCGACCAGTCCGCCGTTTTTGATGATTTCGGCGGCTTTGGCGATGTTTGCCGTATCGGCAGGGTAGATATTATTCATTTTTCTTCCTCTTGTTTATGGGTTTGTTCTAACTTCTTGGCAAAAATTTGTCAATCCTTTAAGAATGTTCATCTTTTTTTAGGCTTTTGTTTTTAATCTGAGATAAACTGTATATTGCGAGGTAAAAATGAAAATTTTTTTTGATACAAAATCTGTAAAAGATTGTGACGTAAAAGTTCTGCTTTGGGGAAAAGGCAGTCGTTTTAATGCTGAAAAATGGGCTTCTTTTTTGAACAAAGAAGAAACAGAGGTGCTTAAACAAGCCTTGTCAACGGATAAAGATGCTGCCAAAAAAGGTCATGTCCTGGAACTTTGGGGCAAGAAAACCAGCTTGTTGGTCTATGGCATTGATGCGCCTAAAGATGCTTTGCAATGGCAAAATCTTGGGGCAAGTGTCGCCGCAAAAGTTCAGAAAAAACAAAAAGTTGCGGTTCTGGTCGAAGATGTTGAACAGGCGTGTAATTTTGCTTTAGGTGCTGAGCTTGGAAGTTATCGCTTTGATAAATATTTTACCAAGAAAAAAGAAGAAGATTTGCCGCAGCTTGAAGAATTTCATTTGCTGTGTGAGAAAAAAATTAAAGAGGCAGATTATAAAGATTTTGCCGCTTTGGCTAATGCGGTTCGTTATGGGCGAGATTTGTGCAATGAGCCGGCCAACGCATTGACGCCCGAAATTTTTGCCGCAGATATCAAAAGGTTGACTTATTTGGGGCTGAAAGTTGATGTTTTGGATAAAAAGGCCATGCAAAAAGCCGGATTTAATTTGGCTTTGGCAGTGGCTCAAGGCTCGGTTAATGAACCGAGAATTGCCGTTATCAGCTGGCAAGGCAATAAAAAAGATAAAGAGTTCTCCTGCGGCTTGGTCGGCAAAGGTGTCACTTTTGACAGCGGCGGTATCAGCCTCAAACCCGGTGCCGGTATGGGAGATATGAAGCAAGATATGACCGGTGCTGCCGTTGTGGTCTCCGTCTTAAAGGCCTTGGCCTTGCAAAAGGCTCCGGTTAATGTCGTCGGTGTGGTGGGGTTAGTTGAGAACATGCCCTCAGGCTCGGCTATTCGCCCGGGGGATGTGGTTACCTCCATGTCAGGACAGACGGTCGAAATTTTGAATACGGATGCGGAAGGGCGTTTGGTCTTGGGAGATTGTTTGTGGTATATTCAAGAAAAGTTCGGTGTTAAAAAAATTATTGATATCGCAACTTTAACCGGTGCGACCATGCGTGCTTTGGGCAGTGAATATGCCGGTATTTTCAGTAATGATGACGGTTTGTGCCAAGCCTTAATCAAAGCCGGTACCCTTAGCGGTGAAAATTTGTGGCGTCTGCCGATTAATGAGGCTTATGATAAAATGATTAATTCAGATATTGCCGATATGAAAAATTTGGGCGGGGCCAATGCCGGCGGCAGCACCGCGGCTTGTTTTCTGCAGCGTTATATTCAGCCCAAGGTCAAATGGGCGCATTTGGATATTGCCGGTGTTGATAAAGAAGAAAAAGGCAGACCTCTTACCCCTAAAGGGGCAACGGCTTTCGGTATCAGACTTTTGAATGAATATTTGAAAGCATAGTTTTTGTAAAACAAAACCCCTGTTTGAAAAAACAGGGGTTTTGTTTTATCTTCTTCCGCCGGCAGCATTCGGCTGAGCTCTGATATCTACCAATTGCTCAAATTTGCCGAGGGTCAGTAAGCCTTTTTCCATGTAAGCATGGTACTCGGTTCCGTTTAACTGAAATTCGTCGCCGTCATGGATAGCTTTTAAAGTATGCGCTCTGGGATTATAACGGGGAAAATCCGTTATCTGAATAAAGTTGAACTGTCTGAGCAGAGTATTTCGCTCTCCGTAAATGCCCCAAATGACGTTTACGAGTTCATGCTTTTTTCCAGTAGTCAACACCTTTAGAGGCAGAATTTTTAAACGGGCCGATTTTGCTTCCGGCATTACATTGGTGAGACATTCTGCATTTGCAATATAAGCTTTTTTATTGACGCACATATCTCCGACTGAGCAGTGGATCGTATAATGCTTGTAATGGCAGATATCTCCTTCCACCAAGATGTAGTCGCCCTTTTTTACACGCCGGTATTTAGCTTTACGATGCTGTTCGGTATATTCTTCTATTTCACCTTTGGTTAGGCTTATGTAGTTGATTTCACCGAGTCTGCAGCGCCAGCCGCATTCGTGTTCAGGGTTTTGAACCAGATAAGTTTCCTCCGGTTTCTGTCCGAGTATCCGGGTGAAGAACTCTTCCGCCGCGGATCTTTTTTCGTAAATGTTCATAGCTGATTTTTTTTATATAATATACATCATAATAAATTTTGTCTATATTGTACGCTTTACGGTTAAGAAAATCAAGATAAAAAAACGCAGAAACCGGTTTCTGCGTTTTTTTATGATTCGAACGTAACACTACCTGCGTAAGCAGGTAGATGTAGACATACCCATATCTTCGCGCTATAAAGGAGATATGGAACAGGTAATATATAGAAAACAGAGTAATTGCGTGTATCACT
>CALXWF010000003.1 GCA_944392285.1 uncultured Alphaproteobacteria bacterium | reverse complement strand
AGGTGAAACTGAATGTTACAAAGGATTTTTATGCCCATGGTACGGGGATAACGTATTTGGCAACGCTTAATATTGAAAACTTGTACCTCATGGGAAAATTTACTAATAGTGCCTTCGGTGATATGGTTAATAAAATTACCATTAATAATGTAATCTGCGATTTTGAAAGCGCATTTGTTCCTCCGTCGTGGAGCATTGAAAAACATGTTATAGACGTCGAAAATATGACAGTAACTCAGCCTTTAAATATGTCTATGACTGACGGAGGTGGCGTTTATATCCAAGATATGACGGTAACCCAGCCATTTACGGCCTCCACCAACTATGGCGGCATGATAGTGTCTAAATTGGACTTGACGGATCCGGATTTCATTCAGGGACGGTCTTTCTTTACAATTAATGCCGAAAATAATTCTTCGTTTAGTTTTTATGAGATGAAAATCAGGCAAACCGGAGCCAGAATTAATCTGGATAGCAGCTATGTAAATATATACGGACCTCTTGATTTTGGAAACAGGACTGATTATGTAATGACAGAAATTCCGGGCGCAGTTTGCGGCGGCGGAGAGACAAAATGGCGCGGACTGGATGTTCATCTCGCTAACGGCAGTACCTTTTATGACCGAAGCGCTCAGGAAGGCGGAGTCGGTCCTGTCCTACAGCCCGGACTGAATTTGGAAATATTTATGTCTAACAAAGAAAGCTGTTTGATGCGTTATAGCCAACGATACGACAGAGTGGAAAGCTTTTGCGGGATAGATACGGGTAATTACTATGAAAATCGTTTCAAAAACTGGACCTTGTTCCTACATTACGGGTTGCAGGGATATAACAGCAGCGGTCCGGTTATCGGTTCCTTCAAATGCGGAACGAACCTCTGGGACTTTCCATTTGCTTTGAACTATCGTGAAATATTAGATAGCCAGGTATTTCAAGGAAGCCTTAATAACGGATGTATGCCTTACCACTTTGATCTTATCTAAATGGATAGCGGAATTGAAAATAGAGACGTTTTGCGGCGTCTCTATTTTCGTTCCGTAATAATATCAACCGTAATTATACGAGGTTTATTCCATTTGTTACACATAATCTACTTTGGAACAGATATAAATATTTGATATAAAATTGTTTTATACCAGTGATCACCGTTTCAAAATTTATTGCCGTAAAGAATATCCCCGAAAAATTCGGGGATATTCTTTACGCTACTTTTCCGTGGCAATGCTTGAACTTTTTGCCGCTGCCGCAGGGACAGGGATCATTGCGCGATACCTTACCCCAGGTGGCAGGGTTCTGGGGATCAACCGCCTGCTGAGAATATTTGAAAGGAATATTCTTTTCAGGTTCCGGTGCTTCGTTTCCGACCAGACTTTGCGGACGTTCATGAATTTCCCGGACATTGCGATGACGGACCTCACGGCTGGCCAAAGCATCGGCCGCATCTGTCTGAATTTGCGTGCGACAGAGAATAAAGGTCGTTTTTTCCCGCAATTGATCCAGCATATTGGAAAATAAATTAAAAGCCTTTTTCTCGTTCGTTATTTCAGATGATTTAAAGGATGCATATCCCGCACTTTTTTAATCAGATCGTCTGAAATAATATGTGTATAAATTTCTGTTGTGGCAATATCCTCATGTCCGAGCATTTTCTGTACGGCACGCAGATCGGCATTATGGTTCAGCAGATGCGTGGCAAACGAATGGCGCAACACATGAGGCGAAATTCTTTTTGCCTCGATTCCGACCTCTCTTGCCAAATCTTTAAGTTGCTTAAAAAACATATCGCGAGTCAAATGCCCCGAGGCTGAAGTCTTTGACGGAAAGAGCCAAATAGACTTGCGCCCTTTTTTCAAAAACCAATCCCGATAAGTCAAATAATCTTTCACTTGTTCCAAGGCGCTTTCGGCCACGGGAATAAGGCGCTCTTTGCTGCCTTTCCCACGAACAAGGAGTTGTTTTTTATCAAAATTAATACAATTTTCGGGCAACCCAACCAATTCTGAAACACGCAAACCGCAAGCATACATCAACTCAATCATCACGGCGATTCGGCGTTGATGCGGGCTTTGTTTTTTTGTAGCTGCGGCAATTAAAGATCTAAGCTCATCTTCGCTCAAAAATTTTGGCAAAGGCTTTTCCCTTTTGGGAGATATTAAATTAAGGGTTGGATTCTCTTTAATCTCATTTTCTGAAAACAAAAATTTAAAAAACTCACGCAGGGCCGAAAGTTTTCTGGCGATTGTCCGTGCAGACATTCCCTGAGCCGTCAAATCTCTGATAAAAGCGGCCACATCTTGCGGACAAATTTTTTGCCACGCATCACCGCAAAACATCACAAATTGGTTCAAATCGCGTTCATACGCGGCAAGCGTATTGGCTGCCGCGCCTTTTTCGGCAGCCATCATTTGCAAAAAATCCTCTATTTTTGAGGCCGACATCTTATTCGGCGGTCAAGCTGACCGGCAAAGATTCTTCAACATGTTCTTGGCTCATGGGGGCTTCACGCGTGGCCAAGAAAGCCAAAGCAACAATTACCAACAAAGCCAAGACATAAAATAATGTTTTTGATTTTTTCTGTTTCATGTTATATAACCTTCTTAATAGATGTTATGATTTAACTGCATAATAGCATAAAGAATAAAACAGAAAAGTAAAATGATAAAAAATTTTGATAAGATAATCTTACTTGTTGGTTTAATGGGCAGCGGCAAAACCAGCGTCGGCAAACGTCTGGCCAAGAAGTTAAATTTACCCTTTGTTGACGGCGACCGAGAGATTGAAAAAGCCTCCGGCCTGTCTTTGGTAGATGTTCTCAAATGCTTTGGCGAAACCGAGTATCGTGCCGGAGAAATGCGTGTGATGAAACGTCTTTTACAAGGAGAGCCTTGCATTTTGGCTTCCGGCGGCGGTTCTTTTGTTGCTGAGCAAACCAGAGCTCTGGCCAAAGAAAAAGCCATTACCATTTGGCTCAAGGCAGATATTGACACCTTATACAACCGCACGGCCGGCCGCAAGCACCGCCCGTTTCTTAAAGGCTCTGATGAAGAGCTAAAGAGCAAACTTGCCAAATATATTTGTGATGAATATCCCTATTACTCACAAGCCGACATTGTGGTAGAAACCAAAGAAGAACAAGTAGACCTCACCGTCAACCGCGTCATAGACGCCATCAACAGCTATTTAACCGAGAGGTAAAATCATGCCGCCTTTAAGCTATCTGATATTTATGCTGATTTTAATTTTAGCCGTCATCATTTTAGGCATTGCGCTATATATGCAAAAACGGCGCTCAAACACCGCCTCGGCAGATGAAGAGATAATCTCGGAGATTCGCGGCGCCATGAATCATGCAGACGCCCCCGAAGAGAAAGAAATGCTTAAAAGCGTCTTAGATTTGGATGAAATTCAGGTTTACGATGTCATGAACCACCGCAAAAATCTGTTTTCATTAGACATATCCACCCCCTCGGCCGAGATAATTTCAAAGCTGATAGATTGTCCTTTTTCCAGAGTTCCGCTTTATCAAGAAAAGCCTGACAACATTGTCGGTGTCATTCGCGTCAGACATTTACTAAAAGCCGCCATTGAAAAGCAAGGCCGTTTTGAAGAAATAGACATCAAAAAACTCATGAGCAAACCATGGTTTATTCCCGACACCACCACCTTGTTGCAACAATTACAATTATTCCGCGCCAGACGCGAACATTTTGCCATTGTTGTTGATGAATATGGCGACTTGCAGGGCATTGTCACCTTAGAAGATATTTTGGAAGAAATCGTCGGTGATATTAATGACGAAACCGACATTGAATCCATAGACCTCATCGGCATCAAAAAATCTGCCGATAAAAAGAGCCTGATAATAGACGGACAACTCCCCCTGCGCGACCTAAACCGCCGCTATAATTGGAACTTAAATGATGAAAATGCCGTAACCTTAGCCGGATATTTGCTGGATGCCACCCGCTCAATTCCGCAAGAAGGACAAAAATTTATTTTTGAGGGTTTTGAATTTGAGGTTCTCAAACGCAGCAAAAACCAGCTTCGTTCCATCCGCGTTACCCCACCCGTAACACCCCAAAATACTAACAAGACACAAACACCTCAAGATCAACAATCTTAACTTTGAGCTGTCACCCAAAGGTTTGTTCCTTCTCTGTCATGCTGAAGGCCCCGCCCTTATCTTTTTCTTGTCATCCTGAAGGCCAGTCCCTTTCCCCTATACTGTCATCCTGAAGGCCAGTCCCAACAGGCTGTGACACATTCAGGATCCATAACTTCTGCGTAGCAGACAAAATAACATAAAGAGACCCTGGAGTCG
>CALXWF010000002.1 GCA_944392285.1 uncultured Alphaproteobacteria bacterium | reverse complement strand
GTTTTATCCTGTTTATCACTAACAACAACACCTTGAAGAATTCTTTTAGGCATATCTTTTTCTCCTAACTATTCTTCTTGCGCTCAGCAATGAGCGTGTTGATTTTTGCTATTTCACGACGGACTTTTCTTATTACCGCAGTATTTTGCAATTGTCCAGTAGATTGTTGTACTCTTAAGTTAAATTGTTCTTTTTTATTTTCGAGCAATTTAGCTTCAAGTTCATCAATCGTCATAGCACGAAGATCTTTAGTTTTTACCATCTTATGCTTCTCCCTTATCTGAGTTCAGACGTTTTACAAACTTGCTTTTAACCGGAAGTTTGGCTGCACCCAAAGCAAAAGCCGTACGAGCGGTTTCTTCATCGATACCGCCGGCCTCAAACATAATGCGGCCCGGTTTAACTCTGGCTACCCAAAATTCGGGAGAACCTTTACCTTTACCCATACGAACCTCGGCGGGTTTATCCGACACGGGAACATCCGGGAAGATTCTGATCCACAATTGACCCAAACGCTTCATCTCACGGGTAATGGCACGACGAGCAGCCTCAATTTGGCGAGCCGTTACGCGCTCCGGAGTCAAAGCCTTCAAGCCGAATGAACCGAAACTTAATTCTGATCCGCCTTTGGCCAAGCCGTGAATGCGGCCTTTATGCTGTTTGCGGAACTTTACACGTTTTGGACTTAACATCTTTTTCTACCTTTACTTCTGCTCGGCTAATTTTTTGTCCTGGGCCATCGGATCATGGGCCATAATTTCGCCTTTGTAGATCCAAACTTTTACGCCGCAGGCACCATACGTTGTGTGAGCCGTAGAGGTTGCATAATCAATGTCAGCACGCAGAGTGTGCAAAGGCACGCGGCCTTCACGATAGTACTCGGTACGAGCAATTTCGGCACCGCCCAAGCGACCCGAACAGCTAACCTTAATACCTTCGGCACCCAAACGCAAAGCTGACTGCATAACGCGTTTCATGGCACGACGGAAAGCAACACGTCTTTCCAACTGCTGAGCAACGCTGTCTGCTACTAACTGAGCATCTAATTCAGGTTTTCTGACCTCAAGAATGTTCAATTGAACTTCTGAATCGGTCATTTTCTGAATTTCTTTGCGCAAATTCTCGATATCTTGGCCTTTTTTGCCGATAACGACACCGGGTCTGGCAGAGTGAATGGTTACTCTGGCTTTTTTAGCAGGACGTTCAATAACGATTCTGCTAACGCCGGCCTGAGCCAATTTTTCCTTCAAGAATTCTTTAATTTTTGTATCTTCGTGGAGATAGTCGGCAAACTTTTCATCAGCATACCAACGAGAATCCCAAGTGCGGTTAACACCTAAACGAAGACTGATAGGATTTACTTTTTGTCCCATTAATTTACTCCCCACGCTCAGAAACAATGATCGTCAGGTTGGAGAAGGGTTTCAATACGCGAGCCCCTCTGCCGCGACCTCTGGCGTGCATGCGTTTCATAACTAAACTTTTGCCCACATAAGCACGGCTGACAACCAGCTTATCAATGTTCAATTGGTGATTGTTTTCAGCATTGGCAATGGCTGAGTTCAAAACAGCCAAAACCGCCTTTGCGATTCTCTTCTTCGAGAAGCTGAGTTCGGCAACAGCCTTTTCAGCGCTCAAACCGCGAATTGACTCGGCAACCAAGTTCAGTTTACGGGGAGAAGTGCGGAGCGAGTTGCCGATAGCCATAGCTTCATTGGCGGCTACTCTTCTTGCGTCTTTAGATTTTCCCATAATTAACCTCTCTGAACTTTCTTATCAGCTGCGTGACCGTAGAATGTACGGGACGGAGCAAATTCACCGAATTTGTGACCAACCATATCCTCGGTAACCAAGACCGGAATAAATTTGTGGCCGTTGTGAACGCCGAATGTTAAACCGACAAACTGCGGCAACATCGTAGAACGGCGTGACCAAATTTTGATTACTTCATTACGATTCGAAGCTCTGGCTTTTTCAGCTTTCTTCAGAAGATAGCCATCAACAAAAGGGCCTTTCCATACGGAACGTGTCATTAGCTTTCCTCCTTAATTCTTTTTGTTTTCATGACGGCTTCTCATAATGAACTTATCCGTCTTCTTGTTAGAACGAGTCTTAAAGCCTTTAGTCGGTTTACCCCAAGGCGTAACAGGATGACGACCGCCGGATGTGCGACCTTCACCACCACCATGCGGGTGATCAACCGGGTTCATGGCCACACCACGTGTAACCGGTCTGATACCGAGCCAACGTGAACGTCCGGCCTTACCCAAAGACTTGTTTTGGTTGTCAGGGTTGGAAACAGCGCCGACCGTAGCCAAGCATTCTTCACGAACAACCCTTAATTCACCGGAACTCAATTTCAACTGAGCATAACCGGCATCTTTACCTACCAACTGAGCATAGCATCCGGCAGAGCGAACCAATTGGCCGCCTTTTCCGGCTTTGAGCTCAACGTTGTGTAAAATCGTGCCGACCGGCATGTTTTTAAGAGGCATGGCATTACCCGGCTTAATATCGGCTTTGGCCGAAGAAATAATTTTATCGCCGGCTTTCAATCTTTGCGGAGCCAAAATATAAGCCTTTTCGCCGTCTTCATAGCTAATCAAAGCAATAAAAGCCGAACGGTTAGGATCATATTCGATTCTCTCAACAGTTGCCTCATTGTCAAATTTATTACGTTTGAAATCGATAATACGGAATTTGCGTTTGTGACCGCCACCGATTTTACGACTTGTAACGTGTCCGAAGTTATCACGCCCACCAGACTTTGTAAGTCCGAATGTCAACGACTTCTCGGGAGCCCCTTTATAAAGCTCGGAACGATCAACGATAACGAGCTGACGCAACCCCGGAGATGTGGGCTTATAATTTTTCAAAGCCATGTCTTATATTCCTGTTGTAACATCAATATTTTGACCATCGGCAAGTGTAACAACCGCTTTTTTATAATCAGAACGTTGTCCGATCATACCCTTAAAGCGTTTTTCCTTGCCAAACTGACGAATAGTATTAACTTTATTTACTTTAACGTTGAAGATAGCTTCAACGGCAGCTTTAACTTCGTCTTTAGAAGCAGATAAAGGTACTAAGAAAGTAACTTTTCCGGCCTCAGAAGAAACCATAGATTTCTCGGTAATAACCGGACGAAGCAAGGTATCATACATCTTCGCAGTTACATTGTTTGTATTTTTAGATTTAGCCATTTAATCTGTCCTCCAAGCAAGTAACAGCATCTTTAGTCAACACTAATTTGTCTTTTCTTAAGATGTCATATACATTGGCGCCAATAGTGGGCAGAATATCAACATCTGCAATATTTCTGGACGCCAAGGCAAAGTTCATGTCAACTTCCTTACCGTCAATGAACAAGCAATTATTCAGGCCGCAAGCTTGAAGTTTGGACTTCAAATCTTTGGTTTTGGGGCTTGACAATTTTGCTTCGTCAATAACGACAAGGTTACCCTCTTTGGCTTTTGCCGAAAGAGCAGTTTTCAAACCAAGTTTTCTAAACTTCTTGGTCAATTCATGTGAATGATCGCGAACGACCGGACCAAACACGATACCACCTTTTCTAAACTGAGTACCCTTACGAGAACCCTGACGTGCACGACCGCCGCCTTTCTGTTTGAAAGGTTTGGCCGGCGTCAAAGCAACTTCGGAACGGCCTTTGGTTTTGTGGTTACCCGACTGCAGTCTGGCCAATTGCCATACGACTACGCGGTGCAAGATATCGGCGCGAACTTCCAAACCGAAAATAGATTCCGGAAGCTCAATGGAACCGACATTTTGGTTATCTAAATTTAAGATGTCCTGTTTCATAATCTTTAATCCTTATAACTTATGCATTATCAGCTGAAGTCTCTTCAGCTTTAACTGCAACAGGTTCATCAACTTTTTTCAGACCGGCAGGCAAAGGCAGCTCAACTTTTGCTGTCTTTTTAACGGCATCGGTAATGCGAACCCAAGCGTTTTCGGCACCCGGAACACCACCTTTAACCATAATCAGGCCGCGGCTATTATCAACGGCAACAACCTTCAAATTCTGAACGGTAACTCTTTCATTACCCAAGTGACCGGCCATCTTTTTGCCCTTAAATACTTTACCGGGATCTTGTCTTTGTCCGGTAGAACCATGTGAGCGGTGAGAAACCGAAACACCGTGTGTGGCTTCCAAACCGGCAAAGTTGTGGCGTTTCATAACACCGGCAAAACCTTTACCGATAGAAGTGGCGCAAACATCAACATACTGACCGGGAACAAAATGTTCAACAGACAGCTCATCACCGACTGAAAGCAAGCAATCTTCAGAAACTCTGAATTCGCCCAATTTCATTTTCGGTTCTACGTTAGCTTTGGCAAAATGCCCTTTCAGAGGCTTAGATACATTTTTAGCCTTAATGGCACCGGTACCGAGTTGTACGGCAGTATATCCGTCTCTGTCCATGGTTTTAACGTCAACGACTTTCAGACTGTCAACGCTCAAAACCGTAACGGGAACATGAGTTCCGTCAGCTTCAAAAATGCGAGACATTCCAAGTTTTTTGGCGATTAGACCCGTACGCATTATTATTTTTCCTTTTCAATTGGTTGACCAATCATATTTCAAAAGGCCAACATTGTTACTTCAAAATTAGAGTTTAATCTCTACATTAACACCGGCAGCCAAATCAAGCTTCATCAAAGCATCAACGGTTTGCGGTGTGGGATCTACGATATCAAGAAGTCTTTTGTGGGTTCTGATCTCAAACTGCTCACGAGACTTTTTATTTACGTGCGGAGACATGTTAACCGTAAACTTCTCAATTTGAGTCGGCAGAGGAATGGGACCTCTGACATTAGCCCCGGTTCTTTTGGCAGTGTGCACGATTTCTTTGGTAGATAAATCGAGCAAACGGTGATCAAAAGCCTTGAGGCGAATTCTTATATTTTGTGTATCCATCATTTTAATAGTTACCTTATAGCTAGACGGCAAAATCCGACCTGATGTCAAACCTGCCATCTAAATGTTAAACTCTGCAAACTGTTAGGATATAACCTTTTGCGGTATGTTTTATATCTTCACTGACGGCGCAAATTACGTCTGCACACAGTCATTGTGGGCACTTTGTAACATATTCAAAATTAATATGCAAGCAAAAAAATGCAAAATTTTGCACTTTTTTATCCGCGCAAATTAAGACTCAGACTCTCTTTGCGTTTGGTTGACAAAATTTTTAAATTCGAGTCTAAAAAGGGTTTAAAGCCTTGGGCAATTGTTCCCTTTTAAACCCTGAACGGCGGTAAAGAGCCTCAACTTTGACCACAATCTGAGCATTCCCCCCGCAAGAGATGATTTTTTGCGGTGTCTGGCCCTCATCAACAAGCTGCTTAAGAATTTTATCGAGCACCTCATAAGGCGGCAAACTGTCTTCATCTTTTTGATTGGCCGAAAGTTCGGCGGTCGGTACACGCGAGATAACCGCTTCGGGCAAGACCTTGGAAAGCGAATTACGCCAACGAGCCAGAGCAAAAATCTCTGATTTATAAAGACCGGCAATCGGCGCCAAACCGCCGCAGGTATCGCCATACAAAGTGCAATATCCGGTCAAAATTTCAGACTTATTTCCACATGCCAAAACCAAGGCATTGGTTTGATTGGAAAGAGCCATCAACAAAAGCCCGCGTTGCCTGGCCTGCAAGTTTTCCAAAACAATATTATGCGGATTTTCCTTAAAAAACGCCGTTAAAAAAGTGCTTTGCGCTGCAATCAAAGGTTCAATATCAATTTCTTGATAGTCAAGCCCGTTTAAGTCGGCGATTTCTCGTGCAATCTGCAGACTAAGATCTGAGGTATGCTTGGTTTTCATCATAATCGCCTTAACATTTTCTCCGCCCAAAGCTTCTGCGGCCAAGACGGCGACCACGGCAGAATCAAGGCCGCCGGAAAGGCCGAGAATAACTTGAGAAAATCCATTGGCACGCATATAATTTTTTAAGCCATCTTTAAGATTATTCCAAATATGCTGCATGATATCTCTCCCTTAGATAACGGCTTTTTTCTTATAAAAATTTTCTTCAATCAAAGCATAATTTTCCGGATGGATAAAATTTTGCCAACGTTTATCGCCGAATTTAAGCATATCACGCAGCATGGTGCCGGTAACAAACGGAAAATCCGGCGCCGTTCTGTCGACAATCTCAATATTTTCAAAAGCATGTTTGAACCAATGCGCATCATAGCTGCTACCGGCGAAATAAACATCCGGTCGTGGCAAATCAGGTATATTTTCGCTCAAAAAATCGAGGACATAATCTGCCCATTCGGCCGGATTATTAATATCAAACAAGCCGATAACCCTCAATCTTGGGTAATCCGGACTGTTACGATAAACATTCTGAATCATTTTTTTGCGAAGGCTATAGGTCAAAGGGTTGCGCTCTGTTCCATGTTCCTGAATTGAGCCCAAAATAATTGTGACTTTTTCGCATTGCTGCAACATTTTTTTAATGATTTTATCATGACCGATATGAAACGGTTGCGCCCGCATAACGCACAGACCATGTTTGTATTTATAATCTGACATAAAAAAACTCCTTATAACAGGAGCCTGAGAGATATACACATATCCTTATGTTATATTATCAACCCGGCTCGGTTTATGAAAGTTTCCTGCTTATAAGCCCTGCAAGCAGCCGAAACTAAGGATAGTAGAGCAATAGTTTACAAAATTGTCAAGCCTAAGAATTCACCCTTGAGAGTTTATTTTATAAAATAGCCAAATTTTTTAGTTGTGTTTTAATTTCTTTTGATTATAATACAAGACAATTATCAATTATTAATTTATGAAGAAATGCAATGACAAAATTAATAAACAAAGTAATTATGGTCAACAAAAGAAGGACCAGCATGCGTCTTTGCTGCAAAGAATGGGCAGCCTTAGAAAAAATATGCAATCGTGAAAATATTTCAAAAAACAAACTTCTGGAAACAATAGAGAATAATAAAAACCCAAGTTTCGGCCTTACCTCGGCCACCAGATTATTTACAACGCTTTACTACCAAGAAGCAGCAACCCAAGAAATGACCACCCGACCGCCGCGTAATCACTTTTTAGACATCATCAAAGAAGTTGCCAGTTAAAATTCCCAAACTCCCCAATAAAAACCCGCCTTTTAGGCGGATTTTTTTAATACCATCAAAACAAACAGACAAAAATATCTCCCCTTCCGAAAACACAAGATTAGAAGCCGTTATACGAGGGTAATAGAAGTAAGAATAAAAGGGATTTGTGATTGGAAACAAAAACTGCGGATAGCCTGCGTAAATAATAAGAAAAGCTCAGTTATAACTGAGCTTTCTCTTCCGTAAAACTTGGAGAATGAGAGGAGTAATAAGAATTGAGAAAAAATTTTTTGAGCGTACAAAGTGGTACGTGACTAAAAAT
>CALXWF010000001.1 GCA_944392285.1 uncultured Alphaproteobacteria bacterium | reverse complement strand
GAACCGTACGGGCAGTTCTCATCATTGTATCTGTAAATGGCGCTGTCGCAGCCGCACATATGATAACTCTTGTCATAAGAACAGGTCTTGCTAATGCTCAGAGGCGGCGTACAGCTGGCAGTCGTATAGCCCATCGCACGACAGATGGTGCTGCCGTCATCCCCCTTAAACGTCAGACCGATATCCGCTCCGCCTAACCAGTACGACTTCGCTAATTTAACTCCTTCTCCCGATAACAGAGAAGACGGCTTTAGTTCTAATTCGTGTGGTGAATTAAAGAATGTGTCATTATGAGCCTGAACCACAGAAACGCCTGAAAACAGCATTCCCACGGAAAACATTACTATCATCAATAAGCTTCTCATAACCGATATCCTTAATAATTAAAACTAAAGCCAATTCTAATTTTACCTAATCAGGATAATGACAACAATTAAAACCATGCCCTTCAAAGCAACTATTTTGCAAAAAGTATATATTTACTGGACACTTCATTTTTTGTCTAAATTTAAATAAGCGAAACCCGCCTCGTTCTGAGGCGGGAAACTTTAGGAAGCGAATAATAATTTCTTTCACTTATAATCTTTAAGTTAATCTGGTGAGTTCATCGAGCATTTCATCTGCCGTGGTGATAATCTTGGTGGCGGCAGAATATGCACGTTGGGTAACAATCATGTTTGAGAACTCGGTTGCCAAATCAACGGTTGAACTTTCCAAAGCGTTGGAAGTGATTTGGCCGGCGCCGTTAGTTCCGGCTTGTTTTAACAAGGCTTGGCCGGAATAGTCGGTTTCAATCCAAGCGTTACCGGTTAAAGATTCCATGCCGTTGGGGTTGGCAAAAGTTGCCAAAGGCAAGATGGCTATCGGACGAGTTTCACCGTTGTCAAACAAAGCCGTAACCACACCGGAAGAGTCAATGCTGACACCTGAATAGCTACCGAACTTGGCACCGTCTTGTTTGATGTAGTTGGTGGTGAAGTTACCCGAGAGGTGGGTTAAACCATCATTGGTGCCGACATTACCCATAATCAGGTTGATGGAGTTGCCGTGATTGGGGTCATTGTTCATGTTTTGAGCACCGTTTGCCCATTCAATGGCCATATCATCAACGAAGAAGTATTTGGGCGTACCGTCAGCATTAAAACGAACTGCCGGAACCAATGAGCCTTCTTCAACATCCGTACCGTTAACCTTAAAGGTGTTGTTTAACGTGCCGTCAAAAGCCTGAATGCTCTTGAATTGTTCAGTTGTCGGATCACGAACAATACCGTTAATGGCCGTTCCCAAATCGGTGGTATCAATGGCAATGTTGCCACCTGATGATGAAGGCAAAATTTCCAAGCTGGTACCGCTTGCTACAAATCTGGCGGGTTCCGTTGCATTGGTGTTAATGACACCACCCAAAATGCTTACCATCTTGGCGACATCAACATCTGTACCGCCCGGTTGAATAATGGCTTCGGTAATATCTACCCCGACACTTCCGGGAGGAACAACCGGATCTAACGGCGCACCGCTGGTGAAGAAGTATTTAATACCATCTAACTCTAAGGTTTTGCCGGAATATGAAGCCAAATCCGTATTGTTAAAGTCTATACGGGCACAGTTCTTAATGTCCTGATCAATTTCAGGAATGGTGAAGATACCCGTCGGGATGCCGGTTGAGGGCAAGGGGTTCGCAGCACTTTGAACACAAGCCAAGGTTTTGCTGGCGTTAATCTCCAAGGCAGAACCAGCCGTGGATTGGACAATGCTTACTTTACCGCCATCTGCGGTAAAGCGTCCGGCTGACGGCATTACCTCCTTAATTTTATCTACAAAAGCACGTGTAAAGTCGCTTACGGATATAATCCCCGTGCTTAAGTCTACCGCATAGTTGTCCGGATCGGTTACGGTTGCAGGATCATTGGTGAAAACAAAGTTATAAGTTTTACCCGTGCCGGCATCGGTAATGCTGATGCTTGAGCCGTTGGCCGGAATTGAGGTAAACTCTAACTGACCTGCTGCGGCATAAACGTCTGACGTTAAATCGCCGACATTTTCGGTTTTACCTGACAAGACAACAGAGGCTGCCCCACTCGGAACGGAACTTGACAAGCCCCAAGAGTTGGCACTTTCTTTGGTATAAGTCAAAGAAACGTTGCTGGCATTACCCAAGCTGTCATAAATCAAGGCAGATACGGTGCGTTTGCCGCCGCCGCTCGGATTGGTCGGGTCATAAATGCTGTCGCTTGAAGGCAGGTTGGCACCCAAGCTGATTTGTTTGGTCGGCGTTGCCGTACCACCGATGGTGGCCAAGTTAATCGGCTGCAGGTTGCGACCGTCTATGATGTTATCATTAATATAGACAGTGTTGCCGTCAGCATCATAGTAGGCTTTCATATAGTTAATACCGTTGATATTAACAACCGTGGCATTTGGATTGCCGTCATAAGGCAGCAAAGACCAACCTTGAGCATAAAAACCACCGGTATTTTTCAAAAAGCCGTTATCATCAATGTCAAAGTCACCGGCACGCGTATAAGCCCACAAGTCACCGTCTCCGGGGTTAGCCGCCTGGTTGACGACAAAATAACCATTGCCGCTGATGGCGCAAGCCGTTGAAGAAGATACCGATGACAACAAGCCTTGGGCATTAATTGCCTGTTTGGGTCCAGGTTGAACACCGCCCGGTGAATACAGCCGGCTTGAAGTTTGTTTGGTTACCAAGGTTTGGAAGGAAGTTGATGTTCCTTTATAACCAATGGTATTTACGTTTACGATGTTGTCAGATACCGCGCCCATTGCGCTCGATTGAGCCGCAAGACCCGAAATACCTGATTGTAACGCTCCAAAAATACTCATTTTTTTATCTCCTAAAGTTTTTTATTATGCACTCGTTTCTGGAGTATTTTCATTGTTTTCACCATCTCCGGGGGTTTCGACGTCTCCGGTGCCCTCACCTTCTCCGTCACCTTCGCCCTCGCCGTCACCATCTCCGGGGACTTTGTCAAAATAATTGTCATTACGAACCGTTAAGATATCGCCCAAGTTGGCCGTTACGGCATCGCCAAGACCGATATAAACGCCGTTTGAATCGCTTGCTACACCGGTAACACGACCGAATACCGTGGTGGTTACGGTTGCAGAAGTTTCCCCTGTCGGCACCTTGGTTGTTACGACGATTTGATATGCGCCGTCTTCAAGCTGGTTGCCGTCAGAATCTTTACCGTCCCAAGTAAATTCGTGCGTACCGCTCGTTATTTTACCCTGCTCAGAGTAAACAACTTTGCCGTTCATATCTTTTACCGTAATAACCGCCGAGCTGACATTCTTGTCTAAGGTATAGGTGGCTTTTGCCTGACCATTTTCAAGCGGCATAACGTCACCCAATACTTGAGCAACTTTGCCGATATAAGACACGGCCTGTGCCCCTAAGTTGGCGATATTTAAGCTCAACAAAGTTTCTAACTTGCTGTTCATCTGAATTGACTGCTCAACACTGGAGTATTGTACCAACTGGTTGGTAAATTCTGCCGTATCCATCGGATCTAACGGATCTTGATACTTCAGCTGTGTCGTCAACAAGGTCAAAAAGGTGTTCATGTCTGCAGACAACTGCTTTGATGAGGTCTGAGAACTTGACCCTGTCTGTGTGTAACCCGTAATGCTGCTTACATCAGTCATGGTTTTCCTCCTCTTGCTTTACACCCGAATATTCAGGCCCGATTTGCCATTCCAGGATTCAAGCGTATACATATCTGCGACCGTTTCTGTTTCGGCCTCTTGGCTTAAGACATCGCCGATGAAATTACGCAGGGCGTTGTTGCCTTCACGCTCACCCGCAGCAGAGCCATCTTCGCGAAAACTAAAGCTCAGGCTGCCTTCATCGGTTTGGAAACCGGCATCGTTAAATGCCTTTTCCAAAGTCTGAATTTCTTTTTGTAAAATTTCCATCGTTTCAGGACGGCTTGAGATAATATGTGCTTGCAATTTGCCGTCTTTGCTTAATTGCATTTTGATTTCAATATTTCCCAAATCTTCAGGTTTGAGGTGAACATCTATCTTATCAATGCCTTTTACCGCAGATTTGGTAATATTTACTTTTACTTGTTCAACAACCTCTCGGCTCATGCCTTTATATACATCTTTAAATGAAGCTTTATTGTCTTGAGCCAGAGCCTCTGCCTTGGCCGATGCAACAAACTCACTGCCGGAGACAACCGCCTGCGCCGTGTGTCCGGCTCCTGCTTCAACCGCAGGCGCCGCAACAGCTTTGGCCGAAACCTCTGCAACCGTTTGCATTGCTGCGGCAGCTCCGTTTTGGACCTGCGCAGCTCCGGCTATATTTTGAGCCGCGTTGAGCATCGGATTTTGAACCCCTTCAGGATTAGCGGTTTTTACCGGCTCAGTTTTTACGGCAACATTTGTATCGGCAATTTTTGCCTCTTGCAAAACCTCTTCCACAGCCAAAGTATCTGCCAATAAATCTGAGCTTTTAGCTGCTGTTTTTTCTTCAACGACATCAAATTTTAAGCGGATTTTTTTGTTATCCACGGTCAATTCTTCTGCCGGGAGCATTTGCTCTGCCACATCTTGAGCGGCTTCCGGCGCTGCCATATCTGCTACGACCTGGCCGTTTTTATTGGCTTGAGCCAGAGCCATTTCAAAGGTTTCACCCTCATGGACCGGCGTAAAGCCTTGCAAGTTCATCCCGTCTTCTGCCAATTCGGCCGGAAGCATTACCTGACCCTCTTGATTTAAGGGCAGAATATTAATTGCACCTTCAAGCTGACCATTCATTGACAAAACCACCGGCATCGTATCTGACGAGGACATTAAGCCAGCCGCCAATGCCGCACCGGTTGTTTGAACCCATTCACCGCTTTGCGGATTTTGAACCAAGATATTGCCAAGCTGCGCCAAAGCATCAAGAGAGATAATATATGCACTGATTTTCTGCTCTCCGGCATCAGCTGCTTCACCTTGTTGCATTTCCGCAGGGGCTTGTCCTTCTGAAACATTTTCCGCAACTTTTTTATTATCAACGCGTGCGGGCTGTTTTTCATTTGAAACTTTATCTTGTGCGTTTTCTGTTTTTTGTGAATTGTCAGAAACCTTATCTTCATGCTTCTTGGGAGCAGCATCATCATTTTTTGCCACTTTTTTATCTTCACGCGGCGCTTTATTCTCTCTTTCCGCTTCAACTCTGTCATTTTGACGGGGCTCAACATTTTTATCTTTAGCGGGCTTCATCTCTTTTTCAGATGTGCGAATCGAAGCCTCAACCCCAGAAGATACCGTCCCCTTATCGTCTACCGAAAAATTCGGACGCGCCAATAAAGCGGCAAAATCTTCAGCAATATTTGAAGACGGAACCGACTGAGCATTTCCTCTGCCTGCCATAATCATATTGAGAATATTGTTGGTTTCTTTAATTTCCATAACATTATACCTCTGTTATAAAACACACATCTGAGGTTATTAATGCAAAAAGCGTGCCAAAATATTTATAATAAAAAAAAGAGGCTTCATAACCAAAGCCTCAAAACAGCGATAGAAAAATTATAATTCCGAAGGCGCTTCCGGCTGTGTACCTTCAGAGGCCTCGGCATGCTCTGTCAAGCCTTTGGCAATATTCATATTTATATTAATTAAGATTCCCAGTCCGTTGGGATTGGGGTTGGCTAAAACTTCCATGGTCTTTTTGAACACAAAAAGAGCCAGATTCATAATATTTGTGCGGACTTCTTTAGGCTGAGGACAATCTTCTTCCTGCATGGCACTGGCAATAATCGTCCAGAGTTTGCGATTTTTTTCCAAAGCTTCAGGCAAATCCCCCCTCTTGGTTTCCCAGTTTTCTTTAACAGCATTTAATGCCGAAGCCGTACGAATCAGCGCCCGACTTTCAAGAGAAGCCTGATCCATGGTTTTTACTTCAATAGTTGAATATTGTTTTATTCCGTTCATTAAATCTTCCGCATGAAAAAGTAACTTATAAAAGTTTTATTAATATGTTTTGTTTAATATCTTCTTAATTCTAGCAAAAAAATTTTTGTTTGGTAAGGGGTTTATTATGAAAAAACTTGTCAAGACCTTGTTATTGGTACTCTTTTTTATATTAACAACAACGCATACACAGGCGGTTGTTTATATGAATGATGACGCCAAACGCGGTGATACAAAAAAAGTTATTACCCTGACGGGTTTTGTTGACTATGCCCCTATCGGCCAGATGCGGGACCTAAACTACACCTATTCTCCCTATGATAATATTTTTGAACCGCTTATGGCTGATTTTGCAAATTTGTATAATCTTGAGCTTAGCTATATTTATAAAAATAATTATCCGGCCTTGGTGCGGGAAGTGCGCTCGGGAAAAATTGATATAATCTTAGGTATTTATCATGAAACCAAAATTTATAACGGTATTGATTATGTTTTTCCGGCCATTCTTAACAACCCCATAACGGTTATTATGCTGCCGGAACGCATTGATGAGGTTAAAACCGTAGAAGATTTGCGAAAACTTAAAGGCGCTATCAGTTCAAAAGAATGGCTGAGCGATTATGTAACCTCTGAGCTTGAATATTTTCAGGTTGAAAAATTGCCGGATTATAATGAGATTTTTGAAAAACTCTTCACAGGCGAAATTGATTATGCGTTTGTCAGCCAATATGCCGGACTGATTGCCACGGCAAAGCTCGGGCTGCGCAACAAGGTCAGCTTTTCTAAGCAAACAATCTGGAATATGCCTTTGTTTATCGGCGTCAGCAAGATGTCAAAAAACCGCAAATATCTTTTGCCGCGATTGATAAAATTTTGCGAAGATGCTAAAAACAAACAAAAACTTGAGGAACATCTGATTAAAACCGTTAACCAAATTGAGCAAGAATATGTCGGCGCCGTTCCTCCGGATTATGCCAAATAATAAACATTCGGTGTGTTTGTTTATCAAGACTTGACCGGGCTATATCTATTTGTTAAACTTTGGCAAAATGTTATTCTGAGGTGGTAATATGGTTCTTTTAATACATCATCCGGCTTCGCCGTTTTCTCGCAAGGTTCGCCTGATTATGGGCGAAAAAAAGATGCTTTTTGTTTTGCGCGAGGAAGAGCCTTGGAATCTGTCTGCAGATATGTATAAACTGAATCCGGCCGGAAGTTTGCCCGTATTTTTAAGCGATGGCAGCGTTATTGCCGGCAATTATGCCATTTGCGAGTTTTTGGAAGAACTCAGCCGCGAGATTCCGCTGATGCCGCAAGACCTCAAGCAACGCGCCGAAGTGCGCCGCTTAACCGAGTGGTTTGACGAAAAATTTTATAAAGAAGTTTATCGCAATATTGCTTATGAAAAAATTCACAAACGTTTCGGCTCCGGGCTTGCCCCCGATTCAAAGATTTTGAAAATCGGCTTAAATAATCTTAATTTTCATCTGGAATATATCGACTGGCTGACCGAACGCAATAATTATTTGGCAGGAGAGAATCTGTCCATGGCCGACCTTGCCGCCGCCGCACAGCTCTCCGTTATTGATTATCTTGGCGACGTGCCTTGGGATGGCTATAAAAACGCCAAACTCTGGTACTCAAAAATTAAGAGCCGCCCAAGTTTTAAGGATATTTTAAAAGACAATATTCGCGGTATTTTACCTGCCAAACATTATGCAAATTTGGATTTTTAACCATGAAAATATCACTTCAAAAAATTGCCGTTGTTTCTGCCTTGCTTCTGTCTTCTTGCACTTTGCTTTCAAGCGGACAAGGACAAGTGATTTATCATTGGCAGCGGCCTTGGACGGGCGTGGAAAAATTTTCGCGCGATCATTCCGAATGCATGCGCTTGGCTGAGGATTTTCGCTTATTGCCGGATTTTCGCAGTTGGTTTTATTCTGAAGAAGCAAAGCTTGATGTACGCGCCGATTGGCACTCAGATAAGGGCATTTGGGCCTCTTATGTGCCAAATGTCGGAG